>URUI01000077.1 GCA_900551015.1 uncultured Collinsella sp.
CCGCTGCGTTTGTTTCCAGCTGCCGGGCGGCAGTCTGTACCGTGTCCTCGTCAGCGCGAGCACCATCCGAGATAAACGTCGGCATTGAAGCCTTCTCGCGCAGGGCATCGAGCGCCGCGTCACCCAGCTCGGCCAGCCAGGCGTTAACGGCGCGACCGCGGATATGCGTCTGCGCCACCGAGTCGATCGCCGAATCGGGAATACGTTCGAGCATAGAGTCGGAGGCATCGGCAAGCGACTCATTGATGCGGTCGGCAAGGTCGGCGCGCACACGCTCCAGCTCATCGGACAGGCGGCGCCAGCTCGCCAACGAGCACACCGCATCGACCATCATCGCGACCGCAACGACGAAGGCGGCCAAGCGCACGATTAGCACCGGCAGATGACCGAGCAGCCCCAGCAATGCCGGCTCCACCAAGCGGCAAATGCACAGCGCGCCCAAGCCAAACGCACAGGCCCAGTACAGGCAGATGCATCCGTGCAGGTTAAACGGCAGGTGTGAGTAATCCCAAAAGCGCGCGCCTGTTGTTTTTTCCAATAGAAGGCCCACACTGTACTCGATTACGCTGCATACAAGCGCCGCGGCGACAAACTGGCTCGAGGCATCTGGAATCCCGCGCAGCAAAAGCCAGCAGGCTATGCCGCCCACACCATAGATAGGGCAACACGGCCCCAGCAAAAAGCCACTGTTGGCAAATCGTCCGTGATTGAGCATGGCGCAAACCGTCGACTCCCACGCCCAGCCGCAAAACCCGTAAAAGGCAAACGAGAGCACCAGTGCCGAGAGTGGACAGGCGGCAAGCGTCGCGCCGTCAAATGCCATGTCGATCGCGGTTCCCACCGTCTACCCTCTCCTCTTTTCGTTCGATTCGCTGCTCACGTCATCGTCCGCCTTGTCCTTGCGCCGCAGACGGCCGGCGACCGTCTCACGCAGAGCGCACCATTTATCTGCCAGGCATACAATCCAAGCCTCACGACACGTCGGCGGCACCGGCACCAGCGGAAACATATGGCGTGCGATGATATTCCGCTCGCGCGACGTCAGCTCAAAATCTTCCTCCGCACGCGCCAGGGCAAAAAACGGGTGACGAAAGCCATGCAGTCGATGGCTTGGGTCGGGATCGTGCCAGTCATAGAGAAAGTAATCGTGCAGCAGGGCCCCGCGCAGCAGCGAGGCGCGGTCGACCGAAATGCCCGCACGGCCCAAGCGCTCGGCAAATGACAGACTTGCCCGCGCCACCGAGGTCACATGCGCATACACCGTCACATCGCCATGCTGGATAAACTCGCGCGTCAGGTCCAGACGGCCCGCCTGTGCCAGTTGACGGGCAGCATGGTCTACTTCGCACGCGATTTTCTCGGCACGAACGGTATCGGACATGCGGCCTCCTTCCGGCGGAGCTCGGCGGCAAGCCACAGCCTGCACGCAATGAATAAAATCATCATGGAACTTATCAGTATGGCATCGGACAAAACGTTTTGCCCCACCAGTTGGCGAATTACCGCGCCGCCGTCACATATCAATCGCCAAAATGTGCGAGACTGTTTTGTGCAATTGTGCCGGCCGAGGGAGCGCCGGCGCTCGATTCGCATGGAGTAACCCACAACGATGCTGCTTACGCAAACGACAACGCCCGAGGACGTCAAGGCTCTCGACCGCGCCGAGCTTCCACTGCTCTGCGGCGAGATCCGCCACGCCATCCTCGAAAGCTCCGCCGCCGTCGGCGGACACGTTGCCCCCAACTTGGGCGTCGTTGAGCTTACGGTTGCGCTTCATCGCGTGTTTAACTCCCCCATCGACAAGATTGTCTTTGACGTTTCGCACCAGACCTACGCCCACAAGGCGCTGACTGGGCGCGCGTACACCTATATCGATCCGGAGCGTTATGGCGAGGCTTCTGGCTTTGCCAATCCCGACGAGTCCGAGCACGACCTGTTCGCCATGGGTCATACCTCCACATCGGTGAGCCTGGGCTGCGGCTTGGCACACGCCCGCGATTTGGCGGGCGACAGCTACAACGTCATTACCGTCATTGGCGACGGCTCGCTTTCGGGCGGTCTAGCGTTTGAGGGCTTCAACAATGCCGCCGAACTCGACAGCAACTTGATCATCGTCGTCAATGACAACGACCAGTCCATCGCCGAAAACCACGGTGGCCTGTATCGCAATCTGGCCGAGCTACGCGCCAGCAACGGCACCTGTGAGCGCAACGTTTTCCGCGCGATGGGGCTCGACTACCGCTATCTGGACGCCGGTAACGATGTGTTGGCCCTCGTCGACGCGCTGCAGGAATTGCGCGATATCGATCATCCCATCGTGCTGCACGTCTCCACCGCCAAAGGCAAGGGCTTTGAGCCAGCTCAGAGCGATCCCGAGCGTTGGCATCACGTAGGCCCCTTTGACATGGCGACCGGCCGCAAGCTCTGCCCGGGCCATCCGAGCGAGCCTGCGCCGCGCACCTATGCCGACATTACGGGCGAGGCCCTGAGCGCTGCCATAGAGCGCGATCCGCAGGTTGTGGGCATCACGGCCGCAACGCCCTACATCATGGGCTTTACGCCCGAGCTTCGCGCCGCGGCAGGCAAGCAGTTTGTTGACGTGGGCATTGCCGAGGAGCACGCCGTGACCTTTGCCACCGCGCTTGCGCGCTCGGGCGCCAAGCCAGTCTTTGGTGTGTACGGCACGTTTTTGCAGCGCGCCTACGACGAGCTGTGGCACGACCTGTGCCTCAACGATGCCCCGGCGACGATCCTAGTGTTTGGCGCATCAATCTTTGGCACTACGTCCGAGACGCACCTTTCGTTCTTTGATATTTCCATGCTGGGCGGTCTTCCCAACATGCACTACTTGGCGCCGGCCTGCATGGAGGAATATCTGTCCATGCTGAGCTGGTCGCTCGACCACCGCGAGCATCCTGTGGCGATCCGCGTACCGGGCATTGGCCTGGTAAGCCGTCCCGATCTGACGCCTGCCGAGGGCACCGATTACAGCGCCGTTCGCTACAACGTGGTGCGCCAGGGCCGCGACGTGGCCGTGCTCGCGCTTGGCGATTTCTTTGAGCTGGGCGAGCGCGTGGCAAATCGCTTGGCTGCCGAGTACGGCATCGAGACCACGCTCGTCAACCCGCGCTTTGCAACCGAGCTCGACCGCGAGCTCCTCGATAACCTTGCTGTCGAGCATCGTGTTGTCGTCACCCTCGAGGACGGCATCTTGGACGGCGGCTGGGGCGAGCGCGTCGCGTGCTACTTGGCCTGCACGCCCGTGCGCACGCGCACCTTTGGCATCGCCAAGGGCTTCCCCGACCGCTACGACCCCAACGAACTCCTCGCGCAGAACGGCATGACGGTCGAGAACATGGCCGCCGAAGCCGTAAGGCTACTTAACGAGTAAAAAACCTCCGCAAGGGAAGCACCCCTGCGGAGGTTTATATTTTCGCGACGCGATTATCTCAATCTGTAACATCTAGCGGACATATCCGCGTCTAGCTGTTATAGATCGAGACAAACCGTCTTTGCCCCTGACCTTTGTCTCAATCTGTAACAGTAAGAACCCATTTCCTCGTCTACCTGTTACAGATTGAGACATTCGAATTCCCCTGAAGAGAAAATCTCGATCTGTAACAGATACTCGGCAAAAATGGCTGCAGATGTTACAGATTGAGACAAAACAACGAGACCGGCCGCCGTACCAGCCCAAACCACCACAAAGGTGCCTGTCCCCTTTGTGGTGGTTTTAGGTCATGGTCGGTGCGAAAAACGAATAATCGTTCATACGCGATCTCCTTACTTATATATATGTCGCGTTGCCGCCATTATAACGACCGCCGCGAGCGGCCACGCCGTCCGCGAAACGCCGTCTCAGCAGCAATAACCGACGTTTTCCCAGATAAAACCTACCAAAATAGACCTGTCCCTTTTTGGTAGGTAGAATAACCCATAAGGTAAGTATGTTTCTGAGTTATTTCGTGTTGACCCATTTGAGCGGGATGGGGTATAACTCTACTCAACCGCTAGGGATTTTATTGAGAAAGGTGTTCTACCATGAGCAAAAACCTCTCCCAGCAGGTCGTTCTCGACCGCCGCGGCTTCGTTGCCGCCACCTTCGCAACCGTCGCCGGCCTTGGTCTTGCCGGCTGCTCCGACACCAGTGCCGAGGCCGACAAGGGTTCCGCCGCCGGCTCCTCCAAGAGCTCCGAAGATACCGAGGCTTCCACCACGCTCGACGCCAAGGCATTCGACAAGCTCGTCGACAACGGCCCCAAGGCCGATGACGATGCCATCGCCGCCAGCACCTGGGCTACGGCCGTCAAGGACGCCGGCGTCTTTAAGATCGGTGGCGTTCAGACCTCTACGCTTTTCTCCCTCCTCAACGAGAAAGACGGTCAGACCCGCGGCTTCGACGCCGGTATCGCACAGCTCCTGTCCAACTACATTCTGGGCGAGAACAAGGTCGAGATCACCCAGGTGACCTCGGACACGCGCGAGTCCGTCCTGCAGAACGGCCAGGTCGACGCTGTCTTTGCCACCTACACCATCACTGACGAGCGCAAGAAGCTCGTCTCCTTCGCCGGTCCCTACTACTACACCCAGCAGGCTATCCTGGTGCTCGCCGACAACGACGACATCAAGAGCGTCGACGACCTGGCCGACAAGAACGTCGCCGTCCAGTCCGGCTCCAACGGCCCCGCCATCCTGGAGGAGTTCGCCCCCAAGGCCAGCCAACAGGAGTTCAAGACCGACGAGGAGGCCCGCCAGGCACTTCAGCAGGGCCGCGTTGACGCCTACGTCATCGACAACAACATGCAGCAGAGCGCCCTGGTCCGCGAGCCCGGCAAGTACAAGATTGCCGGCAAGCCCTTCGGCAGCAAGGAGCCCTACGGCATCGGCCTGCCGCTCGATTCCGACGGTGTCGCCTTTGTCAACGACTTCCTTAAGAAGATCGAGGATGACGGCACCTGGACCGAGCTGTGGCAGATCTGCATTGGCGACCGTACGGGCGACACCAATGTTCCCGAGCTGCCCGAGATCGGCGCCTAGGCAGCGAGCCTAGTAACGGCCGCTACGAAACCATACGGAAACGCACGATGCGCTTTATTGCGCTAAACTGTTTCCTCACTGAGTTGTCGGGGCTTCCGTACACACGGGAGCCCCTTTCCTTACCGGCGGGAGGTCCGCATGAGTCTCTCCGAGCTCTGGTCGCTCTATGGCCAGAACTATATCGACGCGCTGCTAGCAACCTGGGGCATGACGCTTGAGTCGTTTGCCATCGCCATGGTGCTGGCCGTCGCCGTCACCGTGATGCGCGTGTCGCCGCTCAAGCCGCTGCGCGTCTTTGGCGACCTGTATGTCCAGGTCTTCCGTAACATCCCCGGCATCGCGCTGCTCATTATCGTCGTCTATGCGCTGCCCCCGCTCAAGGTCGTCCTGCCCTACCGCACCTGCGTCATCGTCGCCACAGTGCTCTTGGGTTCTGCCTTTGGCTCCGAGAACTTTATGAGCGGCATCAACACCGTCGGTGTCGGCCAGGTGGAAGCCGCCCGCTCGCTGGGCATGAGCTTCAGCCGTATCCTCGCCAAGATCGTGATTCCGCAGGCGCTGCGCTCGAGCGTGCTGCCCATGACCAACCTCTTTATCGCCGTCATGCTCACCACCGCGCTCGGCAGTCAGGTGCCGCTTAAACCGCAGGAGCTCACCGGCGTGGTGAGCTACATCAACACGCGCTCGCTCGGCGGCGTCGCCGCGTTCTTTATCTCGGCGCTCGGCTACCTGGGCACGGCCTTTGTGGTGAGCCACATTGGCAACTATATCGATAAGAAGGTGAGGATCCTCCGATGAGCAAGCACTCCACCTCCGCGCTCACCATGCGCGATGCGCTCTACGAGGCTCCCGGCCCCAAGATGCGCGCCAAGATTCGCGTCGGCACCGCCATCTCACTTGTTGCCGTGGCCGCGCTCATCGCTCTGGTACTGCAGCGCTTTTATGTGACCGGCCAGCTTTCGGTCCATTACTGGTACTTCTTTACGCACCTCACCACCTGGAAGTTCCTGCTTGCCGGTTTTGAGGGCACAGTAAAGGTCGCGCTCACCGCCGGCGCCATCGCGCTGGTACTGGGCTTAGCCCTCATGCTCGGCCGTACCAGCGACATCAAGCCGCTGCAGCTGGTCTGCCGCGTGCTCACCGATTTCTTCCGTGGCGTGCCGAGCCTGCTGTTCATCTACTTCTTCTTTTTGGTGCTGCCTCAGTACAAGATTTCACTGCCGTCGTTTTGGATGCTCACGCTTCCCGTCGCGCTCGCTGCAGCCGGCGTACTTGCCGAGATCTTCCGCGCCGGCGTCAACGCCGTGCCGCGTGGTCAGGTCGAGGCAGCCCAGGCGCTCGGTCTCTCCAAGGCCAAAATCACCTTTAAAATCGTATTGCCCCAGGCGATTCGGTTTATCATTCCGTCGTTGATTTCGCAGCTCGTGGTCGTAGTCAAAGACACCACCGTCGCCTATGTGGTGAGCTACCCCGACCTCATGCAAAATGCCCGCGTGCTCATCACCAACTACGACGCGCTCGTATCGGTCTATCTGGTGATCGCGGTCATCTACATCCTCATCAACGTCGCGATCAACAAGGCCGCTGTCTACGTTTCGCACAAGACCGGCGCGACCATCATCCGCTAACGCTTTACCATTTCGAGTCATAAGGAGCCGAGCACCATGGCACAGAGCACCTCTTCCACCGGCAATCAGCCGCTGATCGAGCTCAGGCACGTCGATAAGCACTACGGCGACCTGCACGTTCTCAACGACATCAATCTCTCGGTCGACCGCGGCGAAGTCGTCGTGGTGATCGGCCCCTCGGGCTCGGGCAAGTCGACCATGTGCCGCACCATCAATCGCCTGGAAACCATCGACTCGGGCGAGATCCTCATCGAGGGCGAGCCCTTGCCGCAGGAAGGCAAAGACCTTGCCCGCATGCGTGCCGAGCTGGGCATGGTGTTCCAACAGTTCAACCTGTTTGCACATATGACGGTACTGCAGAACGTCATGCTGGGACCGGTCGATGTGCTGGGCGTGTCCAAGGAGGAGGCTCGTGAGCGCGCCATGGACCTGCTGAGCCGCGTGGGCGTGGCCGAGCAGGCCGACAAGGTACCCGCACAGCTTTCGGGCGGCCAGCAGCAGCGCGTGGCCATCGCCCGTTCTCTTGCCATGCAGCCCAAGGCCATGCTCTTCGATGAGCCCACGAGTGCCCTTGACCCCGAGATGATCAATGAGGTGCTCGAGGTCATGGTGCGCTTGGCGCAGCAGGGCATGACGATGATCGTGATTACGCACGAGATGAACTTTGCCCGCCGCGTGGCCGACCGTGTCGTGTTTATGGCCGATGGCCAGATTGTGGAAACCGGCACGCCCGACGGGTTCTTCGACCACCCCCAGACCAAGCGCGCCCAGGACTTCCTCAACTCCATTAAGGGCCACTAGCCAGCCACCCCGTGGGACAAATCCATTGAAAGTGTTGTCCTACGTCTCTCATGCGCCCTGTCACCTTTAGATTCGAAAGCAACACCTATGATCGGAACTCGCACTTCATCGTCCTACACCCCACATGTCGACGTCGCCCCCACCGACCGCCCACTCATCCTCGTCGCGCCGCGTTGGGAAGAGGCAAAGCCGTTTTTAAGCGAGACGCTCTCCCCCAACGAGGAAATCGCAAGTGTCTTTGTCGATGCCATCCTTGCCGCCGGCGGCCTGCCGCTGCAGATGTCCATCACCGAGGACATTGAGGTCATCCGTCATTACGTCGATATCGCCGACGGCATCGCCATTCCCGGCGGCCCCGATGTCAATCCCAAACGTTGGGGCGATGATCGACCCTACGACCCCACCCTCTGCTGTGAGATCCGCGATAGCTTTGAGTTTAAGCTGGTCGGCGAGGTGCTCCGCGCCAAAAAGCCGCTCTTTACCACCTGCCGCGGCACGCAGTTGCTCAATGTCGCCACTGGCGGCACTCTGTGCATGGACGTGCCGAGCCTGGGCGCTCGCGAGGGCCGCACACAGTGGCGCCATACCCACGTGCTCAACGATCCCGTGCACCCTGTCGAGGTCATGCCGGGCTCGCTGCTGGAGCGCGCGCTTGGCGGCCACAGACTGATCCAGACCAACTCAGCACATCACTGCTGCGTCGATCGTCTGGGTAAAAGCACGCGCTTGGTCGCCAAGGCAACCGACGGTATTCCCGAGTGCATCGAGGTCGAAGGCCAACCATTCTGTCTAGGCGTGCAATGGCATCCCGAGTACACGTGGAAGACGCTCGAAACCGACTTTAACCTGTGGAAGTCGTTTGTCGAGGCGGCGGCAAAGGTAAAGCAGGCCCGCTAGCTCGCGAACCACTCAGGTTAAAGCCTCCTAAGCCGGGGGGTGTTCCTATAGTTTTGTCAACTGGGAAATGCTCTCCGTGCGACCGAATC
>URUI01000078.1 GCA_900551015.1 uncultured Collinsella sp.
AGGGAATTGTAATTGATGGTGAAGGTTCAAAGGTTATTTGCAAAGACTAATTTGATAATTCCAGTTTGCTGTACTCGTTCCTAGCAGGGTTTGGGGCGGGCAAGCCCCAACAAGAAGCTGTCCCAAAGGGGCAGGAATGGGAACTGCGGACGATTTCTTGGACCGTTACGCGGCCCTTCCCAGCGCGGAGCGGAACTCGGCCGGCGTGCGGCCACCGAGCGCATCGCTGCGCCTCTCCGTATTGTATCGGCCGATCCAGCCCCCGAGCTCCTCGATGAAGCGGGCGGGGTCCAGTCCGACCAGTCCCTGCCATGCCAGAACTCCTTCTTGAGCAGGCCGAAGAAGCCCTCCATCGCCGCGTTGTCCGGGCTGCAGCCCTTGGCGGACTGGATTGGCTACACTGATGTGGACAGTTCCGGGGGGCGCAAGAGACGAGAGGACCGTGTACGCGTTCCTGCGCGAGGGCCGCGGGGAGGGGCTGCCTGGGTGCGGCGCCTGTCAACTCGGTCTACGTCCTTGATGACCGGGTCGTACTCAATATCAACTTCACGGATGATGCCAAAACGGTCACCCGTGAGGAAGTGTTGGGTTCGAGTGCTATGGACAATGTTCCAGCATGCTGGGATCGAACTCGCTAGCCGGAATCACACGGTACCCGTGACGCAGCAGCAGATCGACAAAAACACCGTTGCCCGCGGTGAGCGTACCGCTAAAGGTGCCATCGTAGACGCGACCCGCACCGCACGAGGGGCTACGGTCCTGTAAGACGCACACAGCGATCTCGGACGGGCCGCCAAAGTGCTCGCACATATCGAGCGCACGCTGGGCACCTAGGCGAAACTCGCGATCGACCGAGGCACCCTCGCAGGTACGGACCTCACCGTCCACAATCTCGGATGGCTTGCGCGGCGTAGGCAGACCGCCAAAAACCTCGGGGCACATCAGCAGGACCTCGGTCCCCGTACGCTCGCAAGCCTCGACCAGCTTGCGATGGTAATTGTCAAGTCCGTTATACTTGCAGCTCTCGCCCATCAAGCAGGCACTCACCACGATCTTCATTTGCATCTCCCTCAAGCAGAACGCCCCATTTGAGATAGACACTCAAATGGGGCGTTCGACACTGCGCAGGCAGCCTTACTGCTGCTTTGGCATCAGCGGATTCTCGCGCGTAAGAAGATTCATAAACTCCTCGCCCGTGATCGTCTCCTTCTTGTACAGATAACGAGCCAGCTCATGGAGCTTGAACTTGTTCTCCTTGAGAATCTGCAGGGCGCGGTCATGCGCATCCTCGATCAGCTTGGCGACAATCGCGTCCACGCGCTCGGCCGTACCGGGGGCGCAGGTGAGAGACGTGTCCTGGTTGAGGTACGCATTCTGAACGGTACCGAGTGCCATCATGCCAAACTCATCGGACATACCAAAGCGCGTCACCATGTTACGGGCGAGCTTGGTGGCCTGCTCGATATCGTTGGCTGCGCCGGTCGTCATCTCACCAAAGATGAGCTCCTCGGCTGCACGGCCACCGCAATAGACGGCGAGCTTGTCCAGGACCTCCTGGCGTGTGGTCAGGAAGCGCTCATCCTCCTCGACCTGCATGGTGTAGCCCAGAGCACCGCTCGTGCGCGGTACGATGGTAATCTTCGTGACCGGCGCAGAGCCCTTCTGGCGAGCGGCAACGATGGCATGGCCGATTTCGTGGTAAGAAACGACCTGCTTCTCGTGATCGGACAGCACCGTGGACTTGCGCTGCTGACCGGCGATGACGACCTCCACCGACTCCTCGAAGTCGTCCTGGGTTGCACGCTTGCGACCCTCGCGAACGGCGCGCAGGGCGCCCTCGTTGATGATATTGGCCAGGTCGGCACCCGAGGCGCCGGGCGTGGCACGGGCGATCGCAGTCAGGTCGATCGGGGGCTGCGTCTTCACGCTCTTGGCATGGAGCTCAAGGATGTTCTTGCGGCCGGTCAGGTCGGGCAGCTCAACGGGGATGCGACGATCAAAACGGCCGGGGCGCAACAGGGCCGGGTCAAGGCTGTCGGGTCGGTTGGTAGCAGCGAGAACGACAATACCCTTGTGGTTATCGAAGCCGTCCATCTCGGTCAGCAGCTGGTTGAGCGTCTGCTCGCGCTCGTCGTTGCCGCTAAAGCCGCCGCCGTCACGCTTTTTGCCGATGGTATCGATCTCATCGATAAAAACGATGCACGGGGCCTTTTCCTTGGCCTGCTTAAACAGGTCACGCACCTTAGCAGCGCCGCGACCGACAAACATCTCAACAAACTCCGAGCCCGAAATGCTAAAGAACGGAACACCGGCCTCGCCGGCCACAGCCTTGGCAAGCAGGGTCTTACCGGTACCCGGAGGGCCGACAAGAAGAGCACCGCGCGGCAGCTTGGCGCCGATCTCCTCGTAGCGCTGCGGCTTCTCCAGAAAGTCGACGACCTCCTTAAGGGATTCCTTGGCCTCTTCCTGGCCAGCAACGTCCTTAAAGGTCACGCCCACATCCTTGGAAGCGATAACGCGAGCACCGGACTTGCCCAGTCCGCCGCCGCCAAAACCACCGCCGCCAAAGTTCATCGACGGGCCGTCATCGCCCATAGCCTTCTTCATGCGGCGGTTGAGCCACCAGCCAATCAGGAAGAAAATCGCCATGGGAAGAATGAGCGTGATCAGGTAGTAGGTCATCAGGCCCGAGCTCTTGTCGGGAACGACCGATTCCAGGGACGCACCGGATTCAAGCACGCGATCGGTAAAGCCCGCATCGTTTGGCACACCGGTCGTCTTGTAGGCGATGTTCTCGTCCTCGCCCTTCTTGGTGTAATAAATCGTGTAATCGTCCGTATTGTATTCGACCTTGTCGACACTCTTCTTATCGAGCGCTTTGACAAAGGTCGAGTAATCGGTCTTCGTAATCTGCTGCGTGTGACCGATGTTGGGGAACAGAACGGTCGAGAGCACGAGGTAGACGACGAAGGCGATGAGCACGTAGAGGATCATATTCCGTCTACGTTTGTTGTCATCCATCTCCATCTGCTTGAACTCCATCTACTGGGGTTGATAATGGTTTCTAGAATACCCAACCCGAGCGACGATAAACCGACGCCGGGCACGAAAGGACAGAGATGGCATCACTGGAAGTCGGCAAGGTTCAGATCTACACGGGCGACGGCAAGGGCAAGACGACGGCTGCGCTGGGGCTTGCACTGCGCGCCACGGGCTATGGACTTAACGTGCTTATGCTGCAGTTTGCCAAGAAGCTGCACTGCGCCGAGCATGATGCGGCGCCCCGTTTAGGTCTGCGCATCGTACAAGCCGACCGCGACACGCCCGAAGCCTGTGCCGCACAGATCATAGAGCTGGCGCGCGAGCAGATTAGCAAAGTCGACGTTCTGATTCTGGACGAACTTGGCGAGGCCATGCGCCGTGGATTTGTGACGCGCGTGGATGTCGAAGCGCTGATCGCGACAAAGCCCGCCACCACGGAGCTCGTGCTTACCGGCCGCGGTCTGCTGCCCCTCGCCGATCTGGCAGACCTGGTCACCGAAATGCGCCCCGTCAAACATTACTTCGACGAAGGCCTCCTAGCCCGCCAAGGCATCGAATACTAAATGATCCGAAGGGGACGGAGGAAAACGGATCATTTTGCCTTATCGCCAGGTCAATGATCCGTTTTCCTCCGTCCCCTACGGATCATTAGGCGGTGGCGCGGCCGAGCCAGTTGCCGCTGTGGTGGTAGATGGTAAACATCGTGGCCGTGATGAGCCAGGTTACGGGGTAAACCAGCAGCAGGTGCTCAAGCGACGGATCGAACGGCATAATCGCAAACACCCAGATCACCCTGAGCACGACGGTGCCAAAAATCGTGAGCATCATAGGCTGGAAGCTCACGCCAGCGCCGCGGATGGAGCCGGACGCGTTTTCGATAATCGAGAAGATCGCGTAGAACGGCGCGATGAAATGAAGAATCGTCGTGGTGTAGGCCGAAATCGAAGCATCGTCGACAAACAGACGCGACAACGGACCCGAGAACACCAGTAGCACGGCAGACAGGCCACCAATGAGCATAAACGACAGCACAAGCGACGTATGGTAGCCCTTGCGCATGCGCTCGTAGTTGCGCGCGCCAAAGTTCTGTGCCGAGAACGTGGTGATCGAAACGCCAAGCGCCTCGGTAACCATCCAGACAATGCCATCCAAACGGCCCGAAAGACCCCACGCCGTGGTGACATCGGCACCAAACGAGTTGACCGACACCTGAATCAAAACGTTGGAAATCGAATACGCAGCAGACTGAAAGCCAAGCGGCAGACCACACGAGATCATGCTCTTACAAATGCCAGGATCAATGCAGAGTTTGGACAGTGAAAGCCGCCACGCACCCGGAGCGTGCATCATACGAATCACGATCATCGTGGCGTTGGAGCAAATGGTCAGCGCCACCGCGATGCCGCAGCCCAGAGCCTCCATATGAAGCACGGCAACGAAGATGACATCCAGCACCGCATTAACAAGGCAGCCGGAAGCAATGATCACAGCAGGGCCGCGTGTGTCGCCCACGGCGCGCAGCAGCGCCGTTCCCATATTGAGCAGCAGCGCCGCAACCATGGCGGCAAAATAGCAACGAGCATAGGCCACGCCCTCGGCCAATAGTTCATGCGGCGTGTTCATAAGTACCAGCATGGGCTCAACGAACACTATGCCAAGAATCGAGAAAACGATACCGCCCACCAGCGCGAGCGTCATGGCCGTATGGACCGAACGACTCAATCGCTCATCATCGTGCTGACCAAAATACTGACCGGTAATGACCGCGCAGCCAGCGCCAACGCCAACGCAAAAGCCAATGCAGAGCTCGGTGAGCACCATCGTGGCTTGAATGCCACCCAGCGCGAGCTTGCCGCCAAACTGGCCGACGATATACGTACCAATAAGCGTGTAAGCCTGCTGAAAAAACGAGCTAAAGAAGATAGGGACGCACAGCGACAGCAGCTGTTGCCAAATGACACCCTGCGTTACATCGATAGCCGTAGATTTCTTAGCCACACGCCCTCCCCACCAGCGTACGTCAAACAACAAAACGGCAATTTAAGACCAAAGCCGATACCAGCTTAGCACCGACCGACGTCGGCCGAAACGCCCCGAACCAGAGCCCGGTGCTAACTATCTGCCTAGTGATACAGCCCCGGCTGGTAGTGGTACTCGTTGCTCACATGCGGGCACAGCTGCCAAAAGGCAACAGCGCTTGCCGCGGCCACGTTGAGTGAATCGACCCCATGTGCCATCGGAATACGCACGGCGCGGTCGCAGCCTGCAATGGTCTTGGCGCCCAAGCCAGCACCCTCGGTGCCCATAAAGATTGCCAGGCGGTCAATCTCCTGGAGCGCGGGATCGTCCAGCGACACCGAATCATCCGTCAACGCCATAGCGGCACACGAAAAGCCGGCATCGTGTAGCGCCGCCAGCCCATCATGCGGCCATACGCGCGCTTCGCTGCCAATGCGTGTCCAGGGCACCTGGAACACCGTGCCCATGCTCACGCGGGCCGAGCGACGGTACAGCGGATCGCAGCACGTAGGGCTCACCAAAATGCCATCGACGTTCAGCGCAGCCGCCGAGCGGAAAATCGCGCCGACGTTGGTGTGGTCGACAATGCCCTCGAGCACGCACACGCGCACCGGGCGCTCCCCCGCCGCATCGACGACGCCACCCAAGAACTCGGCTACCGGAATCTGACGTGGACGACGGAATGCCGCGAGCGCACCGCGCGTCACATTGAAGCCCGTCAGCTGCTCCATAAGCTCCATGGAGGCAACGAACACAGGAACCGGACCCGCGCCCTCGCGCACAATCAGGCGCTCAAACAGCGGCATCATCTGGTCGAGCCAGCGCTCGCCCAAAAGAAAGCTCACCGGCTGGTATCCGGCGCGAACCGCACGCTCGATGACCTTGGCACTCTCGGCGATAAAAATGCCCTTCTGCGGCTCCAGCACGCAGCGAAGCTCACGCTCGGTCAGTCGCACGTAGGCATCGAGCCGCTCGTCCTCGAGAGAATCGATTCGCAGCACCTCAACGGCATCAGTCATAGCAGCCAGCCCGCACCCTTCTTTACAGCACATCTATACCAAACGAGGCGACGCTAAGCGCCGCCCCATGCATTCAAACAACCCGATGATACCGTTCACGCCAGACGATTTACGCCTCAACGCGACGATACGTCACGAACTCATAATCGACACCCTCGTCTCCCTCGCCCGAGGCAATCGTGGCAACACCGTCACGCCGCGCAATCTCCCACGCGGGATCGGCATCCAAATCGGGAAAGTACGTATCCACGTCATGCACGCAATGGTTATGCGTAACCTCGGCCTCCACGCAATACGGCAAAAACTGTCGATATACCTCGCCGCCGCCGATTACCCAGGCAACGGGTTCATCGGCAACCGCGGCAAGCGCCTCGTCGATACTATGCACCACGTCGACGCCCTCGGGAGCAAAGTCCTCATCGCGCGTGAGCACGATATTGCGGCGGTTCTTGAGCGGACGTCCGCCGGGAAAACTCAGCAGCGTCTTGCGTCCCATAATGACCGGGCAACCTTTGGTACACGCCACAAAATGGCGCATGTCGGCGCGATTGGACACGACCATGTCACCCTCGCACCCAATGCCCCAATCGTCACACACGGCAACAATGGCAGAAAGCTTACACCTCATGCGCGTCACCTACACCGCAATGGGGATGTTCTTGACCTGAGGGCCGTGCTCATAGCCCTCGACGATCAGATCATCGGTCGTAAACGCATAGAAGTCATGCACATCGGGGTTGAGCGTTACCTTGGGCGCAGCAAACTGCGGACGCTCAATAAGCTCGCGAACGATATCGACATGACGGTCGTAAATGTGGGCATCGGCAATCACATGCAGCAGCTCGCCAGCGATCATATCGACCGACTGCGCGACCATCATCAGCAAAATGGCGTACTGGCACACATTCCAGTTGTTCGCAGCCAAAATATCCTGGCTGCGCTGGTTGAGAATCATGTTGAGCGTCGGTTTATCATCCTGCGGACGCTGCGTCACGTTATACGTCACGCTGTAGGCACACGGATACAGGTGCATCTCGGACAGATCGCTAAACACATAGGTGTTCGTCATAATGCGGCGGCTGTACGGCGTGTTCTTAAGGTCGTACAGCACGCGATCCATCTGGTCAAAGTCGCCCTCGGCATAATGGCTCTTCTGCCCAATCTGATACCCGTAGGCCTTGCCGATGGAGCCAGTCTCGTCGGCCCACTCGTCCCAAATATGGCTGTTGAGGTCATGCACGTTATTGGACTTCTTTTGATAGATCCATAGGATCTCATCCATGGCAGATTTGAGGGCCGTACGACGCAGGGTAAGCGCCGGAAACTCCTCACGCAGGTCGTAGCGTGCCGTGACGCCAAAGTTTTTAATGGTATAGGCAGGGGTGCCGTCCTCCCACACCGGGCGGACCTTTTGGCCCTCGGTGGTGGTGCCATGGTCCAGAATATCGCGGCACATGGCTACAAACTGTTGATCAGCCTTGCTCATTGACCCTCCTGTCAGTCGCCTATAAGCGAGATTCATTGTAGCCCAGGCGCAAGCGGCCCCACAGCCCTAACATAAGCCCTCATTTTCTGACATATGCCAGAAATTCCTTGCGTAAATCCGCACGGTCGTTATTCTATTGTTGACATATGTCAGATATGGAGAGTGTATGGCAGGAAGACGTGAAAAATTGCGCCGCGTCGGGATCATCCCCGAATATCGCGGTTTTACCCCCGATGGCCTTGCCAGCGGAGAGGCCATCGACATGACGGTCGACGAACTCGAGGTCCTGCGGCTATGCGACATGGAAGGCCTCAATCAGGAGGCCGTCGCAAAGCACATGGGCATCGCGCGCGCCACGGTGGCGGCAATTTGCAGCCGAGCGCATCGCAAGGTGGCAAATGCGCTGGTCAATGGTCGGGCGCTCATCATCGAGGGCGGCAATATCGCGTACTCCCCCATCACCACAACGACGGCCGTATGGCCACCAAAGGAGATCGGCACCATGAGAGTGGCAACCACGTATGACAACGGCAACATCTTTATGCACTTTGGCCGCAGCGAGCAGTTCAAGATCTACGACATTCAGGACGGCAAGGTGCTCAGCGAGCAGGTCGTGGGCACCGGCGGCACCGGCCACGGTGCCCTTGCGGGCCTGCTCGCCAACGGCGGCGTGGACACGCTCATCTGCGGCGGCATCGGCGGTG
>URUI01000079.1 GCA_900551015.1 uncultured Collinsella sp.
CAACGGCAACCTGCTGTTCCATGGCTGCGTGCCACTCAACGAAGACGGCACCTTTAGCAGCATGAACTGCCTGGGCACCTGGCACGCTGGCCGCGATTATCTCGATTTTTGCGACCACATCGCCCGCCGCGCCTGGCGCATGGGCGACCGCGACGCCCTCGACTGGATGTGGTACCTGTGGATCGGCTTTAACTCACCCGCCAGCGGACGCCTGGTGCGTACCTTTGAGCGCGCCTATATCGCCGATAAGAGCACCTGGGTCGAGCCGATGGACCCGTACTTTACGCTTACCAAGTCGCCCTCGGTCTGCGACGACATCATGCGCGAGTTTGGCGTCGCGCCCATGGCATGCTCACCGACCGGTCACATCATCAACGGCCACACGCCCGTTAAAACCACCAAGGGCGAGCAGCCCATCCGCGCCGAGGGCAAGCTGCTGGTCATCGATGGCGGCTTCTGCCGCGCTTACCATCCCAAGACGGGTATCGCCGGCTATACGCTCATCTCGAGCTCGCGCGGCTGCCGCCTCAAGTCGCACCGGGCCTTTACGACGGTTGCCGAGGCACTCACACGCAACGTGGACATCGAGAGCGAGACCAACCGTTTTGACCAAGCAGACCGTCGCCGCATGGTGAGCGACACCGATTCCGGAGCCAAGATCCGCAGCCAGATCCAGGACCTGCGCCAGCTGCTCGATGCATATAGAAACGGTGCTATCGAGGAGCGCGTCTAGCTCCACCCGTGGGGATTGGCTAAACTGTGCCAAGTTTTTCATCCCCGCGGCGCTTCGGCGCCAGCTTAAGGCAGGTACAATGCAAAAGCTCCTTGCGCAGATCATGAAATTTGGCGTCGTCGGTGTCATTGCCACGGTCATCGACTTTGGCATTATGAATCTGCTCCACTACGGTCTGGGCCTCAACATCCTAATCGCCAACACCAGCGGCTTTATCATCTCACTCATCTTTAACTACCTCGCAAGCATGAAATACGTGTTTGCGCACAAGGAAGGCATGAGCCGCCGCCGCGAGTTCATCATCTTCGTCGTGCTGTCCGTGATCGGCCTGGCACTCAACGACGGTATCGTGCTGACACTCAACGCCGGCCTGGGGCTCGAGGCCAATATCGCCAAGATTTGCGCCACCGCGCTTGTCATGGTCTACAACTTTGTGACCCGAAAGATCTTCCTGGAAGGCGATGAGACCAAGTAACTCGCAACCTTACAGCTTTACAATGCCCACGGATGACGCGCGTCGAGCGCTGTGTTGTTCGTGGGCATTGCTCGTTTACGGGCAAATTTTCAACGTTTGCGGATTAGCTCTTGAAAATTTGGCGAGTTCGTATAGTTCTTGGCAAGGACCTTACGTTTCCCTTGCAAAAGCTCTAAAGTATCCTCTGCTCGATTCATCAACGCATTGGATGTGATTACGTGCGCAAGGCACTGGCACAACCTCATACCAAGCAGTTCCTCAAGTTCGCTGTCGTGGGTCTTGTCTCCTTTGGCATCGACTGGGGTATGCTCATTGCGCTCGTCGAGCTGTTTCACCTCGACTTTTTGATGAGCACCACGGTTTCGTTCATCACGTCCGTCGTGGTCAACTACTGGCTCAGCATGAAGTACGTGTTCGACCACCGCGAGGGCATGAGCCGCAAGCGCGAGTTCACGATCTTCACCATCCTGTCGGTGATCGGCCTGGGCCTCAACGACCTGTACATGTTTGTGGGCGTCACGTTTTTGAGCATCGGCTACCAGGCCATGAAGGCCATCGCCACGTTCCTCGTCACCTGGTACAACTACTTCAGCCGCCGCTTCTTCCTCGAGGGCGCACGGTCGTAGTCGATTCACTATTTGCTTGAATGTAAAACCGGTTGGAATTCCCGTTCCAACCGGTTTTTTTGTTTGCCGAGAGACCCGGCGACCCAGTCCCATTCGCATGAAAAACGGGCGGCCCGGATGTTTGTCCGAACCGCCCGTCTGGCGCACTATGTCGAGGTCCCTAGCCTGTAACGTAATACCAGACCACGTTGTCGCCATTGGAGAGAACGTAGTTACTGCAGGCCGTCATGGGCGTTGTGCCGTTGACGGAGTACATCCAGCCGCTCGTGCCACCGTACTGTTTCTCGGCCAAACCACCAATCGCGGAGACATACGTGCCGTACGACGAGCCATGTGCGTTAACGGAAAGGCCCAGCGCGCACAGGGCATCATAGACGGTAGCGCCTTCGTTAAAGGTAAAGGTGCCACCAGAAGACACAGGATTGCCCACAGCGCTCGATGTGACCGAAACCGTCACTGTTACGTAGCTGGACTCCTGCGAGCCGCTCTGGCCGCCCGAGGAGGCGTTTCCACCATTAGAGGATGAGGCTCCATCAGACGACTGGCCACCGCCAGACGCATTGGAAGTATCACCGGCTCCCGTATTTTGGGCAGCGGATTTATCGCCAGACTTCTTGCCGTCCTGGTCCTCGGACTTCTTGTTATCCGAGTTCTTGTCCGATTCCTTGTTTGAAGACTCGGAATCGTCCTTGGACTTGGACTCATCTTTTGCGTCATTCGATGACTTGGAATCCTTGGAACTGGCCTCGCCCGAAGTCGTAGTCGAGCCAGACACCTTGGTGTCCTTGGTGACGACGCTCTCCCCCGTCACGGTCTGAATGATCCAGTCGATGGACCAGGCACCGCTCTCGGAAGGATGGACGAAACCCAGCGAGACGACGATCAGAATGGTGCACGCGGCAGTCAGGACGCCGAGGAGCGTCTTGCGACGAGGGGCGGACGCCGCCGAAGCGGCGCCCTGTTGCTTTGCTTCGTCGAACTGAATGAACGAGGAATCTGGTTGCTTGGGGTCAGCGTCCTTGGATTTATTGGACACAGCCCTCACCTACCGACGTTTGGTGAACACGAACACGCCGACGATGGCGAGACCGATGACGCCGGCGGCAACGCCAACAATGGCGAGCGGGTTGGTGCCAGTCTCCTGCTCGGAAGCACTAGAGGACTTCTTAGCAGTGGTCGTGGAAGCAGCACCCGTATCGGACTTGGAATCGGACTTCTTGTCGGACTTGCTGTCCTTCTTGTCAGACTTCTTGTCAGACTTCTTCTCGTCCTTCTTATCGGACTTATCGGTGTCCTTCTTGTCGGACTTGTTGTCCTTGGTCTCGGTCTTGGTCGACACCGTCGTCTTGGTCGTCGGCTTATGACCCGGGGCGATAGCGCCGCCGGCCTGCTGGCCCTTCGTGCCGGAGCCGGAACCCATGCCCGTGCCAGCACCGGAACCGTTGCCAGCGCCACCGTTGCCACCATTAGTGCCAGAACCACCATTGCCGCCAGGATTAACAGCATTCTTGGTCCACTTGGCATACAGCGTCAGATCGGCCGTCACCGGCGTACTGAAGTCATACGCCTGCGTGCAAGCCTCATCGGTGAACCAACCGCCGAAAGTGTAGCCATCGCGCGTCGGATCGGCCGGCTTGACCAGCTTGCCGTCGGCCGTAGTCTGGAAGTCGACCTTAGAACCCTCGCCAGTCTCAAACGAGACTTTAACGCCACCACTCAGCTTGAAAAGCGTGCCGGAATCGTTGATGTAGTAGAGGTTACCCTTGGCATCGCAGGCAATCGGCGAGTCACAGTAATTGTTGTGTCCCGCTGCGCTAAACGCACCGGTCGCCTGTGCGTCACCCATCTTGTAGCGATACACGCCACCGCCCGAGGTGTAGTTCACATAGTCGGAAGTCGCACCATAGTTGACAGTGAAATAAACGTACGTGTCATCCGCCTGGACACTCACGAGCGGTGCGCCCTTGATGCCACCGGCAGGAAGCACGGAGCCATCGGCAGACGAAACCAACGTCGTAGCAAAGTCATTATCAAGGTCGACAATCGCCAGCGCCGAACCGCCAGAAACCTCGCCACCGACAATCAGCTTATTGCCATACAGCGTGGGCATGCAGGCACAACCCGTAAGACCAAGATCGATGACGCGTTCTTCGGAAATGCGCGAAGAGGCCCTTGCGTTTGCGTCCGACAGTGCCAGCACGTGGAGCTTGCCGTCACGCGAGATCACATAGGCATGCTTGCCGTCTTTGGACAGTACACAGCCGGAGTTGACGATGGCACCAACCGAAACGCTGCCGAGCACATCACCCGTCGACTTGCTCAGCATCTCAACGGTACCTGCACTCGTCGGAACCAGAATATAGCCGTCGCCCACTGTAGCGCTCGTCCAGTAGTAGCCCTCATCAGCATTAACATGCTGCCAAGAAACAGCGCCGGTCAGTATATTAATACGCGTCAGATGACCGTTATTGTACGTACTCGTTCCATAGTCGACATCAACGGTGCCAACGTAGAGATAGTTGCCATCGACCGTCAGCTGGGAATTTGACTGGGCAGATTTGCTCACAGAGTCAGTGACCCAAACCGTCGTCAGCGTATCGGCCGTCAGAGCCTGGACCGCACCGCCGTCGAGCGGGACGATGACCAAGCCTTTCGTATAAATCGGACGCGTGGTGTAGCCAATCGCAGTCTGAAGGTTCGACTCGGCAAGCACCTTGCCCGACTCGGCGTCGATCTTAAGCAAACGCTTGTTCACGGCAAGGTAAACGTTGCCGTTCACGACAATAGGCTCGCTCGCATTGGGAAACGTGGCACCCGAGTAGGCCCTCCAATCGAACGTCCAAGAGCTTGCCAGCGCGCCCGTAGGCGTGGACACGTTCTTGACCACCGCATTGGAATTGCCACTCCAGTCGGCTTTCCAATCGGTCGGGCGCGAAGCGCTCGGATCGACTACGACTTCATCGGGATTAGGAACGGTGTCGCCAGGGGCGTAAGCCCAGACGATTTTGTCGCCCGACTTGAGCACGTAATCGCTATCGAGCTGAGGCCCGGAAACGCCGTTGACAAAGAACGACCATGCACCCGACAGCTCGGTGCCATCAAACGGGGAGACAAGACTATGAACACCCCAATAACCAAATTGGTCGTACATCTTGGACTCAATGCCAATGGCATCGAAGTAGGCAGCGGAAGCGTCCTTGATCGTCGTGCCCTCGACAAACACCTGCGTCGAAAGATCGGTCCAGCGCTGCACCTTCTCATCCTTCTTACCGATGATCTCCATTGAAACGGAAACCTGGCCGGGCATGGTTCCATCAAAGCCATAGACCCAGGTAACCTTGTCCCCGGCCTTGAGTGTGTAATTGCCCGCGCCGACATTGGCCGCCTGACCGTTAACGAAGAACTGCCAGAATTTCCAAGTGTTTTCGTTAACTTTCTCGCTCGAAAGCGTCACGGTCTTGTTGAACGGTGAAGTCAGCGACTCGAGATACCAGCCGTACGTGCCTTTCCCCGTTTTGGCGCCAATGCCGGCCTTTTTAAAGGCCTGCTCGGAAAGATCAGCAGCGGTCGTGCCCTCTTCCACCAAAGCTGTCGTGGGCTGCGCCCATGTCTGCTGAGCGCCCGAGGCGTCCTGGCCGACAACGGTGCAGCTAACGGAAATCTGATTGGCGGGCGCAACCCCAACCACAGCTACTACGATATCCAGTGATGCCTGCGAGGCTGTAACCATTTAAAATGCTCTCCGCTTGCGCTCTGAGCATCCATAGCGGGATCCTATTCTTTATTTGTAAGTCGGGAGGCTCTGCGGAGCCTCCCGACTTACTTTTTTCACAGGGTGGGACGCAGTGATTTACGGGCTTTTTTCCCATTTTTGTCTATATTTTGTTTTCTGTGCAACGTTCCAGTAAAAAGCTCTTGACCTTCCCCCAAGGGGATGCCGTATAATAGCAGCATAAGGAGGTAACATACCATGCAGATCTCCCCCATTCTCTGGCTGGCTGCAGCCGTGGGCTTTCTGGCACTGGAGGCCAGTACCTTTAATATGACCTCCATCTGGTTTGCCATCGGCTCTGCCGCCGCATTGCTGTGCTGCGTGTTCACCGGGTCGTTCCGGGTGCAGGCGGTGGTCTTTCTGGTGGTAAGCATCCTGTGCCTTGCAGCCTTCCGCCCGCTGGCGGCAAAGCTGCGGCTCAAGCATACCGCCACCAACGGCGACCGCAATCTGGGACGGGAGGCCATCGTGCTTTCCCCTGTCACTGCCGAGGTCCCCGGCCGGGTACGGCTGGACGGCGTGGACTGGAACGCCCGCTGCGCCACCCCCGGCGACACCCTCACACCCGGTGCGCTTTGCCGCGTTACCGAGATCCACAGCACCCTGCTCATCGTAGAGCCTGTTCTGACCGAAAGCCGCAACCCCCACACAACAACCTGACAAAGGAGATGTATTATGGTTCTGTTTTTTGTCATCCTTGCGCTTGTTTTTGTTCTGGTGCTGGTCATTGTTTCCAACATCGTCATCGTGCCGCAGTCCAAGGTATATGTCATTGAGCGGCTGGGCAGCTACTCCGAAACATGGCCTGCCGGCCTGCACGTCAAGATTCCCTTTATTGAGCGCATTGCCAAAAAGGTAAGCCTGAAGGAGCAGGTGGCAGACTTTCCCCCTCAGCCCGTGATCACCCGCGATAACGTGACCATGCAGATCGACACGGTGGTGTTCTTTCAGGTCATGGACGCAAAGCTGTACACCTACGGTGTCAACCAGCCCATTGCCGCCATCGAGAGCCTTTCTGCCACCACCCTGCGCAACATCATCGGTGAGATGGAGCTGGATCATACCCTGACCAGCCGCGATGTCATCAACGGCAAGATCACCGCCATCCTTGACGAAGCCACCGACAAGTGGGGCATCAAGGTGAACCGCGTGGAGGTGAAGAACATCATCCCGCCGCGGGAAATTCAGGAGGCCATGGAGAAGCAGATGAAGGCTGAGCGTGAGAAGCGCGCCGTCATCCTGAAGGCAGACGGTGAAAAGCAGGCTGCCATTACCGCCGCCGAAGGCGAAAAGGAATCCGCCATCCTGCGCGCCGATGCCGTAAAGCAGCAGCGCATTCTGGAGGCCGAGGGCGAGGCACAGGCCATTCTGGCTGTGCAGAAGGCCAACGCCGATGCCATCCGCCTGCTGAACGAGGCCATGCCCAGCGACAAGGTGCTGGCCATCCGCAGCCTTGAGGCGCTGGCGAAGGTTGCCAACGGCAAGGCCACCAAGATCATCATCCCCTCTGAGCTGCAGAATCTGGGCGGCGTTGTGCCCAGCATCAAGGAACTGATGACCGACCCGAAGGACGCCGAGTAAGCACCCGCTTCTCCACAAGCAGTAAACGAAAACAACTCCCGGTCACGTTGCGGTTGCAGCGTGACCGGGAGTTGTTCTTTTGCTGTCTATGCTTTATCCGGGGGATCACTTCTCCCCTTTTTCCTCGTTCTCCTGTGCCTGCTGTTCGCGGCGCAGTTCCTTGATGCGCTTTTTCTCGCTCTGGACGTGGGGCCATGGCCAAGAAAAGCCTTCGTTCTGCTTGCACCAGCGGGTAAGGGGGTAGAAGGCAAAGGCCAAGCCAAAAATGTACAGCAGAGCGTACAACAGGGCATCCAGCGTGATCAGGGCATCCAGTGCACCGATCACCGCCACAACGCAGCCTGCCTTTAAAAAGAACTGGCCGTTCTGGCGGCAGTATTCCTCAAAGTTTTCGGCCTTGACCGCCCTGCGCCCCTGATCGCCCCACACGCGGGGATTTTTCATCACCGAAAAACCGTAAAAGGCCATCATCAGGCCAAGGGTAAGCTGAAAGCCAAAAAACATGGGTCACACCTCTTTTTTATCAGGATACAAAAAGCGGATCAGTCCTCGAACAGGGGCTTGAGGAAGGGCAGAAAGTCCAGCGTTGCAAAGTAATCGCGGGGGGTCTGGGCGCGGCGGATCAGCCGGTGAGAGCCGTCCTCGCACAGCAGCACCTCGGCACAGTGCAGCTTGCCGTTGTAGTTGTAGCCCATAGCGGAGCCGTGGGCACCGGTATCGTGGATGTAAAGGATATCCCCGATGTCGATCTTGGGCAGCATCCGGTCAACGGCAAACTTGTCGTTGTTCTCGCACAGGCCGCC
>URUI01000080.1 GCA_900551015.1 uncultured Collinsella sp.
CGATCTCACCGTATAGGTGTCGTAGGCCGTGAGGCCCGCCGGGACCGTGGCAGAGAGGCGCCAGTACAGGTCGTCGGCGACCGTGGCGTCGGCGGCCTTCTGCCAGGCGTCGGTGCCGTCCTCCAGCACGTGCTTGGCCACCTTGGGAGTGGCGGCCTTGGGCTTGACGGCGACGGCGCTGCCGCCGACCAGGGCCATGATCGGCGCGGTGCCGGCCTCGTTCTGGGCGATGGCGTCGTCGTCGGCGACGATGAGCCAGTAGCCGCTAGGCAGCTTGGCCGCCGTGCCCGCGTTAAGGGCCACGGACACGGCGCCAGAGCTCTGGAGGGAACGAGCGAGCTGTGCGCTCAGCGCGCTCGTAAGGTGGGAATCGGTGTTGAGCCACTCGGCAGCTTCCTGCGCGGTGATCTGGGAATTTGGCATGCCGGCGCTGTGCAGCACAGGCAGTGCGGCGTCGCGCACGGCGTCGCTTGCCCAGGCAAGGTCGGTGAAGGTCTTGGCGTCGCCGTCGCCGTCGACGACGTTGGCGCTAAAGATCTGGTAGGCGTCGTAGTTGCTCGCCACGGCGCCGCTCACCGTGATGGAACCGGTCGAGGTCGGCGCGGCCTGCGCGGATGCGGGGAACACAACCGCGCAGATGCCGATCAGGAGGGCAAGCAGCGCAAACAAGATCGGGAAGGAGCAAACTTTCTTATTCACGACGCTCACCTCCCTTCGCATTCGCCTTGCGACGAATGTGCATCCAGGCCGCAGCAGCGCAAAGCACCGCCGCGCCGGCAAGGTACGTCAGAGTGACGCCCGACATACCAGAAAGGGGCAAAGAGGTGGAGTAGGTGTTGGTGAAGGTGGGGTTGGAACTGTCGGTGAGTTCGTGGTCCGCAGTATCGGCGTTTACCCACGTACCGCCGGGGTCAACGGTCCCCCTCCTGTAGGTCACCTTACAGCTGATGGTCCCACTGGTATTGTCCGTTGCAACAACTGTGAACTTGTAGACCGAATTATCGAACTTGTAGTGCGAGAACAGCGAACTGTTGTCTTTCTCGCGCACATAGTACGTGAAGGTCTTGGAAGCGCCACGGCCCGTGGAGTCAGGCTCCTTCGTGATATCAGAGAGCGAGTACTCAATCCCCTTATCAGAGTCATCTAAGAACGAAAGCGTCTGCTTCTTGTTATCGCCAGTAGTATTGGCCTCACGAATAATGTGCTGAAAACTGCCATCGGTCGCAAGCTGAAGCGTAAACTCCTTCATCTCGCCACCCTCAACGACCTTAGTCGCCTTGGGAGTCCAAGAACCGCTGGAGGTGTACGGAGTGTACTTGTTGGTGAAAGTTGCACCACTAGTAAGCGCAACGATAACAGCGTTTTCGCCTTCAGCTTCTGTGACGGCTGCTGGTTCTGTTTCTGGCGTTCTTGCGCCAGCGCCGTCATTTTTTACCTTTGTTACCGAAACGCTCTTGACTTTGTAATACGTGTATTTAATGTCAAGCACGTTGTGCGACTTGCCCTCATCCTTCACAACCTCAGGATCAATTTTGTAGATCGTTTTGTCGTAAGTCACGCCCTTGTCCTTGTCCGTGCCCGGAACCTCTACCAAGTAGTAAACAAGATCGTCATCGGCATAAACTTCACCCAGATCAAAGGTGAGATTTCCGTTCTCATCGTTTTTCACCGTATCGACCACCGAGCAGCGATTGAGCTGAAGATCACCATTGGAGTCAAAGCTCGGAATCGTATATGAGATCTCGCCTAGTTCGTTAATAATCTTGTTCTGCCTGAGAAGCTGGAAATCGAAATCATTTCCTTTAAGCTTGCCGCCCTCAAGCACCTTGGTGCCGTTGAGCTTCATCTTGGGGTAAACCTTGACCTCTCGAGTGGAACCGGCGACAACGTCTCCGTTGGTCATGATTCCGCCACCGTGGATATTGGAGCTGTTGCCCGTGATATATAACGTAGCCAGCCCTATAGCAGCATTTTGATCTTCAGCGGACGGTTTGGACTTTAGGCCAATCATGTACTTGGCTTGGGCTCCGTCATACTTACCGATGGTCGCAAGCTGACCGTCAATCGTGCCCGACCAATTTGCAGCACCACCGCCGAGCATCTGGCCCGTTACGGCTGCGATATAGTCAGCGTTATCCGACTTGCGGATAAGGAAGAGGTCCTCATGGCCACGCCTCTTGAAGTCATCAGTAATCTCACCGCCATCAACACTTGAAGGCTGGTCTTCATTCTTACCATTGGTGCCGCCTGATAGATTCTCACCGTTTGCATCGGTGTTTCCGAAAATCGCAATACCATTGGCATCTGTAATCGCCGTCTTGCCGCTCGGGCAGGCCGCGAAGCCACCACCATAGCCCTTGGCCGAGTTTTTGGTAATCAGGGCGTTGGATATCTTGAGACACGCCGAATTAACGCCTTCGGCACTGTTGCCTCCCTGGACAAACACGCCGCCGCCGCCCCAGTCATTGGGGGTATTAGTCGTATTGTTAGTTATGTAGGCTTTCTTGCCGATCACATTAAATTCGCCAACTGTAGGCGCAGCGATACGGATGCCGCCGCCCTCAGAGTTTTGCGCCACATTGCTGGCGATGCTTCCACCAGAGAACGAAAACAAGGAGAGGGCCTGATTCCAAGCGCCAGCATAAATACCGCCACCGGCCTCGGCAGAATAGTTACCGGTGATGTAGCCACCGTTAATTGTGAGACTGCCGTTATTGAAGGCAGCAATACCACCACCGCCGTGACATCCGTTGCCGATATGCTTCGTAGAGCCTTCATTGTCGCTGTAGAACTGATAGTTGTTGTTGGTAATGTAACCACCTGAAATGACTACTGTTGAACCAACGGCACAAACACCGGCGCCGTAGCCTGATCGATCTTTGAACGTACCGTTACCGGAAATCGTGCCGCCGGTCATATTAATTGTGGATCCGTTAGCGTACACGCCGCCGCCATTGGAGGCATAGTTGCCTGCAATTACGCCACCGGTCAAATTGAGGGTCGAAGCGCCGCCATTCGCGTTGGACACCATAATGCCCGCGCCCGCGCCCGAGCTAGAAGCGCCACACACATAGCCGCCGCTCATGTTGACGGTAGAGCCGTTTTCGGCATAGATGAGGTTGCCGACGTTGCAATTTTTCTTTTGGGTAAGTACGCCGCTATCGAGATTAAACGTACCGCCCGCATAAACGTTGATGAGCTTCATCGTGGAGCCAGCAGCGGTACCCACGATGGCACCCTTGATGCTGACCTCGTGCCTATAGAGAGTCTCGGTTGTCCCTGTACCGTTCGGCGTCGATTCGGTCACGTAATACGTCAGCTTAGTCGGAATGCCAGAACTGTCGCATCCCATCAAGGCAACTCGCCCGTTATTGTCGCCATCCGAATCCTGCTTTTGATCAGACCCTTGTTTAGAATCTTTGAGGGTAAGCGCAGCGTTATTGGCGATATTGAAGAGCGGCTTGTTTGAATTGTCGCCTGAATGCGTGATTTTGAAGCCGTTTAGGTCCAGCGTTATCATGCTGCCGTTCTTGTTAAGTGTGATTTCACCAGGAAAGTCAATATCAGCCGCAAGCGTAAAGCTGGCGGTTTGATTTTCCTCAACGCCTAGAAGCTTTCCCTGCAAGTCACCGGCATTCTTGATGTCCGTGGCTGTCTCTTCGCTCGCCACAGCCTCCTCGGCTGACGAACCAGCGCCATCGTCGATCGCTTCATTTTCTTCTGCCTGCGACTCGTCCTTGGGCTGCTCCTCCTGCTGGATTTCGTCGTCGCCCGCAGCATCGTCACTATTCTGGTTTTCGGTATCCCCGTTGTTGGTGTTGCCTACATCAGTAGACTCACTTGAGGAACCCCCCCCATCACAGTTTCCTCGGTAGAAACCGTCTGGGCATCGTTGGCAATGGCCTGCGAGATCGGAGGCATGACGAGCGACAGTACCAGGCTCAAAACGGAGGCTCCGCACAAAACGCCTGCCAGCACACGGCGCGTCGCTTTATTACTCTGCTTAGATTTATCCGAATTCGCTTTCATCGATGTCTCCTCCCCAAGAGACCGCGATCTTGCTCTTTCACCATCAAACTTGGGCGCGCAACCTATAATTGCTCGCGCTCGATATGCATATTATTATTCTTTGTTTAAACAACGCAAGCCTAACAATGTCAATTTTACTTCGCGTTGCCTTAACTTCTTGACAATTATTCAAACTATGCATTGTTTTTCGAGGGTTAAATTTCGGAAAGATGCTGGTAAACTCGTTAGCAAATCTAGATAAATGACACTTTACCATTGTTTGTACAACATTTTGTTTTAACCCGCTCAATCTGTGAACGGTCAAAATTGCGCCATGAATGGCAGTATATCTACCTGCAAATATTAGCTTTGAGCTAATTGGTCAATTACTGCACAACCAGCGTATGCCGACATGTTCATACATCGACACTTGAATGACATCGCATGTTACCGGCTGCAAATCTCCTCGCTACAAAAAAGCGTTCCAACAATCGACTGTTGGAACGCTTGGAAAACCACCACAAAGGCGCTCTGCCCTCTTTGTGGTTGCCCCCAGGCGCTACAGAAGATGTTCCTCGATAAAGATCGCGATGCCGTCTTTGTCGTTGCTGGCGGTTACAAAGTCGGCGGCGGAGCGGGTGGCCTCGCTGCCATTTGCCATGGCCACACCCACGCCGGCGTCAGCCACCATGCAGGTGTCGTTATCGGCATCTCCAAACACGCAGATGTTCTGGAGCTCCATGTCGTTGAGCTCCGTCACGCGCACAAGGCCGCGCGTCTTGGACACGCGCGGATCCATGAACTCGTAGAGCCGCTGCGTGGTTTGCAGAGCCGCCGCCTTAACGGTGTCGTCGGCAAACGTCGACGCCCGCTCAATCACCCGCGGCATTACCTCGGGCGCCATGGCAAACATCACCTTGGGCTGTGGCTCGCGCAAAAACTCGGCAAAGTCGACCACCTGGTAGGGCACGCCGTCGACGCGCGACAGGTGCTCGACGCACGCGTTGCTCTCGGGCACGTAGAACACGCCGTCTCGGGGGCAGACGGGCGTTGCCGGAAGGTCCGCCATGTGCTTGCAGATGCGCGCGATAGTCTCGCCCGGCAGTGGATAGCTCAGCTCGTTGATGTCGTGCGCGCGGTCGATGACCTCGGCGCCGCCACAGCCCACCAGCACGTCTACCAAGCCTTCGATGGCCCAGAGCTTGTACATGGCCTCGGTCGCATGGGCGTCGCGCCCGGTGCACAGGCCAAAGAGCACGCCGCGCTCGCGCAGGGCGCGGATCGCCGCCACGGTGCGCGGGGACACCGTGTGCTGGCTCGTGAGCAGCGTACCGTCGATATCGCAGAACACGGCTTTGATGTGGCTGAAGGTGGTGTCCATGAGGGCCTTTCTGGGTAGCGCAGCGGTGTGGGGTGCATTCGTAAGCGGCGTACATGGTATACCAAGGCGCGCACGGGGCGCTTTGGTGCAAAACCACCACAAAGGTGCCTGGCCCCTTTGTGGTGGTTGCGACGTCTACGGGCCAAACCATCACAACATTCGATGTTTTTCGGCAAAATCGAGATTTTTACCGAATATTGTGATGGTTTCTTACCGCTTTACGGCACGATCCAAGTGATCGCGTCCAAACAGCAGCAACGCCGCAGGGACCGCCGTCACGACCATGCCTGCCCCCACGAGTGTCCGTTGTACGCCAAATGTTGCCGCCAGCCACGGGGCAATTGCCAGAGGGGCCACGCCAGCGAACATATTGCCAAAGCCCATGACCGAATTGACGCGACCAAGCTGCTCGAGCGGAGCCGTCGTTTGCACAATGGTGTTGTGGAGCGGGTTGACGACACCCCAAGCAATGCCCAGGGCGATCTGGCCGACGAGGGCCACGCCCACGTACGGCGTCCCCACATAGAGCAGACTTCCCAGGCCCACGGACATGAGCGCCACGAGCAGCGTTTTAAGGTTGACCAGGTGCGGCGGCAAGCGGAGCGCGAGCACGGCACCCAGCACCGCGCCCACGCCCGAGGCCGACGAGAGCCAGCCCATCCACTCAACGCCGACGCGTAGGACATCGCGATAGAAAAACGACTCGAGCGGATCGAAGGCTCCGTAGCCAAAGTTCGAAAGAAAAATGATACAGAAAAGTAGCGCGAGGACGCTGTTGGTGAAGACTGTCTTGATGCTGGCTGCGAAGGTGGCACGGGAGGATGCGCTGGGGTTGGAGCTTTGTCCCGCACGCTCCCCTTCCTCTGCCGAATCGGCATCCGCATGCCCGGCGACATGGCTGGTCTGCGGCCTAAAGCCCCAACCGGCGACGAGCGCCAGCACGGTAAAGAGCATCATGAGCACAAACACCGCGCGCGACGACGCAGCCGCCGCGACAAAGCCGCCCAGCGTGGGGCCAACGATGATACTCACGTTTGAAAACATGGCGATGGCGGAGTTGATGTCTTTGAGCTCGACAGGATCGTCGGTGAGGTAAGCCGGATAGGATGTGGCGATGGGCTGGGCGAATCCCATCACAAAGCCCAGAAACACCGCGCCGAGTAGGACGACGCCGGTCGCGCTGCCAAAGGCGATGATTGCCGTGCCAGTTGCGAGAGCGCCGATGATGCTCAGCAAGAAATGGCGGCGCGGACCCCAGGCGTCGAGCGCAGCGCCACCCGCAAAGGATCCCAGGATCACGAAAACGTTCATAAACAGAACGGCCAGCGATGTCGCCACGACTGAGGCATCGTCTGCATAGGTGAGCGTTCCGATGACGCCGATAAAATAACTGGTCTGAAACCCGGTGTAGATGAGAAAGCGCATCGCCACCAGCCGCTTGGCCTGCACGGACAGCGATGATTGAGGCTTTGAGAAAAGAGATGCGAGCATGGAGACTCCTTGTTTCATACGAATACGGGCGGTGGGCATTCGCCACCGTCTGTCAAATCAATCTATCCGCATGAAACATTAAGGACGCATCAGGACCCTTCTCTCCGTTTTTCGCCCGTCATGAACTACTTGGTAGATTGTAAGGCATGTCCCACACATCTACCAAAGCAAAAACCACCACAAAGGTGCCTGGCCCCTTTGTGGTGGAAATGACGTTTGCCCAGATAAAACCTGCCAAAATAAACCTATCCCTTTTTGGCATGTTATGGCAGCCCAGCGAGCCGGTTCCAAGTGCCCCAGGTCGCCCCGAAAGAGGAGCGACGCGTACTTTGGTACGCGAGCGACGGCTTGAGGGGCGAGATGGGGTGCTTGGGGCCGGCGCAGCGTCAAGCCTTAAAGGTGGTCTTGGATGAGATCGCAGATGGCTCGGGCGTCGTTGATGTTGATGGCTCGGGTCGCAAAGCCGGCATCGAATGCCTGGCGTGCCAGGGCCTCGTTGCAGGCAAGGGCCAGCGTGTGGCCATCGACCAGGTCGAGCGAGCTCTTGCCGCGCAGACGGTCGACACCGGAGCGCGCAACGACGATGTTGTCGAAGCCCTCGGTCTTGTAGCCCTCGATGATCACCACGTCGACATCGTTGTAGCGCGACAGCAGCTCGCGCGCGGGCATCTCGTCCTCCTCGCGCGTGTCGGCGTACTCCGCCCAGCGCGTGGCGCAGATGAGGCCCACGTGCTTGGATCCGGCCTGGTGATGGCGCCAGGTGTCCTTAGCGGGCACATCGATATCAAAACCGTGATGCCCATGATGCTTGAGCGAACCCACGCGCAGACCGCGGCGGGTGAGCTCGGCAATGACCTTCTCGACGAGCGTGGTCTTGCCCGAGTTTTGGTAGCCGATAAACGCGATCGCGGGGACGGCCGGGGCGGGAGCTGCGGGTGCAACGGCGACGGGTGCGCTCGCGG
>URUI01000081.1 GCA_900551015.1 uncultured Collinsella sp.
AGCTTGGGCAGCACGGTGGTCATGGCCTCGCGGGCGGCCTTGAGCTTGCTGGCGCGGATCTGGGCGCCCTCGGGCTCGTAGAATGCACGCTCGCAGGCACGGCCGCAGGGATGCGGGCAGATGGTGCCGGTAATGAACGGCAGGGCGTTGCGCTCGATGATGATGTTGAGTGCGTCCTCGTAGCGGCCCTCGTCAACAGCCGCCAGATAGGCGGGAATATCCTGCTGGATGGGGCAGCTCGTGCGGCACGGCGTGGTAAAGCAGTCGGAAAGCGGGCTCTTGCCGGCGACCTTGCGGTCGGGCAGCGGGCGCAGCGGCTTCTTGTAGAGCGGGTTGGTGAGCGAGTCGGTCTGGATCGCAGTCACGGCCTCGAGAGAGACGCCCTCAAACGGCTTGCCGTCCAGATCGCCAAACTCCCCGGCCATCTGGCTAAAGCGCTCGTAGCCACCGGGCTTGAGCACGTCGGTCGCCAGAGTAACGGGCCAAATGCCGGCGTCATACAGGGCGCGAATGTTGTAGACCGTAGCACCGCCGGAGTAGCTGATGCGCAGCTTGCCATCGAACTGCTCGGTAATGCGGCGGGCGGCCTCGATAGTCAGCGAGAACAGCGAACGACCGGACATGTACATCTCGGTGGAGGGCAGCTCGTTCCTCGTCACGTCGACGGGGAACGTGTTGGTCAGCTTGACGCCAAACTCCAGGCCGCGCTCGGCGCACAGGGCAATCAGGCGCTCGAACATGGGCACGGCGTCGACCCACTGCAGGTCCTCGCGGAAGTGCGTGTCATCGAAGACGATGTAGTCAAAGCCCAGCTCGTTGAGGCGCTGACGGGCAAACTCATAGCCCAGCAGCGTGGGGTTGCACTTGATGTAGGTGTTAAGGCCCTTCTCGGTGATGAGGTAGGTCGCGATGCGCTCGATCTCGGCAGGCGGGCAGCCGTGCAGGGTAGACTCGGTGATGGAGTTGGAGACGCGCGCCGGGATGGACTCGACAAACGCAGCGTCGACATGCTCAAACTTGTCCAGGTTGGCGAGTGCCCATGCGCGGCACTCGTTCCAGACGTCGGAGCCGCTGGCGTCCTTCATGCCCTCGATGTAGGCGTCGACCTTGGGGCTCTTGATGCCCTCGAGGTCATAGCCCACGGACATGTTGAAGACAAAGCCGTCCGGGCTACCCAGGCCGTACTCGCGAGCGATCAGGTGGCAGGCGAACCATGCCTTCACGTACTCGGCAAAGGCCTGCGGAACCTCGAGCTCGGTCGACCATTCGCAGTTGTAGCACTCGTCCTGCGCCACGATGCAGGGCTTGTTCACACACTTGGAGAGCTCCTCGCCGTCCATAACCTGGACGGTCTTGAGCTCAAAGAAGCGGGAACCAGCCACATAGGATGCCACGATGTTCTGGGCCAGCTGCGTATTGGGACCGGCGGCCGGGCCAAACGGAGTCTCGATGCGCTCGTCAAAAATGGGAAGCGCACCCTCCTGGTTGGTCGTGACCATCTTGCGCACGCCAAAGATGGCGTCCTGGGTCTTATGCTCCTCGATGATCCAGTTCATCAGCTGCGAAAACGGGATCGGCCTCATGATGTCGCTCATAGTGAGCTCCTCTCTGTAACGCCCGGCGAGACCGCGCGGCGGGCGCAAATACGGTGTAGCGCTAGCACAGCGCCGGCGACCCCGCGGAGGCCGCCTATACGCGCGTCGGATGCGGCGAAACATCCGACGCGCGCGAAACTACTTGTGAATTAGTAGGCGCGATCGTTGAGCGTGCTCCAGAGCTTCTTGGACTCAGCCATGGTCCACGCGTTGATCTTGTCCTCATCAATGCCAACGAACTCGCGATCCTTGTACAGGACGCGGCCGTTGATGATGGTGGTGCGGCAGTTTTTGCCCATCATGCCAAAGAGCATGTGGCCGTCGATGTTCTCCTCGCTCAGCGGCGTAAAGGGCTTGTAGTCCATAACGATGACGTCGGCGGCAGCGCCGGCCTCGAGCACACCGAGCTTGCGGTCGAAGTACTTGCTCGCCATCTTGGCGTTGTTCTCGAACAGCATGGTCATGGCCTCGCACCAGCCCACGTTGGGCATGGCGGCGTTGTGGCGCTGAATGATCAGGAAGACCTTGAGGCTCTCGAGCATATCGTGAGTGTAGGCGTCGGTGCCCATGCACACGGGGATGCCGCGGCGGAAGAACTCAAGCACGGGGGCGCAGCCCACGGCGTTGCCCATATTGGATTCGGGGTTGTTGACGAGCCAGGTGCCGGACTCCTTGACGATGTCCATCTCGGCGGGCGTCACGTGGATGCAGTGGCCGAGCATGGTGTCGGGACCCAGCAGGTTGTGTTGCAGCAGGCGCTCGACGGGGCTGATGCCGCCGCGGTTGAGGCGGGAATCCCACACGTCATTCATGCCCTCGCACACATGGATGTGGAAGCCGGTCAGGCCGTTGTTGGCCTCGGCCATCTTGTCCATGGTCTCGTCCGACAGCGTAAAGGTGGCGTGACCGCCAAACATGGCGGCGATCATATGGTTGTCGTTATCGCGACGCTCCTTGGCGGCCCACTGGGCAAATTCGGCGTTCTCGGCAATGGCCTGGTCGCACTTTTCCTGGCCACGGCGGTCGGAGACCTCGTAGCACAGGCACGAGCGCATGCCCAGCTCCTGAGCTGCATCCTTAATGGTAAAGAGGCTACCCGGGATCTCGCAGAAGCTCGCGTGGTGATCGAAAATCGTGGTGACGCCATCGCGGATGGAGTCAAGAATCGTGGCATAGGCGCTGGCCTTGGTGCCGTCGAGCGTCAGGTTGTCATCGATCTTCCACCACTGCTGCTCAAGATTCTCCAGGAAGTTGGTGGGGTTGCAGCCCTTAATGGCAAGGCCGCGGGCCAGACCCGAGTAGATGTGGGTGTGGCAGTTGATGAGTCCGGGCATGATGAGGTTGCCCTGGGCGTCGACGTACTCGGCATCCGGGTACTTGGCCTTGAGCTCGCACTCGGGGCCCACTTCGACGATCGTATCTCCGTCAATGGCGACCGCACCGTTTGGAATGAACGGGGTCTGAGCGTTGCGGGTAAAAACGGAACCGTTAGCGACCAGAAGCATGGATGCTCCCTTCAACATCAGGGGCGGGGTTTGACACCTCTGACATGGCGGAGTGCGAAGCGCCGGCCTACACCGGAAACGGGCCCTCTCCCGTCAACGCTTCACCAAAGGGACAAACCCTTTGAAGTGCGGCTTGGCGCCGCATGACGTCGGCGGACGAGGCGATGCGTCCGCCGACGAATAGCACCGAATTGGTTACTTCTTGCTCTCGGGCAAGACCAGATCCACGGCAGCGTCCTTGGCGGCATCGATGTGCTGAGCCACGACCGGCGTCTGCGGAAGAATCAGGTTAAGGACAATGGCCATGATGGCGGTGGGGGTCACGGCGTTGGAGCCGATGACGGTGGATACCCAGGTGGGCATACCCTCGCCGGCAAGGCAACCGCTGGCCATCCAGATACCCAGGCCAAAGACGACGGAGGTACCGACGATGGTGGTGGTGCGCTGCGTGAGGCCCTCGCGGGTGAACATGCGCACGCCGTTCATGGTGATGGTGCCAAAGACGCCGACGGTCGCGCCGCCGATGACGGGCTGCGGGATGGCGGAGAGCACGGCGGAGAGCTGCGGGAACAGACCGGCGATGGCAAAGACGGCCGCGATGATCACAAAGACCCACTTGTTGACGACCTTGTTGGAGCAGATGATGCCCACGTTCTGGCCAAGGGCGCTGGTGGGAAGACCGCCCAGCAGGCCGCCGACCATAGAGGTGAGGCCCTGGGACACGATAGCGCCGGAGAGCTCGCGCTCGGTGGGCATACGGTCGATGGAACCCAGGCAGGCGGCGGAAACGTCACCGATAACCTGGATGGCAACCATGGGGAATACGACGGCGAGGGTAATGCAGACCTCGGGATCAAACTCGAGCGCGTAGGGCATGAGCTTGGGAAGGGCGAAGACCTGAGCGGTGGCGACGCTGGAGAAGTCGATCATGCCAAAGGGGATGGAGACGATCATGCCAACGATCATGCCAAAGAACACGGATCCCAGCTTGAGCGTGCCCTTGCCAAAGTTGGCGAGCGCAAAGACCACGGCAAAGGTGATAAGGGCGACGCACCAGGCCTGCGGGGTGCCCCACAGCGGCGTGCCCATACCGCCGGCCATATACTTGACGGCCGTGGGATACAGCGAAACGCCGATGGAGAAGATGACCGTACCGGTCACGACGGGAGGGAACAGCCACTTAATCTTGCTGTAGGCCAAACCAAAGAGGACCGCGACGGCACCGCCGACAATCTCGCCGCCCAGCAGCGCGCCAAAGCTAAAGCCCGAGGCACCCATGGCCTGCAGGGCCGGCAGGAACGCGAACGAAACGCCCATGACGATGGGCAGGCCGCCGCCGATGCGACGGAAGGGAGCAAAGGCCTGAAGGGCCGTGTCGATTGCCGAAAGAATGAGCGCGACCTGAATGATGTCGGTGCTCTGCTGGCTATTAAAGCCGTAGACGCCGGCCATGATGACCGCCGGGGTAATGATGCCGGCAAACGATGCCAGTACGTGCTGAAGGGCACACGGGATCATTTCCTTAACGGGCGGCATGCCCTCACGAGTAAACAGGGCTTCAGTGCCGTTCGTAACCGTCTCCTGGGCCATTTGACCACCAATCCTCGAAATAGTTGTTTTCGCATCTAACGCTCTATTGTGACGCAGTGCGGGGGTGAGGTTGTGCCTTCGTTGCATATCGTATTAAAGATGATTCTCATTCTCAATAATAATTTTTTGTTATCAGACTATTGTTGAGCTGAGACAATGCATTTCCGCAGGTCAAGAAAGTGTCTGGCCAAACTAACATCTAACTTTTCTTTTGGTCGACCGTTTACCGCCAAATTCCTACCGCTCGTCCGTATTACGCAAGGTACCTGCGAATATGCGAGTTAATAGACACCGTGTTACCATGAGAAAAAATTGTTATGACATTTCCGATTTCACCCCAAGGAGTTGCCCGTGAACGAGACCGTACGTCGCTTTTTGCCGATGGTCGATTTCCTGGAGCAGATACTCGGCAAAAACAGCGAAATCGTGCTGCACGATTTCTCGGATCCCGACCATGCCATCGTCGATATTCGCAACGGCATCGTGAGCGGCCGCAAGGTCGGCGGTCCCGCTACCGATCTGGCACTCAAGATCATGCACGATGCCAAGTATCGCGACCTGCCGTTTATTACGGGCTACGAGGGGCGCGGCGCCGGTGGCAAGACGTTGGAGTCAGCGACGTACTTTATCCGCGAGGACAACGAAATCGTCGGCATGCTCTGCGTCAACACCGATCTTTCCACGGTACGCTCCATCAACGCCATGGCCCAGCAGCTCATGGCCTGCTTCGACGCTGTGCCAAGGCAGGCGGAGCCCGCGTCTATCGAGGTTGAAAGTCTTTCGGAGTCTACACAGGAGCTCATCGACCGCAGTATTTCCGAGTTGCTCGAAAGCCGCGGGCAGGATGTCGCCTCGCTTGGGCAGGCCGATCGCGTGGACGTTATTCGTCACCTTAACGGCAACGGTGTATTTATGCTCAAGGGCGCCGTTGCCTGTGCTGCCGCCGCGCTGGGTATCTCGGAGCCCAGCGTCTACCGCTACCTGCAAAAAGTCCGCAAGGAGGGCTAACCCGCCGATCCCTTGGGGACGGAGGAAAACGGATCGTTTTGCCGCATCGCTTGACAAAAGACCCTGCAGCTCACACTGCAGGGTCTTTTTGCATGTCATATTTAGCTGTTGCCAACGCCTTAGAGAGCGGCGACGACCTCAATCTCGACCAGACCGCCAGCCGGAAGGGCGGCAACCTGAAAAGCGCTGCGCGCGGGGAACGGGGCCTCGAACTTGGAGGCGTAGATCTCGTTCACGGCGGCGAAGTCGGCGATGTCGGCCAGGTAGACCGTGGTCTTGACGACATCGGCAAAGGTGGCACCGGCAGCAGTCAGCAGGGCCTCGACGTTAGCAAGGGACTGCTTAGCCTGGGCCTCGACGCCCTCGGGCATCTTGCCAGTTGCGGGGTCGATGCCCAGCTGGCCGGACAGGAACACCATGTTGCCGGTCTGGATGCCGGGGGAATACGGGCCGATGGCTGCGGGCGCGTTATCGGAAGACACGACGGTCTTGCTCATGTTTTTCTCCTTACAAGTAAAAGGGAACGGGAGCGCGGCGTTCACACCGGGAGGCACAGTTCGGTCTGAACACCGCGCTTGATTGGGATAGTAGGGGATGAGTTTGCCCGATGCAAGATAATTATCAGCCTTCGAGAATATTTTATCGCCCAACGGTTTCCCCGGACCGCTGAACGGTTCTCATGTGGAGCAGCCAGTCCAAGCTGCTGAAGACTTTATCCCGCTTAGAGCACGGGCATCGCCTGCCGCGATGGCACCACTATACTTTTGATTATCTGAGCATTTTGAAAGGCAGGATATGACCGCAACCGCCAGTCGAACCACCAACCGTAGACCCGAGCTCTTGGCCCCCGCCGGAGGCCCGGAGCCCTTCGCCGCCGCACTCGCTGCCGGGGCAGACGCCATCTACTGTGGCATGGGCAGCTTCAACGCCCGCCGCAAGGCAACGAACTTTACCGACAAGGCCTTTGAGCAGGCCTGCCGCGCTGCACACCTGGCCGGCTCGCGCGTCTACGTCACGGTCAACATCGTCATCAAGCAGTCCGAGATGGCCGATGCGTTGCAACTCATCCATCGCTGCTCCACGCTGGGCGCCGATGCCTTCATCATCCAGGACTGGGGTCTGTTCTTTGAGGTCAAGCGCACGATGCCCGGCATCGAGACGCATATCTCGACCCAGGCGAACATCCATGACGACCGCGGAACCATCTGGTGCCGCGAGCAGGGCGCCGACCGCGTGACCCTCTCGCGCGAGCTCTCCATCGACGAGATCGCCGCCATCCACGACGCCGCGCCCGATGTCGACCTCGAGGTCTTTAGCCACGGTGCCATCTGCTTTTGCTACTCGGGTCTGTGCCTGCTGTCGAGCTTTGCCATGGCGGGCCGCTCGGCCAACCGCGGCATGTGCGCCCAGCCGTGCAGACTCAATTACGAGCTGGCGGGCGCGAAATCGGCGCAGGGCTGTCTAATATCGCCGCGCGACATAATGATGCTGCATAAACTGCCCGAACTGAAACAGGCGGGCGTGTGCTCGCTCAAGATAGAAGGCCGGCTCAAGCGTCCCGAATACGTGAGTGAGGTAACGCGCGTGTACCGGCGCGCGCTGGACGAGCTGGAGGAGCATCCCGAGCGCTTCACGCCCGACGCGGACGGCGAACTTGCGCTCAGGCAGATATTCAATCGCGGCGGCTTTTCGCACGCGTATCTGGACACGCGCTTCCGCGACTGCGACATAATCGACCCCACCCGCCCCAACAACATGGGCGTGCAGGTGGGTGAGGTACTGCGCGCGCGCGGCGGACGGGTAAGGCTTAGGCTGATAACGCCGCTGGATGCGGGCGACCAGATTGCAATCCGGCTGGGCGGTCAGGAAACCGGGTTCGAGCTTAAACAGGCATTGCCCGCGGGCGAGTGCGAACTGAGCATAGCCGAACTGAAACCGCAATTCGACATAACCGGCGCGCAGGTATTCCGCGCGGCCAGCGCAAGCCAGCTAAGCCGCGCGCACGATGCGTGCGCGGGCGAGCACAGGCCGATCA
>URUI01000082.1 GCA_900551015.1 uncultured Collinsella sp.
GGCACGACGCGCTGCGGAGCGCGCTCGGCAAGCAGGTGCAGCACGCGGGCGGCAAACTGGCGGATGCGGCGCGTGGGGCAGCCGAGCTCCTTGACCAGGCGGTCGACGGCGTTCTCGTTCTCCTCTGCCAGCTGGAGCTGTGCCAGCTCCTCGTCGGTGAGCTGTTCGTCTTTGTTTTCTGCCATAGTTACCTCTTCTTACTATTTCTTAGCGTGCTTGCCAGCACCCTTGCTGTCATCGGTGACCGAGATGAGCTGTCGATCGACCGCGCCATTGCGACGCGCACGGCGGCGTTCCTCAGCGTCGCCCGCGTCGGCGGCGGCGCGATGAGCCTTGTTGACGTTAAAGACCTCGTCGTGCTTGCGCCACGGACCGACGGACTCACCAAAGCTCATCTTAAGGCCGGCGATAAAGCCGCCGAGCCAGCCGATCGGCGCAAACTGCACCAGCGGGAACAGCGAGAACACCCAGGTCAGCAGGACGACTGCCGCCGCGCCTGCAAAGTTGGCGATCCAGTAGTCGCGCTTGGTGATCACGCGCTTTTCGCAGGCCCACTGGCCGCACAAAAAGCCAATGTAGATCGCAAAGAGAAAGAGCACCAGCGCAAGCACCACGAACGTCCAGCTCATGGGCGCTACTCCCCGTGATGGTGGCCGCAGCAGCACTCGTGGCCGTCGTCATGGCCGTGGCCGCCGCAGCACTCGTGGTCCTCGCCGTGATGGTGACCGCAACCGCACTCATGGTCGTCGCCGTGCTCGCCGCAACCGCAGCCTTCCTCGTGAGCGCCATGCTCCTCAGGACGATACTGCGACCAGTCCAGACCGGCGGCGATGGCGTCGGCCTCCTCCTTATAGAGGACCGTGATGGCCTGGGTGCCCAGCTTGGCGCCACCGATGGCGTCGAGCATGTCGTAGAGCGTAAAGGCCACGTCGGCGCCGGGCAGCGCAAGCTCGCGATCGTCGGCATAGGCGAGCGCCAAGCGCAGGTCCTTAATGAAGTGCTCGACCATAAAGCCGGGCTTGTAGTCGCCGTCGAGTGCCTTGGGCGCCAGGCTCTCCATGGCGCCGGACTTGCCGGTACCGCCCAGGATCATCTGGCGGGTCTTCTCCAGGTCAAGGCCGCTCAGCTCGGCAAATGCCATGGCGTCTGCCATGCCGACCATGCAGGCGCCCAGCGACACCTGGTTGGCGAGCTTGGCAGCCTGGCCCTTGCCGGCGCCGTCGAAGCAGCAGATGTTGACCGCGAAGGTGGCAAGGATGTCGCGGACCGGCGCGATGTCGTTCTCGGTGGCGCCCACGATAGCCGTAAGCGTGCCGGCGATAGCACCAGACTCGCCGCCGGTGACGGGGCAGTCAAACGCCATGCGACCAGAAACCTGGGCGGCCTCGGCAATGTCACGGGCGAGCTCGGGCGAGCTCGTGGTGAGGTCGATCAAGACCGCGCCCGGCTTGGTGCACGCGAGCAGGCCGTCGCCCGCCAGGTAGAGCTCCTCAACCTCGGAGGGATAGCCCACCATGGTAAAGACGACATCGGCGTTAGCCACGGCATCTGCCGGCGTATCGGCCCAGGCGGCACCGCGCTCGATAAGCGCGGCGGCCTTGGACTTGGTGCGGTTGTTGACCGTGACAGGATAGCCAGCATCCAGGATGTGGCCGGCGATGGGGGCACCCATGATTCCGGTGCCGATAAATGCGACAGAGAGCTTGTTTGCCATGAAACCTTTCCTTTTGGGTTGGGTGTTGTTACCAAGTTGAATACTCAGCGCCAGCGCTTGGGCAGTGAGTTGGGATCGATTACGGCCGCGTTACTTGCCTACTGGCCGCGCACGCGACGCGCGATGCGGTCGGAAAGCGAGGCTTTCTCGGCGCGATTCTTGCCCCAAAACGCGCAGGCCACCATGCCGGGGCCCACGTGCGAGCCGATGGTGGGGCCCACGGAGCTGCGAATGATCGTGACGTCGGCGCAGCCCTCCTCCTTGCGGATGGCGGCCTCGAGCCAGTCGCCGTCCTTTTCGGCATCGGCCGTCATAATGGCGATGGGCATGGTGCGGTCGGGCACGTAGTTCTCGCGGAACGACTTGAGGATGGACTTGAGCGCCTTCTTGCGGCCGCGGTTGACGCCGATCAGCGACAGTGAGCCGGCCAGGTCGTAGGAGAGCTCGGGCTTGACATCGAGCTTTGCCGTGAGTTGCGCCGCCGCGGGCGGAATGCGGCCGCCGGCAGCCAGCGCGTCAAAGCTCTCGAGCGTAAAGTAGCCGTGGACGTAGGTCTTGGCCTCGTTTGCCCAGTCGACCAGCTGCTTGGCGCTGAGTCCCGCCGAGCGTTGGCGGACGGCCTCGAGCGCCAAGAGCTCGCCGGTCGCACAGGGCAGAGCGTTGTCGACCACGTAGAGCTCAAAGTTGGGATACTCGGCGCGCACGGCATCTGCCGCCTGGCACGCGGAGTTGTAGCTCGACGACAGCGCCGAGGTAAAGCACAGGTAGACCGTAGGCGTACCCTCTTTGGCGCACTCGGTAAAGAACTCGATATAGCGACCGAGCGACACAGCCGAGGTGGACACGCGGGCACCGGCGCGCATACGGTCGTAGAACTCCTTGGGTGTGATGCTCGACCAGATGTCGTCCGTGCGCTCTTCGCCATCGATAATGAAGGGGAAACCCAGGATATCGACATCGAGGTTCGCGGCGACCTCGGGGCTAAAGTCGCAGCAGGTATCGACGACGATGCGGCAACGGTCCGAATGACCGGCGGATGCGGCCTTGTCCATCAAAGCGACTCCTTACGTAAAAAGGCGGCCACCCGCATGGGATGGCCGCCAGCCGTTAACTCATGCAAGTTAACGTATTTTACTCGTCAAGTGTTTCGATGCGGGGCTTGATGATGCCATATCCACCATTCTTACGGTGATACACCACATTGATAAGGCCGGTCGTCGCGTTCTCGAACACGTAGAAGTCGTGACCGAGCAGATCGGTCTGCACCAGCGCCTGCTCCTCAGTCATCGGAGTGACGTCGATAACCTTCTCGCGGACGAGCAGGTCGTCTTCCTCCTCGGGCAGCAGCAGGTCGGCCAGATCCTCGACGCGCTCGACCGGTGCGACATCCGCGGCGCTGGCACCACCCTGGCGGTTGTCCACGACCTTAGTCTTGAACTTGCGCAGCTGGCGGGTAACCTTATCGGCGGAGAGGTCGATGGCGGCATACATATCTGCGCCGTGCTCGGCAACGCGAATCACAGAGCCGCGGGCACGAACCGTGACCTCGACGATTGCCGGGTTGGGGTTCGAGGGGTTCTTCTCATAACGAAGCACGACGTCGACTGTCATGGGCTCGATATCGAAAACCTTGAGCGCCTCGCCGATCTTCTCATCCACATGCGCACGCAGAGCATCGGTTACCGTCGTCTTGCGTCCAGAAACCTTGATATCCATACGTGGCTCCAATCTGCCTCGGGGACTTACTGTACTGGCTATGTACCCATTGCCGTGCATTTAATCACGCGGATTCCTAAAGACCCGAATAACGATTGCTTGATACCGCATACCGAAGTCTCGCACTTTTCCGTGGCAAAGTGCGCTATGGGAGGGAGCCGGTGGATTTGTATTTGGTCCCGAAAATTGGCTTTGACCTGCTGGTTTTATAGGGATGAAAAAGCCGGGCTCCCCTATTGGGGAAACCCGGCAGTGCGTGCTGAAACCGTGAAGAGGTGTCCTTTCCAACGTATAGGAGACACCACCCCTAGCAATAACTAGCTATTAAGTTTGTTAATGTCGTCGTCAGTGATGGTGCCTTCCTGGCTGGACGATTTGTCCTCGGAGGATGCGGTCTCATTGTTGGAATCGGAGGACTCGCTGCCGGAGGACGTGGTCTCACTGGACTCAGAGTCGCCCGGCTGCACGCTAGCGCCCGAAACCGTCTTAGTGGTGAGGTCGTAGGGAATCTGGCCGTACCAGACGCAGTGAACCGCCTCGAGCGTGCCGTCGACCGTGATGTCGTCGAGGGCATCACTCACGGCACGGCACAGTTCGTCATTGGACGAGAGGCCCGCAACACCAAGCGTCGAGGGCGCCTCGAGCGCACCGACATAGGAGACCTCGCTCATCAGGCGTGCAAGATAGCCGCCGGCTGTGGAGTCGCAGATCACATAGTCGACCTCGCCAGACTCGAGCGCCTCAAAGCACTCGTTGATGTTGGAGTAGGTCTTTTGGTTGGCGGTGATGCTCTGCTTAGCAAGCGCCTCCTGCGAGGCCGAGGACATCTGGACACCCAGAGTAGACGTGTTAAGGGTATCGGTGGAAACGCTTAGCGACCCACCATCGCTGGTTTTACCGAACACGGAAGCGGCATCGTACAGGCAGGTGCCGAGCGAGCTAACGTCCCCGTCCGTGGAGTTGATCTCGCCGATAAAGATATCAGCCTTTTTGTCGCCGAGCGCGGAACCTGCCGAGGACGCATCGACAAAGGCGACCTTAAGGCCCATGCGGCTTGCGAGGGCGCGGGCAGCATCGACTGCATACCCCGTAAGCTCGCCATCGGCGCCCTGCATGGCCTGCGGCGCATCGGAAGTATCGAGGGCGACCGTCAGGGTTCCGGGAGTGACCAGGGCATCGTCCGACACCGCCGGCGTGACGGTCTCGTACTCGATCTGGTCGATCGTGGGAGTCGTGAACGTAGACAGCGGGTTGAACGCGCATCCGCTCAGGCCCAAAACGGCAATGACCGCTGCGGTCCCAGCACCTAACCGAGCCGCGTGCATCAAGCTGCCCCTCACCATGTCCACTACCCTGCCTTCTGTGTCGTATACGATCCGTGCGTTGCGCGGAATATCGGGTTGTTCCCACCAGCTGACCTGGTATTTGACCCCACACTTGCGCACCGGGGTGTTTGCTCGGGAGGCCGCAGCCACCTTCACGACTGGCCCGCTCGCCCGCGAGGCGGTATTGCCCCAAAGAAAGTAGAACGGACGGTGCGGCTTACATCTAGGACGCGCCATGATCGCGCCGCGCGCACGCGGTCGCTTACGTGGATCCCTTTGACCGCGTCTGTCTTGGACTAGGACGGGCATTTCGTCCGTCCGCAACCACAGCCTGGCAGGAACGTAGCGCATTATAGCTAAGTTCAAGCTAAAGTTTAAGGTTAAGGGCGTCATTCGCATCGTGCGCACAGATTTTGCAGGTCGGAGTGGGCTATTCGTGCCCCTATGAAGCCCGGAGCTCCCCTACGGGGAGCTCCGGGGCGCCCTTCTTAGGGTGCCCTGGTCAAAATATGGCAAATATGAGTACTGCCACCAATTTAGTAACAGGCAATTTTGGCCTCTCGGACAGATTATGCGCTCAGTGTCGCCAACCTGATGCTTAGTTATTCTACATTTGTTTATTATCTTCTTACTTTACGCCGCCTCCGAGTCCTAAATTCCTTGATTTTGCTGTTACTGATTTAGTGACAGTACTCATATTTGCCATATTATGGCCAGGGCATATGATTAACCCTCTATTTTCGACGCGTATTAGACCGGCTTAAGCCCAAAACACGCCCGCAGCGTGTTAAGCAACGCCTCTTGCTTCTTCCTGCGGGCATCGACACGATTCCGGTACCGCTTTCGCATACGCTGGTGCATGCGCCATGCGAGCGCTTCCATCGCTTCCATGTCGCAAAGCATTTCGTTGTTGACCGTTGCGACCTCGATTCCCATAGTAATCAAGCCCGTGTTGCGCTTTTCATCATGGATACGTCCCCTCCGAGAGGAATGGCCCAGCTCACCGTTGTATTCCAGGTCAAACCGGGCTGCCTCTTGATACGCATCGCAAACTGCATGGGGCATCCCCGAGATTGCCTGCGCACGGTCATCGAACTCGATCTTGTAGTCGGTCTTAAAAGGTCCGCAGGCAAACCCGCCATAGGAAAACGGAAGCGAAAACAGGGCGAGCATGATGCACTCCATGGGCGAGAGCAGGTTTTCCGAAAGATAGGGACACAGACGCAGCAGCTGTTTGGCCACATTCCCCTTGCATGCCGCAAGGTAATCTGCCAGACGATCGGGCATCAGCACCGGCTCGACTTCAAAGTAGCCCACGTCTGCTGGCTGGTCCTTGTCCTTTGCAAGTTTATTCGTAACAGGCGAGGTGTAGGGAGGCGGATACTTCCCGCGGTCGCTCAGTGAAATCTTAGAGCACAGCTCCTGGGCCAGGGCAAACGCCTGGATGCAGCCGACCTCACGCGCAACGGCAACACAAAGGGCCTCGGGAGATAGGCTGTACACCCCCGGTTCCACCTCTAGAATCGAGCCGGCGGGCAACCCGGAACACACGGACCAGCCTACGCCAGGCATGCGGCGGCGCTGCGCCGCAGATCCCACCAACAAGCACAGATCTTCCTGCACCTCGCCACTTTTGGCTCCAATTCGCACCAAGTCAGGAAGATAGATATCCTCGGTCGAGGGCGACGACGTGCGCAGCACACGGCGCTCTTCATCGGGATTAAGGTCCTTCCAGCTGATATAGCCCATCTGCCGGCGCTCGGCGCGCATCATGCGAAGCGCCGAGGCACCTGTTAGGATTACGGAAGCCGCTAGCTGTTCGCCTGTCGGCTCGTTGCGCCGCTCAATCTTCACTGCCACAAAACCACCCCTACCAAACACGTGCGATAGCAATGCCATCGACTGCCGCAGCGCCGGCACGCTTGAGCTCCGCCGAGGCTGCTGCCATGGTCGCGCCCGTGGTGATAACGTCATCGATAAGCAGTAAGCGGCGGCCGTGCACGTCCTCAACCGTCTCGTACATGCCTTGGGCACGCTCGCGACGCTCCTCACGACCGAGTTCGCGCTGGTCGCCATGCCCGTACTTGACGAGGGCATCGAGCAGGGGAACACCCGACAGCTCGCAAAATGGGCGCGCAATGGCCTCCATATGATCAAAGCCACGCCGCCGAAACGCTGCCGCCGTCGCAGGCACAAACACCACCGCATCCGCACCGGACAGCACACCTCCTAAGCGTTCGGGCGCTACGACCTGGGCATGCAGGGCGGTGTCGTAGAGCAGCTCCGCCAGATACGGAGCCAGGCGTCGCTCGCCCGCGTCCTTGTACGCTTTAATGATGCGCGGCAGCGGATGCGCATAGACGGAGCACGCCAGGCAGCGGTCGAGCGTCTCCGCCATTGCCGAGGACGTGCCCTCGACCGAACACTCAGTGCACAGCAAATCCCCAAACGGGGCGCCGCATCGGGTACAGCTATGACGTGGGTCGATGAGCGTGAGCGCGGCCAGGCAGTCTTGGCAAATAAGCGCACCGGCGCGCTCGCAGCCGGCACATCGTGTTGGCGACAATGCCTCGAGTGCCTCGCGTGCCGCCCGCTCGGCAAACGGCAGCAATTCGTCCGCAAACGGTAGGGCGCCGGCACCCTGCAGACGGCTCAATTTGTTCAGATGGCTCTTCAAGACACAACCCTCCCTACGTTCGGTCGCAGGGAGGGTTGTTGATTCAGCGCTATGATACCCCGATGCCCTCGGGGCAAGGCGGGCTAAATCCGCTCGCGGGCGTTATTCGCCGGCGGGCGGTTGTGGTGCGGACGAAGACGGGGTCGAGCCCTCGCCACCATCCTGGCGCGGCTTGCGGGAACGGCGACGACGACGGCGCTTTTGACCC
>URUI01000083.1 GCA_900551015.1 uncultured Collinsella sp.
GGTGAGCCCGTGGGAGGCCAGGGCGCCGCTGACCGGTGGACGGCACCGAGCCGTCATCGAGATTGAAGAAGGGGGAGGCCTCGCGGCCTCCCCCTTTTTTGCGTTAACGGGTTTTGTCTCACATAGTAGCTGTGTTTTATAACCCTCGTTTGTCGCATCTTCTGTGAACGGGCTACAATAACTTAGTCTGTGCGATATGGAGGTGAACATGGCTGAAGCTGGTATCGGCGTTGATATCGTCGAGATTTCCTGTATGAAATCAATTCTTGAAAAGACGCCGTCGTTTGCTCGGCGTGTGTTTACCGAAGAAGAGCGCGCGTATTGCGATGCATCATCGCGTCCCGCTGCTCACTATGCCAGCCGCTTTGCTTCGCGCGAGGCGGTACTTAAAGCTCTCGGCACGGGTTTTAGTCAAGGCGTTGGTCGCAAGGATGTTTCGGTTACGCGTGATAAACTCGGCAAACCGAAGGCGCTGCTTTCGGGCCGTGCTCTCGAGATCGCTCAAGAACTGGGTGTTGTCGAGGTCGCTCTTTCTATTACCCTTACGGGTGACTTGGCTGTCGCTAATGCCATTGCAATCACCGAGGATGCCCGACCTAAGCCTAAGGAAGAAAAAGTGAGCAACAAGAAACGCGTTGCGCAGAAATTTAAAGAGGCTTGCTCTGTTTTAGATGAGCTTGAACAGCTGCAGAATTCAGCATTGACGGAGCACCTGGGCGATGCTTCGCAAGATACGCTAGGAGCATAGATGAAACCGGTTTTGAGTACCGAAGAAGTCGTTCGTCTCGAGGATATCATCGAACGCGAAGGGACTTCGAAGGCCGAGCTTATGGAGCTAGCGGGTGAGTTTGCCGCCAACGAGGTCTTGAAGCTCAATCCCGATCGGGTTCTCGTTCTGGTCGGTTTTGGTAATAATGGCGGCGACGGTTGGGTTGCCGCCGATATCCTGAGCCACAAGGGTGTGGACGTGGATATCGTTTCTCCGGTTGAGCCGGATGAGATTCCTGCTGCTCTGGCACGTCATGTTGCTCGTCGAACTGCCGGCCGCGATGTGCACGTTTGCGTCGGTCCCTCGCGTGACGAACTCGAGGTTTTGATCGATAAGGCCGATGTTGTTGTCGATGCCATTTTTGGTACCGGTTTCCACGGGAATCTGCGTGCGCCGTTCTCCATTTGGATTCCTACGGTCAATGAATGCGCCGATTGTGTCGTATCCATTGATGTCCCCTCGGGCCTGAATGCCGAGACGGGCGTTGTTGATGACGACTGCATTCGTGCCGAGCGCACGGTGACGATGATTGCGCCCAAGATTGGTCTGTATAGCGCTGATGGTCCTGAGTATGCCGGCGATTTGACCTGCGGCAATCTTTACGACCGTCTTGACGAGGTCATCGATGATGTCGACCACGCCGCCGAGATTGTCGAGCCCGGTGACTTAGTTGATTACTTTGCTCCGCTACCATCGAATATCGATAAGTATTCCCGTGGCTCCGTGCTTATTGTCGCCGGATCAGCGCAATATCCTGGTGCTGCCATTATGGCGGCCAAGTCTGCAGCTCGCGCGGGTGCTGGTTACGTGGCAGTCGCGGCTCCTGACGCCTGTGCCAATCTCATTCGCATGGCACTTCCTTCGATTCCGGTCTTTGCTATTCCGTCTGATTCCCGCGGCTCCTTTGGCGCCGCTGCGCGCATGACGGTGTGCGAGATCGCAAAGAAGTACAGCTGCGTGCTGTGCGGTCCCGGTATGACGACGTCTGCCGGCGCTATGCAGGTGGTTTCGGGCTTGCTCGAGCTTGATGTACCGCTAATTTTGGACGCCGATGCACTCAACTGCCTTGCTAAGATTGCCATTGACGGTATTGATAGTAACCCCGAGATGTATCGTCGCGAGCAGCCGTTGGTTATGACACCGCACTATCGTGAGCTTTCGCGTCTGGTTGCCGGTGACGAGGTGAACGACCTTGGTACCGCGATTGCGGCCGCGCAGAAGGTTGTCTGGGCTGCAGGCTCCGACAATCTGGTGGTCATTGCCAAGGGGCCGACGACGGCTATCTGTGGCGTTGAGCGTGTGCTGCTGCCGCTCTCGGGTCCGGCTTCTCTGGCAACTGCCGGTTCGGGTGATGTTCTCGCGGGTATTTTGGCCGGCACGCTTGCCACCATGCGCGACGAGATGGATCGTTGGGAGTTGCTGTATTCGTACGCCGTCGCACTTCACAGCTACGCCGGTTTTGCCGCGGCGACGGAGTATGGTGAGAAGAGCGTCATCGCGACCGATCTTATCGACTTGATCGGTCCTGCCATGGAGCTGGCGGCAAAGGATGCGCTCGAAGATCTGGGAATCATGGACGAAGGGTCGGATGACTAATCATGAATAAAGCCGATTTGACGCGCTGGTCCTGGGTCGAGATCGACCGCGGGGCGCTCCGTCGCAACACGAGGGCCTATAAGAACTTGCTGAATCCGCGTCAGCGCCTGTGCTGCGTGGTCAAGGCCGATGCTTATGGTCATGGAGCTGTTGAGTGCGCCAAGATCATGTATTCGGCCGGTGCCGACATGTTTGCCGTGGCGACGGTTAACGAGGGCGTTGAGCTCCGACAGGGCGGGATTACGAAACCCGTCCTCATCCTAAGCGAGCCGCCTATCGAGGCTATTCCGACGTTGCTCGAGTTTGATATCATGCCCTCGGTCTATACGTCTGACTTTGCTCTTGCGTATGGCGAATGTGCCGTCGCGGCGGGCAAGGTGGGCAAGTATCATCTCGCCATCGAGACGGGCATGAACCGCATTGGCGTACATTACACGCAGGTGCTCGACTTTGTCCGCGGTATTAATTTCCATCGCGGTATTCAGTGCGACGGCGTATTTACTCACTTCGCCACGGCCGATGAACCTTCGGGCTGGGACTACAAACTGCAGTGTCAGCGCTTTACCGAGGCCGTTCAGGCCATTAAGGATGCGGGCTTTGAGTGCGGTATCGTGCACTGCGCCAACACGCCGTCCTCGATGCTCGACCCCTCGATGCATTTTGATATGATTCGCGCCGGCGTCGGCTTGTATGGCATGCAGCCGTGCGAGCTGAGTGGCCGCGTGATGCAGCTTGATCCCGTTATGAGCGTCCATGCGCGCGTGACGCGCGTGGCACACCCTGCGATGGGCGAGGGCGTGGGCTACGGTTTTACCTACCGCGTACCGCGTACGCGCGTTCAGATCTGCACGCTGCCGATCGGTTATGCCGATGGCCTATCGCGTACGCTTTCCAATCGTATGGATGTGCTGTATCGCGGCGAGCGCGTGCATCAGGTTGGCAATATCTGCATGGACCAGTTTATGGTCGCCATTCAGTCCAACCCGGCACACGAGATTCCCGAGGCCGAGTATGGTGACGAGATGATCATTGTCGGCCGCGATGGCGACGCCGAGATCACTATGGACGAGATGGCCCGACTGCGCGGAACGATTAACTACGAGGTCGCCTGCGGCTTTGGCATGCGTCTCGACAAGGTCTACGTGTAGGAGCCGCTATGGGCGTCATGCACATCCCCGGCCATAGCCATCAGGCGCCGCGTGAGGTCGCACTCGAGGAGATCGAGGCCGTTCTGGGCGATTGTCACCTCTGCCAGCTCTACCAGTCGCGTCACAATATCGTGTTTGGCGTGGGAAACCCCCGCGCTCGCGTGATGTTTATTGGCGAGGCGCCGGGCCGCAATGAGGATTTGCAGGGCGAGCCCTTTGTGGGGGCGGCAGGCGAGGACCTCAACGGCATTTTGTCGCTGGCGGGGCTCAAACGCGAAGACGTCTACATTGCCAACGTGCTTAAGTGCCGCCCGCCGGGAAACCGCAATCCGCGCCCCGAGGAAGTGCTGGCTTGCTCACCGTTTTTGCGCGAGCAGATTCGAAGCATCTGGCCCGATATTATCGTGACGCTCGGCAACCCCGCGACGCACTTTGTGCTTAAGACCGAGATTGGCATTACTAAGCTGCGCGGCAGGTTCCACCAGATGGGGCATTTTGTAGTAATGCCCACTTTCCATCCGGCAGCAGCGCTACGCAATCCGGCATGGCAGGAGCTGCTGGAGGAAGACTTTAAGATGCTGGGCGACTATCTGGAGCGACATCCCGCGCCAGAGGACGCCTCGGAATAATAAGGAGCGTATATGTCCCTGGAGCGCCTGGGGGTAGGCACTTACAAAACGGCTAGTGCTGCCGATACGGAGTACTTTGGCGAGCTAATTGCACCGTGCCTTGAGGACGGCGATGTGCTCATCCTGACCGGTGGCCTGGGAGTGGGCAAAACTCACTTTACCAAGGGCGTCTCGCGCGGGCTGGGCGATGGGCATATGGTTACGAGCCCTACGTTTGCGCTCATGGCCGTTCACGATCAAGGTCGTATTCCGCTGTTTCACTTTGATCTATACCGCCTGGAGCATGCCTACGAGCTCGAGGATACGGGCATTTTCGATGTGCTGGGCTATGAGGGTGCTTGCCTGCTGGAATGGGGCGAACAATTCCAGGACGAGCTGACGGATGAGTATCTTTCGGTGACGCTCAAGCGTGATGAGGGCGACAGCGATGTGCGAACGATAACGCTCGAGGCGCACGGTGACCGCGCAATGGAGCTTTCCCATTTGATTGATAAGGCTGTACAAGATGAGCTTGCATAACGACAACGCGCTGGTGGTGGCGCTCGATACCTCGACCGACATGCTTGCCTGCGCGGCAAGCTGGATTGATGGGCAGACGGGCGAGACGAAGCTCGCGAGTGGCGACCACATGTGTCGCCGTCACGCCAACGTTGAGCTCGTGAATACCGTTGATGGCGTGCTGGCTCAAGCCGGTCTGAATCGCAGCGATGTTGGTTGCTACGTGGTCGGCCGCGGCCCGGGGTCGTTTACGGGCGTGCGCATCGGCATCTCCACTGCCAAGGGCCTCGCATGTGGTGCCAATGTTCCGCTGCTGGGCGTGTCGACGCTTGACGCTTGCGCTTGGACGGCGTGGAAGGCTGGCGTGCGTGGCAAGCTTGGTATCTTGGCCGATGCTATGCGCGGTGAGGTATATCCGGCGCTGTATATGCTGGTCGATGAGGGTCCCGAGCGTCAATTTGAGCGCGAACACGTGGTCAAGGCCGCCGTGGCGCTCGATGAGTGGCGCCAAGCAGCGGACTGGGACCAGGTTCAGCTGACCGGTGACGGTCTTGTGCGCTATGGCAAGCTGCTGGGTGAGGACGAGACCGCCCGCTGCGTGGAGCGCGACCTGTGGTGGCCTTCGGGCGAGGGCTTGCTGCTCGCGCACGCTGCGGGTGACGGCGATCCGGCCCGCGTCCTGCCGATTTACACGCGCCTTTCGGATGCCGAGGAAAACGAGCGCAAGCGTCTTGGTCTTGCCGAGAGTGCGCAGAGCGAAATTACGGGTGTTGCCGATGAGCTCGCCGGTCGTCATCTGCAGTTCCGTCCCATGGGCGCGGCGGATGCCGAGGGCGCGAGCGCGCTGGAGGCTGCCTGCTTTGAAGGTGCCGGACACGAGGCATGGACGCCGGGCATGTTCCTGTCCGAACTGGGCGAGGACGTCGCTGCGCCGCGTAGTTGGTGGGTGGCACACGACGACGGCAAGCTGCTGGGCCTTGCCGGCGGTATGGTCGTGGACGGTGATGTGCAGATTCTGGATGTCGCCGTCGACCCGGCACATCGCCGTGAGGGCATTGCCCGCAAGCTGCTGTCGCACGTGAGCTATGATGCCCAGATGCTCGGCTGCACCACGGCTTCGCTCGAGGTCGAGGACGACAACAAGGGAGCGATCGCGCTTTATAACGCTCTGGGCTTTACCGAGGCAGGATGGCGCCGCGGCTATTATGGTGCCGGCAAGGATGCCATCGTCATGACGGCTCCGCTGCCCCTGGTGCTTCCGGTCGACAATGCCTCGCCCGAGCCGACGGCGGCAGAGCAGCGCGTATGGCCGCTGCCTGCGCCTAGGCGCTCCGAGGGGGAGCGTGCCGAAATTGAGCGCCGCCGCCTAGTGCTTGCCATCGAGAGTTCCTGCGACGAGACGGCGGTGGCGATTATCGATGCGGATGGCAATATGCTGGCCAACCAGGTGTCGACGCAGATCGATTTCCATGCCCGTTTTGGCGGCGTGGTGCCCGAGATCGCCTCGCGCAAGCACGTTGAGGTCATCGTGAGCGTCGTGGACGCGGCGCTCGAGGACGCCGCAGCGTCGCTGGGCCTTACGGGCGGAGCCATTGCGCCAAGTGAGCTTGCCGCTGTGGGCGTGACGCAAGGTCCTGGCCTGGTGGGTGCCCTGGTGGTGGGTGTCGCCTTTGCCAAGGGCTTTGCGTATGCTGCTGGCAAACCGCTGGTGTGCGTCAATCATCTGGAGGGCCACCTGTTTGCCAACCTGTTGGCGCAGCCCGACCTCAAGCCCCCGTTTATCTTTACGCTCGTTTCGGGCGGGCACACCATGCTCGTGCACGTAAAGGCATGGGGCGACTATGAAGTGCTTGGCGAGACGCTCGACGACGCCGTGGGCGAAGCCTTCGACAAGGTGGCAAAGGCACTGGGTCTTGGCTATCCCGGAGGCCCTATCATCTCCAAGCTTGCCGAGACGGGCAACCCCAAGGCGATCGATTTCCCCCGTGCGCTTAACAGCAGGGGGGACTATCGCTTCTCGCTTTCGGGCCTCAAGACGGCGGTGACGCTCTACATCGAGCAGGAGACCAAGGCCGGGCGCACGATTCGCCTGCCCGACCTAGCGGCCTCGTTTGAGGCGGCGGTCTTTGACGTGCAGTACAAGAAGGCCAAAAACGCCCTGCACGCCACTGGGTGCAAGGAGTATTGCATCGGCGGTGGTGTCTCGGCCAATCCGCATCTGCGCGAGATGATGATCAAGAAGCTCGGGCGTCAGGGGATCCGCGTAACGGTGCCGCCTTTGTCTGCCTGTACCGATAACGCAGCCATGATCGCGGAGGTCGCCCGCCGTAAATTCGACCGAGGTGAAATCTCGCCGTTCGACGTCGACGCCGATCCAAACATGACGCTGTAGCTGGTACGGCGCGGTCCCCGGACGGAGGGGCCGGATATAAGGTTTCCTGCTCTACAGTCCTGCTCACGACGGAGGCCACATTAAGTGGCCTCCT
>URUI01000084.1 GCA_900551015.1 uncultured Collinsella sp.
CATCCCCGCCCGTGCCTACGCGGCAACCGAGTACGGAGGCGAGCTTTTGGGCGAGCTTCCGGGCATCGAGGTGCATGCGGGCAGGCTCGACGATGCCGACATGGAGCGCGAGCTTTCCGGCGCGCGCATCGTCGTCGACGCCACGCCCCCCTCCGCTACGCTCGCAAGCGCCAACATCCGAGCCGCTTCGCTCACCGTGGGTGCACGATGCCTGCGCCTTGCGCGCCCGGTCGAGGCGCTGCCCAAAGGCGTCGTGCCGGTCGCGTCGATCGCCTGCGCGGCGCGCTTTCTCTCCGAGAACCCGGGTCGCGCGCTTCTCACGACGGGGAGCAAGGAGCTTGCTCCCTACACGCGCGTCGCCGATTTCGCGGAGCGCTTCTTCGTGCGTGTGCTCCCGCTGCCCGGTGCTATAACGAAGTGCATCGACGCGGGGTTTTCTCCGTCGCACGTCATCGGCATGCAGGGGCCCTTCACCCGCGAGCTCAACGAGGCGATGCTTCGGCAGGTGGGCGCCCAGTGGCTTGTGACCAAGGACTCGGGAACCGTAGGCGGCACGGCCGAGAAGCTCGCCGCCGCGCGCGACGTGGGAGCGCGCTGCATCGTGGTCACCCGTCCCGCCGAGGGAAGCGGGGCCCTTTCGCTTCGGGAAGTGGAAGACGCGCTCTTACGTGAGTTCGCGCGCTAGGCGCTCACCGCCCCTGCGCGCCCTTCCGCCCGCGAGGAGGATCGCCTCGAGCAAGCTTGACCCTTACAAGCCCGTCATCCGCCAATAGCTAGAGGACGACGCCCGGAACTGGCGCAAGCGGCCCTTCAATAAGTTTCGGTGAAATAGTGTCTGTTTTTGCTGCTAGAAAGCATATTCGGTTCCTAATTCACCGCAACTTTTTGGTGGTGGCTTACTGGTAGCGAAGGCACTCCACCGGGTTGAGCTTTGCCGCGCGGCGAGCGGGGTAGAAGCCAAAGATTACGCCGATGCCGACGGAGACGGCGAAGGCCAGCAGCACCGTGGCGATTGAGAAACTCGGTGTGATTTGCCCACTGGCACCGAGCTCGCCAAGAATCCCGGATCCGGAGGCAAACATCGCGAGGCCCCAGGCCAGCAGATAGCCAATCAGGACACCCAACAGTCCGCCGGTGACGCACAGCGCCGAGGATTCGGCCAAAAACTGCGCGGTGATATCGCGACGACTTGCGCCCAGAGCGCGGCGGATTCCGATCTCGCGAATGCGCTCCGTTACGTTGGTAAGCATCATATTCATAATGCCGATACCGCCGACAAGCAGCGAGATGCTGGCGACAGCACCCATGATGAGCGAGAACGCGCCCATAAAGGAGTTGAGTGCATCGATGGCGCTTTTCATGGATGTCGCCGATACACTGTTGTACTCATCATCCTCCGCGATGCCCTTCATCGCGCGCACCTTGGACTCGATGGTCTTACAGAGTTCATCCATGTCCGTGCCCTCGGTGGCAAGTGCCGTCACGCTGGGGAATGAAGGATTCTCGTCGCCAAACAGCCCGGAGATGGTTTCGCGTGGCATATACAGCGTGAGCGAACCCATGGAGTCACTGCCGCCATCAATCACGCCTACAATCTGCACCTCGCCGTTGGACACCTTGATGGTTTTCCCAAGCGCATCCTGTTCGTTGCCGTAAAGCTGATCGGCGCCGCCGCGGCTGATGAGCGCCACGCGTGAGCCTGCCTTTGACTCGACATCGGTGTAGGCGCGCCCCGCAACGAGCTTGCTGGCCCCCACAGCGTCGAGCATGTTGCTATCGACACCCTGTGCCATGACGGTATAGCTTTTATCGCCGGTCTTGTACTCGGTATACGCGCTGTCGACAATGCCGATCTGCTCTATCTGCGGCACCAGTTTTTGAAGCTTCTCGATGTCCGACTCGGTGAGTTCTTGCGACGAATAGATTTGCACCATGCGCGCCGCATTGAGGCCCAGACTGTTGACCAGGCTGTTTTGGATGCCGCCGATGAGCGAAGTCATGGCGATAACCGAGGCGATGCCGATGACAATACCCAGGATGGTGAGCAGGCTGCGCCCCTTGTTGGCCTCGAGCGAGTGAAGGGCTTCTTGGATGAGATCGCGGGCGCTCATGCCACCACTCCTTTCGGCGGGTTGGCGGAGGCGGAAATCATGGGCAGGCTATCTACGGCGCTGCGCAGGGTCCGCGGTGCATGTGGAATATACGCGCCGTCGTGAATGCGACCGTCGCGGATGGTCACGGCGCGGTCGGCCTCGGCGGCGATGCCGGGGTCGTGTGTGATAAGAACGATGGTTTTGCCGCGCTTCTGGAGCTTATGGAAGGTCTCCATCACAAGCGCTCCGGTAGCGGAGTCCAGGTTTCCCGTCGGCTCGTCGGCCAGAATGATGGGCGGGTCATTGACGAGGGCGCGCGCGATTGCGACACGCTGCATCTGGCCGCCCGAGAGCTCTGATATGCGGTGGTCCCAGTGGTCAACGGGCAGCGTGACGGCCTGCAGCGCGTGCACGGCGCGCATTTCACGCTGGCTACGGGGCACATTGGTGTAGGCCAGCGGCAGCATCACGTTTTCGATAACCGACAGGCGCGGCAGCAGGTTGAAGCTCTGAAAGACAAAGCCAATGCTCAAAGCGCGAACTTCGGTGAGCTCGTCATCGTCAAGCTCGGCCACGTTGAGCCCTTGCAGGTAATAGTCGCCCGCCGTCGGCTTATCCAGGCAGCCTAGGATGTTCATGAGCGTTGATTTGCCCGAGCCCGAGGGGCCAGTGATAGCGACGAACTCGCCGGGATTTACCGCCAGGCTCACGTTATGCAGGATGTGGGCACAACCTGCCTCGCTCTCAAAGATGCGGTGCACGTTGCGGATGTCGATAACGGGACGCATTACATGCCCTCGTCGGCAGACATACTGCCCGAATCCGCGCCGTAGCCGCCGTCAGCCGTTGCGTCCGCTCCGGTGTCCATGACGAGGGTGTCGCCATCGCGCAGCTTGGTAACCGGCACGTTGGGGTTGATCTCGTTGCCCTGGTCGTCGCGCTTGACCTGTGTCTTGCCGACTACGGCTTCGTTGTCGTTTTGCGTCACGACGGTCACCTTCACGCGACGGGTTTGCTTGCCCTCGTCATCAGTCGCCACGTTGACGTAATAGTGTTCGCCGTCTTCGGTCATGAGCGCCATCGTCGGCACCATCACCACGTCGTCGAGCTGCTCGGTCACCACCGAGACCTCGGCAGTCATACCCGGCTTAAGGCGACTGTCAGGTGCTTCGATGAGGATGTCGACGTTAAAGGTCACACTGCCGCCGCTCCCGGAGGAGGAGTCGGAGTTTGCCACCGAGGCGATAGCCGTGACGGTGCCCTGGCTCACGATATCGGGAAACGCGGGATAGGTCACGTTGGCGCTTTGGCCCACGGCAATTTTGGCGATATCCTTTTCGCCAACCTGAACCGTCACCTTCATCTTGGACAGATCGGCGATCTGCATGCACTGCTTGCCGCCGCTCGTATCGCTTTCGCCCATGATCATGCCGCCTGTTACCGTGGCGCCCACCTTGGCGTTGAGCTCCACGATGCTGCCCGAGCTCGGGGCCGTGACCGTACGGCTGGCGGCCTTGGCGTTCGCCTGATCGAGGTTTGCCTGGGCCGATGTGAGGCTGCGCTGCGCGGCCGATACGGCGTTCGTGTCCGCTGATGCGGCGGAGATGCCAGCCGCTGCGGAACCTCCGTCGACGTCCGTCGTTGGGGCGGCCTGCGCGGCAGCTGCGGCTTTCTGCGCGTTGGCGAGGTCTTCCTGAGCGGCTGTAACTGCACGCTGCGCCTCGGCAACGTTGCGTTCGAGCTCGTCGTTTTTAATGGTCATAAGCACGTCGCCCTCGTTGACGGATTGGCCTGCCTGCACGTTGATCGAATCGACCGTGCCGTCGACAGAAGGGGAGACCACTGAGGACGAAATTGGTTTGAGCTGGCCTTTCGCCTCGACCGTTGTGGTAAACGTGCCCTCGGTCACCATGTCGGTCACAGGTCCGCTAGCGCCCTGTGGCTGCGCGTTGATAACCAGGGTTGCGACAATGGCAATGAGCGCGATGACACCCACGATGCCGGCGGCAATGCCGCGTCGAATCAGCTTTTTGCGTCGACGTTCGGCACGTTTTGCCTTGAGCTTGGCATATGCCTCTTCGTCGGAAATCTCGGCCGTATCGTTCGTGCGTCCGCTCTCCTCGTCGGCATGTACGTCTGTGATCAGAGGAAGCGTTTCGGTGGAACCTTCGGGCGTGTGCTCGGTATTATTCGGGCCCGGGGTGATCGTGGGGACATTCGGCATAGCGTCTCCTTTATAGAAAGAACCTCGATAAGTATATGCGCCCACCGGTTGGGACGGGCGCATAGGACGGTTTCTTTCGGAACTGTTAGATTGGTCGCAGCAGTTCCACGTTGTATGAATGTGCGCGTTGCATTACGAGTGGACAACCACGCACAGGCCGACTTTGATGCAGTCGTGAAGTGCCTTGGCGTCGGCCAGGCGCAGGTTGATGCAACCGTGGCTGCCGCACCACTTGTAGGAGTTGGGGTCGTCGAAGCTCTTGTCGTTTTGCCACGTTGCATCGTGGAAGCCGACCATGTTTCCCTCAAACGGCATCCAATAGCTGACCGGACTCTCGTATTTTGGCTTGCCGGTCTCAGGGTCCTTGGCACCGATGAGCTTGCTGGCGCCATCGTTGCTGTTAATCTGCCATACGCCCTCGGGGGTGGCGTCCTCTCCCGGCTTGCCGGAGATAAAGTTGGCCTCCCACACGATGTTGCCGCTCTCGTCGTAGTAGCGCGCGTGCTGCTCGGATAGATCGACATCGACGTATGCCTTCCAGTCGGGCTCTCCCTTTGCGGTAAAGGTGTCGGCCTTCTGGGAGTACTTGATCTCGATTTCGCCGGTCTGCTTGTTGTTAATGGCGTCCTCGACCTGCTTGGCGAGCGAGCTGCTGTCGATGGACCAACCAAAGTCGCCGCCTTCGACGGCGCATTGCTTGCCATCGGCGCGCGTCCACCAGCGAGTGGAGCCCACGGTGTTAAAGCCGTTGGCGAGCTCGGCTGCCCAGCTGCTGATCTGCGACGTATCGAGTGTGGGGTTGGCCGGATCGGCAAAGCTTATCCACTGCAACACTGAGCTGCCATCAACCTTGCCGGCATCCTCGCCGTTGAGCTTGAGGGTCACGTTGACGCCCAGGAAGTTGTTGGCGGCATCGCATGCGGCCTGAATCTGATCATCGGTCAGCGTTCCATTGAGCGGCTCATAGGTATCGTTGCCGAGCTTGGAAAGGTCTACGGTCTCGGACAGCGAGGCAAGCTCGAGCTCGGCATACTTAATGACATGCTCGCGGTCGAGTTTTTCGTTGGAGCGCGCCTTCTCGACGGTAAACTTGCCGGTCTGCTCGTCATAGGAGCTATTGGCTTCGAACGTGCCCGAACGCCCCTCGTTAAACTCGTCGATGGCGGCGCCCAGATCCTCCTCAAACTTCTTTTGGTCAAAGGTGTCGGAGAGCATGGACAGGTCGACGTCTTGATCAAGATCGACTTCGTTGGAGGTAGCGGTTGTTTTGGTCTTTCCGCTTAAGGATTCCACAAGGCGGACCGGCCATACAAAGGCTTCGTTGTGGTTGATGATCTCTTTTGCGGCAGCTTCGCCGTCGACGATGGGCTCATCGGACTCGGGCTGATACGTCCAGCTAAAGTCATCGCCTGTCACGGTGAGCTTATAGTGCTTCCATGCCGAGTTGACCTTGGTGGCGGCAGACGAAGCGTTGGAGAACGAGACGTCGACGCCGGCGATGGTGGTATTGGGGTAGGCTAGCTGGGAAAACGCTACGACGCCTACGATATAGACAATGACGATAAGACCCAGGACGACAAAGAGCGTCGTCTTTTTGCCCGACTTATTGTTCTCGGCGGGTTTGCGCGCGGGGCCGCGATCGCCCCGAGCGTGCGTGGGGGGCTGCTTGGGCGCATTTCCGTTTGCCTGGCGCTGCTGGTTCGGCCGTTGGGAAGCGTTTGTTGCACTACGCTGCTGACCGTGACTCGGCGCGATAGGACGCGGCGACTGAACGCCGCCGGTGTGCCTGCTCGGCTGCTGCGGATCGGGAATCAGTTGAGTTCGATCGTTTTGCGACATCGTATGCATATCCTTCGAATTTCGCCTTATGGCTCATCGTGTTTTTACTGGGCTTGCATTATAGCGATTACCTAGTTGTTTGTGGTACGGAAACGGTGGCATTCAAAAGAGGTGGGACATTTGTCCCACTATCGAGTCGTTCTTGGTCACTACCCGCACACACCGCATTTTGCACAGGCCGAAAGTGCGGCCGGAGCCTGCGCGATGCCGCCCTTTGCCGTCTCGCGCAGCGTGGCCGGCAGGGCGTGGCCCACCGAGAGCATGACATGTGCCATCTGGTCAAACGGCACCAGGCTCTTTATCCCGGCGAGGGCGAGCTGCGCCGAGCTAAAGGCCGCTGCCACGCCGATGGCGTTGCGGTTTTGGCAGGGCACCTCCACGAGGCCTCCTACGGGATCGCATACGAGTCCCAATAGGTTACTCAGCGCGATGGAACTGGCGTCGAGCGCCTGCTCGGGCGTGCCTCCGAGCATCTGCACCAGCGCGGCGGCAGCCATGGCGGCGGCGCTTCCAACCTCGGCCTGGCATAAAGGCTTTGGATTCTAAGATCGATCAGAAGGTTGAGGACGTAAA
>URUI01000085.1 GCA_900551015.1 uncultured Collinsella sp.
AGGGCCTGCCCAGGCGCTCCTCGAGGGCGCGGTCCAGGTCGATGTGCTCTCGCCCCGTGAGCAGGGCAATCTGCTCGCCCACACGGGTCTTGCCCGAGCCCGGCATGCCGATCAGCGCGATGTTCTGTTCGCGGCGTGACAGGCGCTCCGTTACGTCCAGAATGCGCTCACGCGGAGTGACCTGGCCGGTGTAGCGCTCAACGGCTTGCGCCGCCTGGGCCACGAGCATCAGCAGGCCGCCGATGCAGGGGATGCTGCGGCGCTCGGCCTCGAGCATCAGGCCCGTGCGTGCAGGGTTGTAGACAATGTCGATGACGCCCTCGAGCGCATCGAGCCCCTCGAGCGTGCAGGGGGCATCGGGACAGTGGGGGAACATGCCGGCGGGCGTGCAGTTGACGAGCAGTGCGGCGTCGGACTGCTGCGCGATGTTGTCGTAGTTGACTTCGCTCGTGCGGCCGACCGGCACGACGATGGCGCCCAGGTCGCCGAGCACCATGCTGGCAGTGGTGCCGGCGCCACCGGTGGCACCGAGTACGAGGGCCTTCTTCCCGGCAACCTCAACGCCCAGCTCCTCGACTAGGCATTGGAAGCCAAAGTAGTCGGTGTTGTCGCCGCGCAGACGGCCGTCGGGCAGGCGCGTGATGGTGTTGACGTTGCCCATGCGCTCGGCGAGCGGGCTCAGCTCGTCCAGATAGTCCATGACGGCGCGCTTGTAGGGGATGGTCACGTTGGTGCCCTCCCACTCGTCGCCCATCATAAAGGCCTCAAGATCCTCGGGCTCGCGCTCAAAACGTACGTACTCAAGCCCCGCGAGTTCCTTGTAGATGGTCGGGGTGTAGCTGTGGCCCAGCACGCGGCCCAGCACGCCGTAGGGGCGGGTTGCGGCGGCATCGGTCATCTAGAGCACCTCCGTGTAGCTGCCAAAGTAGGTGAAGCTCTCGCAAACGTCATCGATGGAATCGAGCAGGTCATCGAGGGCCTTGCTGCCAAAGGGGCAGTCCAGGTCAAAGTAGAACATAAACTCAAAGTCGTGCCCGGGGATGGGGCGGCTCTCGAGCTTGATGAGGTTGATATTGAGCGCGTAGAAGCGCTCGAGTACGCGATAGAGTGCGCCCGGCTCGTTGGCCGTGGTAATCATGAGCGAGGTGCGGTTGGCGCCGGGGTAGACGCGTGGCTCGCGGCTGATGACGACAAAGCGCGTGTAGTTGTTGTCCGAGTCCTGGATGTTGGGCTCCAGTACCTCCAAGCCGTAGAGTGCGGCGCAGCTGCGCGATGCGATCGCGGCAACATCGGTGCGTTCGGAGCTGGCGACCATCTCGGCCGACATGGCCGTGTTGGGGTACTTGGTGGCGTGCAGGTCGTGCGCCTCGATAAAGCCGGCGCATTGGGCAATGGCCTGGCCGTGGCTGTAGACCTCGTGCACGTCCGCAAGCTTGGCGCCGGGCTTGACGAGCAAGTTGTGGTCGATTTTGAGGCGAAGCGAGCGCACGATGTGGAAGTCGAACTGGGCGAGCAGGTCGTAGACGGCGTTGACTGAGCCGGCGGTGGAGTTCTCGATGGGCAGCACGCCAAACTCGCAGAAGCCGTCGCGCACGGCGCGCATAACGCCCTCGAAGGTCTCGAAGAACGCAATGTCGGGCACGTCGAAGAGCCTGCACGCGGCAATTTGGCTATAGGCGCCCTCGACGCCCTGGCAGGCGACGCTAGCCGTCTGGGGGAAAGGCGTGTCAAAGGCTGCAGCCGTGGCGTGGGCCTTTTGTGAGACGGTGATGCCCTTGAGCTCGTTGATGTAGCGCTGCTGCTCGGCCTTGCTCATGCTCATGAGGAGGCGGAACAGGGTGATGGCTTGGGCCTCGTAGCGCTCGGGCACGCGGCTGGCGAGATTGTTGAGCTTGGAGCGCTCACGGGCGGGGTCGAAGACGGCCTTGCCCATCTCGATTTTAGACTTGGCGACCTCGGTGGCAATGTCCATGCGCTCGACAAAACTGTTGAGGAGCGTGGTGTCGATGCCATCGATGGCCTGGCGGATGTCAGCAAGGTCCATGGAGACCCCTTTCACGTGTCGGGGGATATTGAGGGGTGGGTAGTTAGCGCTGGGCGGCGTCTTCGAGGAGGGCGTCCCAGATGGCAAGGGCGGCGGCTGCCTCGGCTACGGGGACGGCTCGGGGGACGATGCAGGGATCGTGGCGGCCGTGGACCGAGAGCTCGGCATTTTCCATAGCGTCCATGTCCACCGTCTGCTGCTCGCGGCCAATTGAGGGCGTCGGCTTTACGGCCATGCGCCACATGACGGGCGCGCCGGTCGAAATACCGCCCAGGATGCCGCCGGCGTTGTTGGACTCGACCTCGATCTCGCCGGTCTCGGCATCGATGCGATACGGATCGTTGTTCTCGCTGCCACGCATGGCGGCCACGGCAAAGCCCATGCCAAACTCCACGCCCTTTACGGCGGGAATGCCAAACGCGATTTGCGCGATGCGGTTCTCGATGCCATCGAACATGGGGTCGCCGATGCCCGCAGGAAGCCCGTAAATGCCGCACTCCACGATGCCGCCGATGCTGTCGAGTTCGTCGCGCGCGGCTAGGATTTCCTCGTGCATGCGGCCGGCGGCGGCGGCGTCAATGCACGGCAGATCGTTCGTAAGGATCGCCTTGCGGTCGGCCTCGCGATAGACCATGTCGTCCATCGGCAGGTCGGAGATGCCGCCGATCTGCGCCACATGCGCCATCACTTTAATGCCGCGGGCCTCGAGTGCCTGCAGCGCAATGCCGCCGGCGATGCACAGGGGTGCCGTTAGGCGGCCGGAGAAGTGTCCGCCGCCGGCGACATCGTGCATGTTGTGATACTTCACGCGCGCAGGGAAGTCCGCATGTCCGGGGCGGGGCTTGCGGCGCAGTTCGGAGTAATCCTTGGAGCGCGTGTTGGTGTTCTCGATAATCGCGGCGATGGGCGCGCCGGTGGTATGTCCATCGACCACACCGGCGATGATGTGGGCGGCGTCGGCCTCGCGGCGTTTGGTCGCGGTCTCGTCGCGACCGGGGGCACGACGGTCAAGGAAGGCCTGCAGCTGCTCCTGGTCAACAGCGATGCCCGCCGGAATGCCATCGAGGGAGCAGCCGATGGCGGGGGAGTGCGACTGGCCGAAGATGCTTACGTGCAAGACGTTGCCAAAGGTCGAGGACATGCTATTCCTCCTCGAGTGTGACCTTGCCGCCCAGCAGGCGGTAGTGGTCGAAGAAATCGGGATAGGACTTGTTGACGGCCTCGGCGCCGTGGATCACGACCTCGCCGGTGGCGCGGCTCGCGGCGATAGCGGCCATCATGGCGATGCGATGGTCGTTGTGCGAATCGACCTCGCCGCCGGTGAAGGCATCGACACCCTTGATGATGAGGTCATCGCCGGCAATTCGTACCTGCGCGCCCAGCGCGGTGAGCTCGCGGGTGGTGGTGACCAGACGGTCGGATTCCTTGATGCGCAGACGGGCGCAATCGCGAATAAAGGTGCGGCCCTGTGCCAACGAGGCCACGGCCGAGATGACGGGCACCAGGTCCGGAATGTCGTGGGCACTCATCTCAAAGCCGGCGAGCTTGTCGGACTGCACGGTGGCGGCGTTGGTGGAGCGCACGATGCGGGCGCCAAAGCGCGAAAGCGCGGCAAGCACGTTACGGTCGCCCTGTGCGGAGCTTAGCGACACGCCCTCGACGGTGATGGGGTCGGTGCCGATGGCACCGGCGCACAGCCAAAAGGCGGCGTTGGACCAGTCGCCCTCGACGGCTACGCTGCCGGGCGTGCGGTACGAGCCACTGCTCACGCGGAAGTTCGTGACCTCGAGCTGGCCGTCCGTGGCCGGAATGCGCTCGACGTTGACCTCGACGCCAAAGGCCTTCATGGCCTGGATCGTCAGGTTGATGTAGGGGCGGCTTTCGATAAGGCCGCATACCTGCACGCAGGAGGGCTGGGCCAGCAGCGGGGCTGCCAGCAGCAGGCCGGAGATATACTGCGAGCTCACGTTGCCCGGAAGCACAAAAGTGCCCGGGCGCATGCGTCCGCTCGTCTTGAGCGGAAAACCGCCCAGACCCTGCAGGTCGCAGCCGGCGGCGATGATCTCGTCCGAGAGCGGGGAGAGTGGGCGGGCGCCCAAGCGTCCCTGACCCACAAAAGTTGCTTCTGCGCCCAGCGCGCAGGCGACGGGCAACATAAAGCGGAGCGTGGAGCCGCTTTCACCGCAGTCAAGCGTGCCGCCGGCAAGGGCCTTGAGCAGGCCAAACTCAACACTCTTCATGGTGGGGTGGACCTGGAAGCCGTCCTCGACGGTCTCGATGCGAGCACCCAGTGCCGTAAGGCAGCGCACCGTGGCCTCGATGTCGGCGCAGGTGGTGTTGCAGGTGACGTGCGTCTCGCCGTTGGCAAGCGCAGCGCAGATGATCAGGCGATGCGCCATCGACTTGGACGCGATGGCGGGAACGGTGCCCTTGAGCGGGGACGGGGTGATGCGGGCTAGCATGCGGATGCGTCTCCCTTCTGGCCGAGGCCCTCGGCAATGAGTTCGTGGAAAGTGGAAAGCGGTGTGCGGTCGATGCTGCAGCGGCCAATGCCGTGCGGAATCACCAGGTCGATGGTGTCGCCCGCGCGCTTCTTGTCGTGGAGCGCCTCGGCAAAGACGGTATCGGCATCTAGGTCGCAGCGGGTCTTGAGGCTATGGCGGGCGCAGAGCTCCTCAATACGACCGGGCAGTGCGGCATCGCAGACGCCGTGCTGGGCCGCGGCGCGCGTGATGATGCCCATGCCGATTGAAACGCAGTTGCCGTGTCCGAGCTCAAAGTGCTCGCAGGCCTCGACGGCGTGCCCGGCGCTGTGTCCAAAATTGAGGAGCTTGCGCTGGTTGGTTTCGCGCTCGTCGGCGACGACCACGGCGCGCTTGATGTCGATGTTGCGGGCGATGATGAGTGCTACGCGGGCCACATCGCGGTTGAGCAGCTCCAGCGTGAGCGGGGTCTTCTCCAGCTCGGCGAAAAGCTCCGGGTCGGCGATCACGGCGTGCTTGACGACCTCGCCGCAGCCGTCGGCGAACTGCTCGGGCGTGAGTGTGGCCAGACACCCCACGTCGGCGATAACCACGCTCGGCTGCCAAAAGGCGCCGGCCAAGTTCTTGCCGGCAGCCAGATCGATGGCGGTCTTGCCTCCCACCGACGAATCCACCATGGCGAGCAGGCTCGTTGGGATCTGCACAAACTTGCAGCCGCGCATGTAGGTGGCGGCCACAAAGCCCGCCACGTCGCCCACGACGCCGCCGCCGAGTGCCACGATCACGTCGGAGCGCGAAAGCTCGTGCTCGGCCACAAACTCCAAAATGGCAACATAGGTTTCGGCGCGCTTATGGGCCTCGCCGGCCTCGAAGGTGCAGATGCTCACCTCGTAGCCTGACGCCTCCAGGCTCTGCTTAACGGGCATCTGGTAGAGCGGGCCCACGTTGGTGTCCGTCACGATGACGGCCTTGGTGCCGCCGGCAGTGGCACGCACGAGCGGTCCCGCCTGCTCCAGCAAAAACGTGCCAACATGCACCTGGTAGGGGCGTGCAGTGTCGATATCGATGGTAATCGCCATAAGCTTCGGTCCTTTCGACCTGGCGTGATGGGTTGTCTAGTGGGAGGCCTCGTCGTCGAGTGCGCGCTTAATGCGGTCGCCCTCGGCAAGGAGATTCTCCAGATAGCGCTGGTCGCGGTCCTTGAGCGCACGGCTGTAGGCGCCAAGCGATTCGATCAGATGGTCGATCTCAAAGACGAGCGCGTCGGCGTCGTCGATCATGAGCTCGGACCACATTTGCGGGTTGAGGTGCGCCACGCGGGTGAGATCGCGGTAGCTGCCGGCCGAAAAGCCGTGGTGGACCTGAGCGGTCGGGCTCTTAACATAGGCGTTGGAGACGACGTGCGCGAGCTGGCTCGTAAAGGCGATGACGCGGTCGTGCTCGGCGGCGCTGGTCACGCTGAACTTGCCAAAGCCCAAGGGGCGTACCATCTCGCGCACCTGGCCCAAAAGCTCCAGTTTGAGCGCATCGTCCACCGCGGGCGGTACGAGCACGAGCGGGGCGCCCTGGAACAGGTCGGCGCGGGAGTGCGCATAGCCCGAGTACTGCGTGCCCGCCATGGGGTGCGCGCCCACAAAGTAAAAGCCGTGCTCGCGGGCTAGCTCAAAGGCGCGCTCGCACACGATACCCTTGACGCCCACCGTGTCAATTACCACGGGGCCCATGATGGCCTCGGTATCGGTGGCGTCGGCGAGTGCCTGGGCATGCGCCTCGAGCCACTCGATGCAGGCTTCGGGGTAGCAAGCCAGGACGATGATGTCGCATTCGCCGAGCGTCTCGTCGTTGAGCTCGCCGGCAACGGTGCCCATGCTGGCGGCCGTCATGACATCGTCATCGGGATCCCAGGCCAGCACGCGGACGCCCGACTGCGCATAGCCGCGGGCAAAGCTGCCGCCGATGAGGCCAAGGCCGACGATGCCGGCGCACTTGGGGCCGCCCTGGTTAACGCGCGCGTTTCTCACTGTACCCATGGGCTACTCCATGTTCTCTTGGCAGACAACCTCGCGGATGGCTCGGATGCGGC
>URUI01000086.1 GCA_900551015.1 uncultured Collinsella sp.
CGAGCGCCAAGACCGGCACGTTCGACACCGGCGCCGCAGCGGTTGCGGCCGAAAAGCCCAAGACGAGCGGGCAGCCCAATGGCCTTTCCAACGCCGAACGCCAGAAGCTTCGCCGCGAGGTGAGTTCGCTCGAGCGCAAGATGGAGACGCAGCGCGCTCGCGTGGAGGAGGCCGAGGCCGCCATGGCCCAGGTCGATCCCACCAACTACACGGCGCTGGGCGAGCAGCAGGCAAAGATCGACGAGGCCCACGCCGCCATGGACGAGCTGGAGATGGCGTGGCTCGAGGCGAGCGAAAAGCTCGAGGGCGAGGAGTAGACGAGGATGATCGGGGCCGCGTTTTTCGATATCGACGGCACGCTGCTGAGCTTTAAGACCCACCGGATTCCGGCGTCGGCGCAGCAGGTGCTCGACAGCTTTCACGAGCAGGGGATTGCGTGCGTGATCGCTACGGGCCGTCCGACCTACCAGATGCCGGACTGGCTGTTCGACCTTGGCTGGGATGCGTACATTACGCTTTCGGGTCAGCATTGCTTTGATGCCAGTGGTGTTTACCGCAGCTGCCCGATCGATCCGGACGATGTTGCGGTGATCGTGGACCAGGTGGCTCAGGGGCGTTACGACTCGCTGTGCATGCAGGGCGAGAATTCGTTTGTGAACCGCCTGTCCGAGCGCGTGGTGACGGCCGGTAGCAACGCGGGAATCGTCTACCACGAGGAGCCGTTTGAGCGCGCCTTTGACGCACCGGTCTACCAGTTCTGCGCCTTTGTGGACCCGGCCGACGAGCATATCGTGACTGATGCCGTGTCGCATTCGCTCACCACGCGCTGGTGCGATCTGTTCTGCGATATTATTCCCGCTAACGGCGGCAAGGACCTGGGCGTGGCGGCGACGCTGGAGCGCTTGGGCATCGACGCGAGCGAGGCGATCGCCTTTGGCGATGGCGAGAACGACCTGTCGATGTTCTCGGCCGTGGGCACAAGTGTGGCCATGGGCAACGCGCAGGATACCGTGAAGGCCGCGGCGACCTACGTTACGACCGCCGTAGACGACGACGGCATTTACAACGCCGCCAAGCACTTTGGGCTTGTTTAGCTGCGGATTCGGCACTCGGGGACGTTCCTTTTCTGCCGGCAGTTGGGGACACCCTTGCCAACCCGGCCGGCGAGTCGGCCAATCGGCAAAGACTGTCCCCGACAACTAGTCGTTTAAGAACGTCCCCAATGACCATGTTTTGTGAAACATGGTTAACTTTCTGAACAATTTAGTAAGACACGGGCAACTTTTGCGGTAAAGTAAATCAAGCAAAAGTATCCAAAGGCTAACTAGAAGCCATCGCGAAAGGCGGCCCATGGCCCTACGTGAATCCGGAGAAGACTATCTCGAATCTATTTATGTGCTCTCGGAGCGCCAGGGCGTCGTTCGCTCGATTGACGTTGCCGAATACCTGGGCGTAACCAAGGCGAGCGTCTCTAAAGCCATGGCGACGCTGGAGAACAACGGCTATGTCGAAATGGGTAAACGCGACGTTCATCTGACGGAGCGTGGCCTGGAGGTCGCTCGCCAAATGTGGGAGCGCCATTGCTTTTTTGTTGGGCTGCTCGAGGACGCAGGCGTTTCGGAAGAGGTTGCCTCGCAAGAGGGGTGTCACATGGAGCACTGCCTGAGCGAGGAAAGCTTTGAGAAGCTAAGGGCAATGCTGGGCCGGGACGGCACATCGGCCCCAACAATGACCGACTAACGTTCCCCCAGTAGCGCGCCGTTCGCGCAAAGCGCGAACCAGCGACCGGGACAGGAGGCCCTACCAACCAAGTCTAACTCAGCCAAGGAACCCCGCCAGCAAGCGATGCCCAAGAACCGTCAGCAACGTCACCGCAGGCCGGGGCCGGGCTTGGTTTTGAAAACATTCCGCAGACCAGAAGTGCCCCCGTTCGTAGCTCCGAAGGAGCAGAACGGGGGCACTTCATTGGTCGAGGACGTTTTCAAAACCAAGCCCGGCCCCGGCCGGAAGGACCACAGACGCTACAGGTTCTTGACACCCATCGCGCGCATGGCGTTCAGGATGGCGATGATCGCCACGCCCACGTCGCCAAAGACGGCGAGCCACATGTTGGCGATACCGAGCGCCGCCAGCACAAGGATCAGCAATTTAATTCCCAGCGCAAAGATGATGTTCTGCCAAACAATCGACATGGTCTTGCGTGCTACGCGGATCGCACGGGAGATGTTGGACGGTTTGTCATCCATGAGCACCACGTCGGCGGCCTCAATCGCAGCGTCGGATCCCATGGCGCCCATGGCAATGCCCACATCGGCGCGCGTAAGCACGGGCGCATCATTGATGCCGTCGCCCACAAAAGCGAGCTTGCCCTTGCCACTTTCGGCCGCGAGTAGCGCCTCAACGCGCTCGACCTTGTCGCCCGGCAGGAGCTGCGCGTGGAACTCGTCGAGCCCCAACTGTTCGGCAACGGACGCAGCTACTTCCTCGCGGTCGCCCGTGAGCATAACGGTGCGCTTGACGCCGGCGGCGTGCAGGTCGCGGATCGTCTGCTCGGCATCGGCCTTGACGGTGTCTGCAATCACGATGTGGCCGGCATACGCACCGTCCACGAGCACGTGGAGGATGGTACCGACAACCTCACAGTCCGGTGCTTCAACGCCGGCCGCGGCGAGCATCTTTGCGTTGCCAACGACGACGTGCTTGCCGTCGATGGTTGCCGTCACGCCGTGGCCCGCGTCATTAGTGGAATCCGTCACGCGCTTGGGATCGAGCTCGCCCTGGAAGGCGGTGCGTACCGACTGCGCGATGGGGTGGTCGGAGAATGACTCGGCGAGGGCTGCGACTTCAAGCAACGATTGCTCGGTATAGCCTGCCTCGGGGTGCACCGCGACGACCGAGAACGTGCCGTTGGTGAGGGTGCCGGTTTTGTCGAAGACGACGGTGTCCACGTCGGCGAGCGTCTCGAGGTAGTTGGAGCCCTTGATGAGAACGCCCAGCTTGGACGCGCCGCCGATGCCGCCAAAGAAGCTCAGCGGTACGCTGATCACGAGGGCGCACGGGCAGCTGACGACTAGGAAGGTCAGACCGCGCAGAATCCAGTCGGACCAGGCACCGGTGACCAGGCCGCCGCCGAGCGCGAGCACCGCGGCAGCGCCGGTGACGGCGGGGGTGTAGACGCGGGCGAAGCGCGTGATGAAGTTCTCGGTGCGCGCCTTCTTTTCGCTGGCATTCTCCACGAGCTCCAGGACGCGCGCGACGGTGGACTCGCCAAACGGCTTGGTGGTGCGCACGTGGATGAGGCCCGTCATGTTGATGCAGCCGCTGATGATGTCGTCGCCGGTCTTGGCGGGACGGGGGACTGACTCGCCTGTGAGGGCGGCGGTGTCGAGCTGGGTTTCGCCTTCGACGATGACGCCGTCGATAGGCACGCGCTCGCCGGGCTTGACCACGATCACGGTGCCGACGGCGATGTCATCGGGGAAGACCTGCTCGAGCGTGCCGTCGGCTTGTTCGACGTTAGCGTAGTCGGGCGCGATGTCCATCATGGCACTGATCGACTTGCGGCTCTTGCCCACGGCGTATGCCTGGAACAGCTCGCCGACCTGGTAGAACAGCATTACGGCGGCGCCTTCGGCCATGTGCGGGTCGGTGTCGGGGAAGAGCACCATGGCAAATGCGCCGATGGTCGCGACGGCCATGAGGAAGCTCTCGTCGAAGGCCTTGCCGCGGCGGATGTTATTGAATGCCTTTTGCAGTACGTCGTAGCCGGCAATCAAAAACGGCACGAGGAACAGCACAAAGCTGGCGTAGATGTTGCCGGGCTCCCCAAATGCGATAGCGAGGGCGCCGAGCTCGTCGAGGGCATAAACAACGGCAAAAATGCCCAGTGCTACCAGGATGCGGTTGCGCTTATGCTCAAGGGACTCTTTCTTCTTGCGCTTCTTCTTTTTCTTTTTGGGATCGGCGGCTGTCATGATTCAAACCTCTCATTTGAGTTTATGAACACTCGCTCATATAATTTCGCGAGCAAAGGCCGCGGCAAGCGCGGCCTCGCGGGTCAACGTATGCGCGGGTTAGAGAATGATCTCGCAGTCCGGCTCGGCGTCGGCGGTGAACTCAACGACGCGGTCCAGGACCTCGTCGAACTTGGCGTCGTCGGCCTCGAGCGTCAGCTTCTGGGTCATAAAGTTGACCGAAACGGACTTGACGCCCTCGAGCTTGGCAAGTTCGTCCTGAAGCTCGCGCGCGCAGTTGGCGCAATCGATCTCGTCGAGCTTAAACTGCTTTTTCATGGTGGGTTCCTTTCCCTGTGTTAGCGGTCTGGGTGCCGGCCGCGCTGATACCGTGGGTGATTGCTATTCGCAGATATGGCTCATGCCCTGGTTAAGCATGGTGTAGACGTGATCGTCGGCGAGCGAGTAGAGAATGTTGCGGCCGTCGCGGCGGAACTTGACCAGGTGCGACTGCTTAAGCGTGCGCAGCTGGTGCGATACTGCCGACTGCGAGGTTGCGGTCGCCTCGGCGATGTCGGCCACGCAGAGCTCGCGGCCCATGAGGGCATAGAGGATCTTGATGCGTGTGGTGTCGCTGAAGACCTTGAACAGGTCGGCCAGGTCGTACAACAGCTCCTCGTCGGGAAGGTCCTCGGGCGAGCAGGTGGTGGGGACGATCGGCTCGGTGGCCTCGATGCCGGTCTTTGTTTCATCAGCGTGGCTGCTCATTGCAACATCCTTTCATATGAACATGCGCTCATATAAATTACTTCCGATTATATGAGCGCATGTTCATATGTCAATACAATTTACGTTAACTTCGATGACTGCTTGCCGCCTCTGCGATTTTCTGCGGGTTGGGAGACATCGACGCAATGCTCGCCAACATATTTCGAGATGTTCGGCCAGCATGCTAAGAAAGCCACCTTGAGAAGCATTAGGACTGTTCATATTTGTACTTTATCGTGTTAAATACAGCGAGAATCAGTTCTTCCTCTACGGGAGTTCCTGCAGAATCAGTTTTATCTAAAGTTATATTGAGCATTGCTGCAGCCAATCTGGCACATCGGTGGCCGAATAAGTCGAAAAATGTAGGTGGACATCCGCAGAGATCGCCTTTAGAAGAGCGAATTCTCAATTAGATCAATAATCGTGTCGTCTTCCGTGCGGTTTTCATCGATTTTTGCGAACATGTCGCATTCCCAAGGCCCATTGATTTCCTCAGCAAGGGCCCCGACGTGTTGCATGTCGTCGGGTTCTGGCACATCGTTGATGCTCGGGTCATCAGCTTGCGGATATTGGCTTGCAATTTCGCGCTTGGCGGCCTCTTCTTCTTTGAGTGTCTCCAGGACGCGGCGACCGTATTCGAAGTAGCGCCGCAAGACAAATTGACGAAGAGTTTCTTGCAGGATGGCGAAGTTATCCGGGAGTCGACCGGGCCATATCTTCTCGCGAATGCGAATCGCTTCCATGACCCGCCTAAAAGCGGACTGCTTGAAAAACGAATGACGACTAACTGTGATAACGGCATATCCCATGTTTCGCAGCGTGTTTCGGCGTTCCTCGTCAATTGATTGCTGTTCGGGCTCGTCGTGGTAAAAGCCGTTGTATTCGATATCGGTCATCGAATTTTCGAGCAGCGCGTCGAGGTAGAAAACCGTCCGTCGCGTTAGGGCGGCGTATCTTTTGGGGACTGGGATCGGATAGTCCGTTTTGATAACGCGTATGGCTAAGCCACCCATTGACTTGGGCATTGTCAGCATCATGACAAACGCCGTTTCGAGTGGGGAGCGACAGCCTTCGCGTACATAAGAAAGTGCCTTAAGTGCTTTATTAGATCCACGATACCCCGATGCCTCTGAAAAGAAGGCTCTGAGCTCTTCAACGCTGGTTAGGGCTGGGCGCTCGCGATATTGAGTTTCGTCGGACGTTCCAAGCGCGTAGGAGCCGCAGATTTCAAAGTAATACTCAACGAGCTCCGAAAGGTTGAGGTCGGCTGCTGCTTCTAACGCGCACAGCTTGATATCGACGATGTAGACGTTCGGCTCGAGTTCTAGGTAGCTTTCTGCATCAAACGTATAGCGCGTGCAGTGGCAGATGCAGCCCTTGCGGTGCCTTTTGGCATTATTGGAAAACGTCAGCACATGGATGCTTTCAGAATCGACATTCTTTCTGTTGAGCCATGCTCGCGCCGCTTCCAGGTTGGACGTGGTCGGCGCAGACACCTTGATCTTTTCCATAGATATGGGATCGGTCGCGTGGCTTGCGAGCGAGTTGACTGTTTGGTATACAGCGCGTGCCGTGGTATGTGACAGAACGATTCCCATACGCGCATGATGGCATAGCGGACGCCATATACGCTCGAAACTTCGGGCAACGGTATTGGGGCGCGGCTTATCTTCTGCGAACGGTGGGTTTTTGAGCTGTCGTATTGAGGGGGTGTTCCTATAGTTTTGTCAACTGGGAAATGCTCTCCGTGCGACCGAATCG
>URUI01000087.1 GCA_900551015.1 uncultured Collinsella sp.
CGCCGAATGCTCGCCATCGAAATTTATCGATGGCCTATTTCAGACTGTAATGGGGTTGTTCGGTGACCGGGCGTTGCGGCGCATCGCCTTCTTCCGGTTGTTGCACACGGTACATGAGCTTGTAGCGATACATTTTGCGGTCGGCGTCCTTTGTCATCTGGCGACGCGTATCGCCTGCAAGCGGGTCGACGCGCGAGCAGCCAAAACTAAAGCTGGCGATCATGGGCGCCTTGCCGTCCGATGTTGCCTCGATAAGATTGGCACGCGTCCGCTCCAGGCGCTGCTCGAGCTCGGCTTCGTCTGTCGTGGGGGATATAAGTACAAATTCGTCTCCACCGATACGGAACAGCAGCTCATCGTGCTCCATTGTCTCGGTGAGTGCGCGGCAGATGCTCAGAATGTAGCGATTGCCCTCGGCGTGGCCAAACTTATCGTTGCAATGCTTAAGGCGGTCGATATCGATATAGGCGCAGGTGAAGGGGGTGCCTTTGCGCCAGAGCTGATCGACATGGCGGTCGAGTCCGCCACGGTTGCCAAGATTGGTGAGCGAGTCGATATAGGCGCCGTGCTCAAGCAGCTCGCGTTCTTGTTGCAGGATGGCGAGCGTTTTCTGCAGTTGCTCACCAATGGCACGCAACTCCGGGGGCAGCGCGGCAACATCGAGCTCGGTGGTTGAGGCCCCGTTCGCAAGTCGCTGAAGATGAGCGATGATTGATTGCTCGCCCAGGCGATACGACTCGTTCATGATGGATGACCTCCTTGGATGGAACAATGGTTTGTATCTTACTCCCAATTCGGTTTAGATTGGGGTATTAGTTAGCTCATGGGAACAAACGCTCCCTCGACGGTGGCGTTTGCGCACGAGCGTATTAGTTGCTGTCGCCACCGTCGAGCAGTGCCTCAAAATCCTCCGCCTGCATGGGACGGTAGTAGAGGAAGCCCTGAGCGTAGCGGGCGCCCATTTGGCGTAGCATGTTTGCCTGCTCATTTGTCTCGATGCCTTCGACCACAACGGGCAGATGGAGCGACTGCGCCATCTCGAGCATTGATGAAATGATTTGCACGCTGCGGCCTTGATCGCCGTCGACGGGCACAAACGTGCGGTCGAGCTTGATGACGTCGACGTTGACGTTCTTGAGCATCGCGAGCGTGGACTGGCCGGTGCCAAAATCGTCCATGTAGGTCGAGAAGCCGCGGTTGTGCAGGTCGGCCGTCAGCTTATCCACAGCTTCGGACTCTCCCGTATAAGCCGTCTCGGTGATCTCGATGCGCATGAGCTCGGGCGGCAGGTTGTATTGGTCGGCGAGTGCCCCCATATGCTCGGCAACGTCGCAGGCAAGGATATCCACGCGCGAAACATTAAGCGAGATCGGAACCACGCGAAGCCCTCGATCGATGCGCCCGCGCAGCCACGAGGCAACGCCCTGCCAAACGTATTTGTCGAGCGTCACCACAAAACCGCTTTCCTCGAGAGCGGGGATAAAGGTGACGGGTGAAATGAGGGAGCCATCCTTGTCGATCCAGCGCGTGAGCGCTTCGGCGCCAATGATCTCGCCGGTTTCCATGTCGACCTGGGGCTGCAGGTAGTAGGTAATACGGCCGTTGGAGAGCGCATATTGGAATTCGGTCAGCATGCGGTGGAACGCGATTTCGCGCTCGTACTCCTCGGGGCGGAAAATGGCAATGCGCTCCTTAAAGTCGTTTTTTGCACGCCGATTGGTAAACATGGCTTTGGCCTGCGCATCGATGGTGATTTCCTCGTTGGAGTCGATGGGGTAGACGCCCATGGACGGCCAGAAGCCTACGCCGTCATCATGCTTAGCCACGGCCTCGCGAGCGCGGTTATAGATTTTATGGACGGTGTCGCGCTCAAAGGGGATGAGTACGCAAAAGTCATCTTGGCCCCAGTACCCTGCGACGCCCATGTTGGCATTCTCGATGTCCTTGAGGACCGTGCCCACATCGGCGAGCATGCGGTCGCCCTCGGCCTGTCCGTGCCATTCGTTGAACAGTCGCATGTGTCCCATATCGACGGTGGCGATACACCAGGCGCCGTTGCGCCTTGTCTCGAGAAATTCGTTGGCGCGGCGCATAAACTCGCTGGGTCGATAGAGACCCGTGAGCGAATCGATGCGTTCGGCGATGGCGCTTTTGCGCTCCACCTCGGGTATGGGGAGGCTGTCGTTGGGAACAAGCCCGCCGGCCGTGCGAATGCGACGGTCGAGTTCGCCTAAAACGGCGGCCGTTTGATTGGTCAGGTGCTCGTAAAAGGCCGGAACGACAAGACAGACGGGGGTAATGGTGTCGTCCGCGATTCGAACGGGAGCGAAAACGGCCTCTTTGAGATGTTGGATCAGTTGCTCGAATGCTTCGTGATCCAAATTGTTGCTAAGCACGACGAACTGGGCGTTGCGTGAGCGGAAGACGCGACTCCTGCCGCGAGTAATCGACAGCATGCGGCCTGCGTATTCGGCGAGCATGTTGTCGACGGCCTCGGCCCCGTAGAGCTCGTTGAGCTTTGCCGTGCCGCGAACGCGCACTGCTATAAGCCCCGTCTTGCAATGGTCGCGACGGCAGGCATCGATAGCGTTGATCAGCGTGCGCTGCATTCCGAGGCCCGTGGCGGCGTCGACGGTCTCGGCAAGCGAGTGGTTGACGAGCTCGCCGACATAGAGCGAGGGGACATTTCCGTCGCCGTCGATACGAAACCCGCGAGCACGGCCGAGGATGTAGTCGCCGGCGGCATTGCGCACGCGGTACTGCATGACGTGGCGATGTTTGGAGCCGTCATAGATTTGGTCGATGTCGTTGGTATAGGCCTCAAGGTCATCGGGATGGACACGCGTTTTCCAGTAATCGTGGCAGTTGTCTATATGCTCCGAAGGAAGACCAAGATCGCGCAAGGCGCCTTGTGACCAAAGGGTTCGATGTTTGTCCAAGTTCTCGATAAAGAAATATCGGCCTTCGTTGAGCATCGAAAGGGCGTCGAAAATGCGATCGCTTATTTCGAAGTCGTCGGTGTGGGCTTGTGCGATATTGCGTCGATCAAGGTGCACGGCATGACGTAGCTTGTAGTCGTACATGCGATGGTCGGCATCGTTCGTCAAGCGATTGGGGGCTTCGCCCAGGGCGGGGTCGGCGTGTGCCACTCCGTAGCTAAACGAGTGAGGCATCTCGGCATCGTTGTTTTTGAGCAGGACCGTTCGGCAGCGTTCCAGACGTTCGGCGAGGTCGTCCTCGGTTGCAATCGTAGACAGGATGGCAAACTCGTCGCCTCCCAGACGAAACGCCGCTTCGTCCACCTCCATATACAGCTTGAGATAGAGGCTTACCTGCAAAATATAGCGGTTGCCCTCGTCATGGCCAAAGACGTCGTTGCAGTGCTTGAGATTGTCGATATCGATGTACGCCATGGTAACGGGGGTGTCCTGCTCCCAGAGCTCCTCGAGGGAACGGGCAAAGCCGCCGCGGTTGCCAAGCCCGGTAAGCTGGTCGGTAAAGGCGGTCCTGACCAGATCCTCCTGACGCTTGAGAAGGTCGCGGACGGTCTTTTCGAGCGTTTCAGTGTAATTGCTGGGGGTATCCATGCTGTAGGCGGCTTTCTGGGGTCGGGGCGGATTGCGTCGGGCGAGCTCGTTGTGCACACGCGTTGTTGCTCAACGCCTCGCGTGTTTCCAAGCCCCCGCCTTGCTGCGTCGTTGGGTTTATTTGTCGGCTGACGTTCGTTGCTGATAACTACTGAGTAGTATAAACAAGTGTATGGAATTATGCAGGGGTGCCCATGTTGCGGGCGGCCATTATTCGCCATTATTCGCCAAACGGTAACGCGACGATGTTCGATGAAAATGCGACTGAGGCGATATATGTTGACGGGTATACTTGTTTCGTTTTAAAACGCAGGAACGGAGATGGTCGCATGGCACAGCCAGATACGACGCCCACGGTGGGGCTTGCGCTCGAGGGAGGCGGCTACCGCGGTATGTATACGGCGGGCGTGCTCGACGTATGGATGGAGTGCGGCCTGACCTGTGACCATATGGTGGGCGTCTCGGCGGGCGCGGCGTTTGGCTACAACTTTAAATCGCGCCAGATCGGCCGTGCCATTCGCTACAACAAGGCCTATTGCGCCGACAAGCGCTATGCGAGCGTGACGAGCTGGCTGCGAACCGGCGACATGTTCAATGCCGAGTTTGCCTATCACGAGGTTCCCATCGAGCGCGATCCCATCGACCTGGAGGCTTATCGTGCCTGCCCCATGCGGTTTACCTGCGTGTGCACCGATCTTAAGACGGGGCGGGCCGTCTACCATGACCTGCCTTACGGTGATGAGCATGATATCGAGTGGATCCGGGCGTCGTCGGCGATTCCCGTGGCAACACGACCCGTTGCCATTGAGGGGCACAAGTACCTGGATGGCGGCGTTGCCGATTCCATTCCCAGCGCATGGCTGTTTGCGCAGGGCTATGACCGCAACGTGGTGGTGCTGACGCAGCCGGCGGGCTTTGTAAAGCAGCCCAATAGCGTGATGCCTATGCTGCGTCGCGTGTATCGTCACTATCCGGAGTTTGTTGCGGCGCTTGAGCACCGGCACGAGGTATATAACGCCACGCTCGACGACCTGGCGCGTCGCGAGGCCGCTGGCGAGATCTTTGTGGTGCGGCCGAGCGAATCGGTGAAGGTGCCGTCGCTGTGCCGCGAGCCCGAGGAACTCGAACGCATCTATCAGATCGGCCGTCGCGATGCGGAGGCGACGCTGCCCGCGCTGGAAGCGTATCTGGCGGGGTAAGGGCTGCTACGGAAAGCGCATTCCGGAATATGCGCTCAGACTGGGATGCGGTTTCCGCGAGGGGGCGGTCGCGGAAACCGCATCCCAAAATTTGCGCTTGGAATGGGATGCGTTTTCCGCTGGCCCTCTATATGGAAAGCGCATCCCAGAATGGACGTCCAAACTGGGATGCGCTTTCCGCTGTCGAAGGTATGAGGCTGCGGAGCAGCTGCTCGGCATAGGCCTATGCCTGCTGCCAGGTGTCGACAAGGTCCTTGGCTGCGGCACGGGGGTCGTCGGCGCTGCAGACGGCGCTTACCACAAAGAAGCCGTCGACGCCGGTGGCCTTAAGCTGCGGCAAGTCGGCCGTCTTAACGCCGCCGCCCACCACGATGGGCACGGGGCTTGCCGCGTGGAGTGCGGCAAGGTCCTCAAAGCTCTTGGTGATGATAGAGCCGTCGGCCGCGCGTCCGCAGTCGCGCTTGGTCTCGGTCTCGTGGAGCGGGCCGATGCCCAGGTAGTCGACCAGGCTCATGTCGGCGGTCTTGACGTACTCGAGCATCTCCTCGCAACGGGCCGAAAGGCCCACAATGGCATCGGGGCCCAGCAGCTTGCGGCAGACCTCGACGGGAATGTCGCTCTGGCCTACGTGCACGCCATCGACGGCAATGCCCTGCTCGCGCGCGGCAAGCACACAGTCCAGACGGTCATCGATTAACAGGGCGACCTGACCGGTCTTGCCGGCCTGTGCGATTGCCTGCGCGGCGTCGTCGGTCAGCGCAATGATCTCGCGGGCGCTTGCCACCTTGGAGCGCACCTGGATGCAGGTAAAGCCGGCGTCGAGTGCCTGGGCCACCACATCGCCCACGGGGCGTCCGAGGGTGTTTTCGGGGCCGAGTACCAGATAGGCCGAGATATCAAGGTTGTCGCGGATGCTCATTGTGCTTCCTCCTGCTTTTTGATCTGTGCTTCCATGCGCTTGAGTTTGCCGGTCATGGTGTCGGTAAATCCGGGTCGAATATCGGCTTTGAGCACGACTTCGGTGCGGATGCCCTTGCTCGCCAACACAAAGGTCGCGTCGCGCACGACCTGCATGACCTCGTCCCAGTCGCCCTCGATCTCGGTGAACATCGAGGTGGTGCGGTTGGGAAGGCCGCTCTCGCGAATGACGCGCACGACCTCGGCGACCTCGGCGGACAGCTCGTCGCCGGTGCCGCATGGGGCGATGGCCACGGCGACGAGCGTGTTCATGCCGGCATTGGTTGCGGGTTCGGACATGGCTTATGCCTCCTCGAGCTCGAGTCGGTTGTCGGCAATATCCTGGGCGGTTGCGCGGTAGAGCTCGTCGATAAAGGCGACCTTAAAGCTTGCCGGGGCATCGGCGACGGCGGCGGCACGCGTGCCGGCAACGTTGTAGACGGCGGTGCCGCAGACTGCTGCCGTAAACGGATCGGTAGCACAGGCGTACACGGCCAGCACGCCGCCCTGCGAGCAACCGCAGCCGGTGATCTTGGACATGAGCGGGCTGCCGCCGTGGGATTTGGCCACGGTCGTGCCGTCGGTAATCAGGTCGACTTCGCCCGAGACCACAACGGCGCCGCCGGTGTAGCGAGCGAGCGCCACGGCGGCATCGCGGGCGGCATTGTCCCGATAGGTGATGCTGAACTTTTCC
>URUI01000088.1 GCA_900551015.1 uncultured Collinsella sp.
CGGTGGTGGCGGAGCGCCGTGAGCGCTATCGGGCCGCCGGCATTGCGACAGACGAGGTCGAGCTTGCTGCCGGCGTTGCCGACGAGCAGGGGCGTGTGGATGCTGCCGTGGGCTGCTACAACCGTGCGGTCCGTCGTCTGTACGGCCCCGGCACGCCGTGGGGCGAGATCGCCGAGTGGCAGACAGCAACGATGGAGGAGCTCGAGCGTCAGCAGCGCATCAACGAGACGGCGAAGCATCGCGTAGTGGGGCTCGTTATCGAGACGCGTCCCGATGCCGTAACGCCGCAGGCGCTCACGCTCATCCGCCGTCTGGGCTGCACCAAGATTCAGATGGGTATCCAAAGTCTCGACCAGCATCTGCTCGATATCAATGAGCGCCGCATTTCGGTGGAGCAGATCGAGCGGGCGTTTTCGCTTGCGCGACTGTTTGGCTTTAAGATTCACGCGCATTTTATGCTCAACTTGCTGGGCGCCACGCCCGCGGGGGACAAGCGTGACTACGAGCGCTTTATGACCGAGGGCGCCTTTATGCCCGACGAGGCCAAGGTCTACCCGTGTGCGCTCATTGAGGGCTCGCGTCTGGTGGGATGCTACGAGCGTGGTGAGTGGCGCCCCTATACCGAGGACGAGCTGCTCGATGTGCTGGCCGACGACATCGTGGTGACGCCGGCGTTCTGCCGCATTAGCCGTATGATTCGCGACTTTAGTTCCGATGACATTATGGTGGGCAACAAGAAGCCCAACCTTCGCCAGCTGGTCGAGAATCGCCTGGCGGCGCAGGGCAAGGGCGCCAAGGTGCGCGAGATTCGCTATCGCGAGATCAGCACGGCGGGCGCCGACCTGGGCGAGTTGACCCTTGACGAGGACGTGGCGTACGAGACGCCGGTGACACATGAGCGCTTTTTGCAGTGGGTGACGCCGCAGGGCAAGATCGCGGGCTTTTTGCGCTTGTCGCTGCCCGACCGCGCGTTTGTTGCCGCGCATGCGGACGAGTTGCCGACGACGCCGGACGAGGCGATGATTCGCGAGGTGCACGTGTATGGCATGGCAGCGCGCGTGGGCGATCAAGGCCAGGCGGCTCAGCATCATGGACTGGGGCGCTCGTTGGTTGAGCGTGCGTGCGAGATTGCTCGGGATGCGGGCTATGCACGCATCAACGTGATCAGTGCGATCGGCACGCGTGAGTACTATCGCCATTTGGGTTTTTACGACCATGGACTCTATCTGCAAAAGGAGCTCTAGATGAACAAGCCGAGTGTTTCTGCTGGCGTCGTTGCCGGCGTTGCCCTGGGAGCTGCGGCGCTCGGTGCGGCCGCCGTCGCTGTTCGCGCCGCCTGCCTGCAGGTCGCGAGGACCCGCAATGGGTTGGCGCGTGTGAAGCGCGTGCACGATGAGAGCGGTGAGGAAGTCCGCGTGTTGGTGCAAGGCAGTGTCTACCAAAGCGCGACCTACGTTGGCGAGCGTTGGGCAGAGCCCGTCTTTGCGTACTATCGTGCGTTTGACGATGTGTTTGAGGCCGAGGATGCGATGCGCGACGCTTATGGTCACGGTATCAGCCGTATGCTTATGCTAGGTGGCGGCGGGTTTGCCTATCCCAAATATGCGCTGGTGTCGCACGAGGGCTTGCGTATGGACGTTATCGAGTATGACGGAGAGATAACGCGCTTGGCGCGCCGTTGGTTCTACCTGGACGAGCTGGAGCGCGCGGTGGGCGACCGCCTGCGGGTGATTACCGCCGAGGCTCGCTCGTATCTGGGTGTGACGAGCGTGGGCCATCGTCGCTACGACGTGGTCGTGAGCGATTGCTTTGGCGGTGCCGAGCCCGTTCGCGAGCTGGCGACCGTTGAGGCGCTGCGCCTGGTGCGGGGCAGCCTGAATGCCGGCGGCATCTACGTTGCCAATATCGTGAGCGCAAACGAGGGGAGCGATGTGACGTTCCTTCGCGACTGCGCTGCCGCGGCACTCGAGGTATTCGTCCACGCCTGGGTGGTCCCATGTGGCGATGCGAAGTTCGGCGGCGAGGAAAACTACCTGCTCATCGCCAGCGACGGCGACTACGCCTTTGCCGAAGCCGTGCCCTTCGACACCGACTTCCTCGGCACCGTCCTTCACGACAAGTAAGTCTCCCCGTCCCAAAATAGACTGGTCTTAGGCGTGGTCGCGCCAGCCGAGAACGCGCTGCTTCATGCCCTCTATGTCGAGCACACCTTCGGCAAAGCCCTTGCGCACGAGCTCTTCGGGAACAAACTCGTCGTAGCGGTCAAAGTAAGGCACCTCGCCAGGATAGACGAGCTCGATGGGATCGAAGTCCTTCTCGGCCTCGGCGGCGAGCACCTCAAAGAACGTCTCCTCATCGGCCTTCATCTTAAACTGCATAAAGTACGGGCGTGACGGATCGAGCCCGCGAAGGCCCAGCTCCGCGGCACATTTAATCTTGAGCATGCGCTCGAGCGCCAAAAAGGCGTAGCTGCCCAGCCAGGGGAAGAGCACCCAGGTATCGCCGCCCAGATTGATGAGCGGCTTAGTTCCCGCGCCCGAAATCTCGGCGGTATGACGAGCCTGCGCCAAGCGGGCCCGTGCGTTACCCATAAGGTACGGATATGTCGCGTGCTCGTTGAGCGCCTTGCGCATGCGCTCGAGCACATGCGTGTTAATGTCGCCGGGGCAGTCGCCAAAGTAGGCCGGCACCCGGCCCTTGACCTGCGTGGCAAAGACAGTGTGGCGCTTCCAGTCCACTTCCTCGACAATCCAGCAGTGTCCGGCGATGGCGATGCGCTCACCGGGCGGGGGCGGATTAACGATCGTGCCCAGCTCGGCCGATTCGCTCCGGACGGTAAACTCCTCGTTTTCCTGGAACACGGCGTAGAACTTAAAGTTGTTGATGATGCGCTCGCCCGCGAGACCCACGATGAGCCCGCCACCTTCGGTGACCTGGATATGGTCGATCTTAATGAGGTGACGTAGCAGCACACGGTAATCGTCTGCCGAGACACGGTGGAAATAGCTGAGCGTGAGCACGCGCTGGGCAAGTTCGGCCGGCGTGAGCTCGCCGGTGCTGGCGAGGGTCGACATAGTCTGGTGATAGAGCAGGCTGTAGGGGAGACGATCGAGCTCGGGTGGCTCGACCCACTTTTCCTCGCGATAGAGTTGTACGAGCGCGATGCCCTGCAGGAGCTTCCAAGGTATCGTTTCGGGCATCATCGTGCGCGGCTCGGGCTCCTCCTCGCGCATGACAAACCACATCTCGGGCGGAAGATCGCGGCGGCCCGTGCGCCCCATACGCTGCAAAAAGGAGCTGACGGTAAACGGCGCGTCGATCTGGAAGGCACGCTCCAGACGGCCGATATCAATACCGAGCTCCAGCGTGGAGGTGGTGACGGTTGTCTGCGCCTGCTCCTCATCGCGCATGAGTTCCTCGGCCGTCTCGCGCAGCGATGCCGAAAGATTGCCATGGTGGATGAGAAAGCGGTCGGGCTCGTGCCGGCTCTCGCAGTAGCTGCGCAGCATGGAGCACACGGCCTCTGCCTCCTCGCGCGAATTGGCAAAGACCAAGCACTTGCGCCCGCGGGTGTGTTCGAAGATATAGCCCATGCCGGGATCGGCGTTTTCGGGCGCGGTGTCGGTGGGGTTGAGGAGCGCCTGCTCAGCGGCCCGAGGGATATCGACTTCGCCCTCGGGGGCCGAAGAAGTGCGGCGGTTCCCGGAGGTAGCCTTATCCTGTGCCCGTTCGCGACGTTGACGGCGCTCCTCCTGTGTGAGCTGTCCGCTGCGGCGCATGTCTTTGGTGTCGGCCGGCAGTGCCGTGGGCGCCACCGCCTCGATGCGCTCGTATGCGAGCACTTCGGCTTCCTGCGGACCTGTGCCTACGAATCCCCGCTGCTGTGCCTGGGGGCCCGAGTTGTAGAAGTGCTCCATGGAGATGCGCCACACGCGGCGCGGTTCTTCAAAGCGGGGGATAACGCAGTCGCGCCCCGTTCCCTGTGAGAGAAAAGCGCCCGTGCGCTCGGGGTCGCCGATGGTAGCGGAAAGGCCAATGCGTCGAGGCTGCACGCCGGCCATGCGCGAGAGTCGCTCGACAAGGCAGAGCGTCTGCCCGCCACGGTCGCCGCGCATGAGCGAGTGAACCTCGTCGATGACCACGTAGCGCAGGTCGCAAAACATGCGCGGGATCGCCATGTGCTTATGGATCAGGAGCGCCTCGAGTGATTCGGGCGTAATCTGCAAGATGCCGCTCGGTTTTTTGATGAGCTTGGCCTTGTGCGACTGCGAGACATCGCCGTGCCAGTGCCAGACAGGGATATCGGCTTCTTTGCACAGGTCGTTGAGGCGAACGAACTGGTCGTTGATGAGTGCTTTGAGGGGGCCAATGTAGAGGGCGCCCACGCTCGCGGGCGGGTTCTCCCAAAACTCGGTCAGGATGGGAAAGAAGGCCGCCTCAGTTTTGCCAGATGCCGTGGATGCCGTCAGGAGCACATTGTCTTGCGTGTTGAAGATGGCATCTGCCGCCGCAACCTGGATGGAGCGCAGGCTCTCCCAATCGTGGGAGTAGATGAAGTCTTGGATAAACGGGGCGTAGCGGTCAAAGGCGTTCACGGGGCCTCCTCTCAAAAACGAATTTCTCAACGCTGCCGACAACGGCTTGCTGCATTACAGTCTCAACGTTTGCCCAGATAAAACCTGCCAAAATAAACCTGTCCCTTATTGGCAGGTTAGATGGTGAATTCGGCGAAGTTACGGTCGCCGCCTGCGGTATCGGTGTCGCCTGTTGCGGTTGCCGGCGCCAACGCGTCGCCGCCGACGCTTTGCAGCAGCTCGGCCACGTTGGCGTCGGGGTTTTGGCATAGGATGTCGAGCAGCTCGATAAAGTCACGAATGACTTCACGCGGCGTCAGATGCGTGTCGGCTCCCACGCGACCGAACTCGATCTTGAGGAAGTCCACCAAGTCGTTCTCGGTAAGCGTGGGCGTCCAGCCAAAGTAGCCGGCATGGATCTGCATGAGTTTTTCGATGAGCACCAGCAGCTCCTCGTAGGTGAGTGGCTGCAGGCGGATGATGGGCGCGAGCATGTCCTTAAAGTCTTCGCGCGCAAAGCGGCCCTGAGCGAGTCGGCTGCGCAGGGCCTCGTAGGAGAACACGCCGCGGCGGCGGTCTTCGATGGAGGTTGGCGTGCCGCCCATGATCATGCCCAGGTACTGCGCCTTGCCTTGGAGCGTGTCGTTGTACATGGTCAGGATCTTCTCGTAGTTGTATTGGCGCGTGATGGCGTTGGGAATCTTATACAGATTCACGAGTTCGTCGATGAGCACCAGCATGCCCTTGTAGCCGCTGCAGACCAAAAAGCGCGCAATGAGCTTAACGTAGTCGTACCAGTCGTCATCGCTGATGATGGTCGAGGAGCCCAGCTCGGAGCGTGCCTCGCTCTTGGTGCGGTATTCGCCGCGAATCCATTTGGTCACGCGGCTCATGGCCTCTTCGTCGCCCCCGGATGCGGCCATGCGATAGCGGCGGAGCATGCGGGTGAAGTCGAAGCCGTGGACCATCTCCTCGAGCGGGGCCAGTTGGGCATTGACGATCGACTCGTCGACGTCGGCACACGAGGCGACCCAGCGATCCAGAATAAGGTTGAGCGCACCGCCCTCGGGGCGCGTCTTGGTCGATATATTGCGGATGAGCTCGCGGTAGGTGGCAAGGCCCTGTCCCTGACCGCCCTGCAGGCGGCGCTCGGGCGACAGGTCGGCATCAGCGACGACGAATCCCTCGCCCATGGCGTGCGTGCGGATAGTCTGGAGCAAAAAGCTCTTGCCGGCGCCGTAACGACCGACCAGAAAGCGGAAGCTCGCGCCACCGTCGGCGATGAGACTCAGATCGGTGAGCAGGGCGCGGATCTCGACCTCGCGCCCTACGGTGATGTAAGGAAGGCCGATGCGCGGGACCACACCGCCCTTGAGCGAGTTGAGAATGACGGCAGCGACGCGCTTGGGCACGCGAGGTGCTGCGGATGCGGTATCACTCATGGTCTAGGTATCCTCTCACGTCTGCTTCGTAGTCCTCGATAATCTGCGGCCCTGCCGCGCTAAATTCAATTACGGTGTCGCCCACCAGGTCAAAGAGCGCCTCGTTGATGGTATCGACGAGCATGTCCTCGCTCTGCTCCGATTGCACTACCGCCGATTCCGCCTGTACTGCGTTGTGCTCGAGCAGCGCGCGGAGATAGGCGTCTGCGGCGGGCGCGAGTTCGTTCGTGGCGTCAGCGGGCGCAGCAGCTGCGAACGCGGGCGTCGGTGCGAGAAGCGGTGCTACGACACCAAACTGTTCGGTGGATATGGTCGGCTCGTCGGACTCGTCCTGCCCTGCGGCCGCCGCGACCGCCTCGACCG
>URUI01000089.1 GCA_900551015.1 uncultured Collinsella sp.
TGCGTTGTCCAACCAGGCAAGTATGGGAAATCAAAGCAGCGGTCTGGCGAATAACGACGCGATCCAGTTCCAGTCGAAGTATTCGGCGGGGCCGCCGCCCTCGCGCGCCTCGATGGCGGCAAGGGAGGCCTGGGCCACCTCGGTAGCGGTAAAGTCGCCGGCAGAAACGCCCGCGGCGATCTGGGCGGCGGTAAGGGAATCGAAGCTCTGCGCCATTACTCGCTCTCCCCCTCTCCCAAAATGGACGGCACGCGGAAGTAGCGGTCGCGCGCGCTGCCGGCGTTTTCGAGCGCGACGTCGAGCGGCAGGTCGCGCTCGGGCTCGCGCAGGTCGTCGCCCATCACGTTGGACAGGCTTCCGATGGGATGGAACGTGGGCTCCACGTCGGGCAAGTCATATTGCAAGACGGGCTCGAGCATCTGGACGGCGTCGTTCATGTAGGACGTCATCTGGGTGAGCTCGTCATCGGTCAGTGCGATCTTTGCGTACTCGGCGATGCCGCGCACGTCTTTCTCGCTGAGTGCCATAGGCGCTCCCTTCCGCATAACAGATAAACCGCTCTAGTATACAAGGCAACGCCGCTTGGAGCAGGCGCTTTACCCAAATGCAGCGAAAACGTAACGAGAGCGGCGATTGACAGGCGGCGGGCTGGCGGTTCTGCAGCGAAACCGCACCGTCCATAGCGAAAACCGTACTGCTCACAACGAAAACCGTCCCGCCCGCAACGAAAAGCATCACAACATTCGACGTTTTTCGCCAAAATCGCGATTTTCATCGAATGTTGTGATGGTTTGGAAGTCCCGACCACCACAAAGGTGCCTGTCCCCATTGTGGTGGTTCTGAACGATGCCTTATGCCGAGGCTTTGGCCTTGCGGCGCTTACGGATCGTGTGGATCACGATGTCCAGCAGCAACAGTACAATGGCCACGACCACGATGAGCACGGCGAACTCGCGCTTGCCCCAGTGGCGGCCGGCCAGCGACTTTTGCTTGTCAACGTCCTTCTTGTTGTACTTGGTGCGCACGCAATGCACCAGCAGGCGATGGTCGTTCACGCCGTAGGGCGTGCAGGTGACGAGCGTCACCTTGTCGGCGCCGGGCTCGATGGTCAGCGACTCCATCTCCTCGGGCAGCACCACCTCGGAGTCCACCATCTTATAGGCGAGCGTCTTGTTCATGGTGTGCAGCAGCACCAGGTCGCCGGGTTCCAGCGAATGGATGTCGTCGAACATGCTCAGGTTGCGCATGCCCGAGTGCGCGGTGAGCACGCAATGCGTCGAGGTGCCGCCCACCGGCAGGCTCGTGCCCTCCAGGTGGCCGACGCCCGCCATAAGGACTTCTTCGCTCGTGCCGTGGTAGATGGGCATGCTCACGTCGATGGAGGGGATCTCGACCCAGCTCATCATGGGGTCGCGGTCAAAGATGAGCTGCTGAGCGTAGGGCTCGATCCGGTCGGCGGGGAGCTCGGTGGCCTCGCCCGCCAGCTGCTCGTTAAAGGAGCGCGCCTGGAGCAGGATGCGCTCGCGCTCCTCGGCAGACAGCGCGTCCACGGTGCTGGACACGGTGCTGATCTGGTTGAACACGCCCGAGGCCTCGAGCCGGTCCAAGATCCACGGCCAGGTCATAAGGCCCACGCCAATAAGGATGATGACGATGGTGATGAGTCGATCGGCCCAACGCGGCAGTCGCTTGCGGCGGCGCTTGGGCTTTTGTTGAGGTTTGGGCTGAGGGCTTGAGCCACCGTTGGCCGCGGCGTTATTGCTCTTCATATGTTTGGCGCCCTGCACCATCGCCAGTCACTCCTCTACAACTCAAGTTGTCTAAACAAATAATAGCCGATTAGCGAGCTTCCGCGCCGGACAACGCAGCTAGACTGCACCGTCCGGGCCACGTAGCTCCACTCAACCAATCAAGCCATATGTTGCTTTCATCGTCTCGAGCAACTGCACCATCGTTGCGCCCGCAACCCCGATCTGTTTCAGATTGACGTCGCCCACCTCACAATCTTTAACAAACGCAAGCATATCGTCCTTCAGTTCTCCGCGCAGGTCGACACCTTCCGACTCGCCAAGCAGCTGAGCAAGCCTCAGCGCATCGCGTTTATGCTTTTTTACCTTCCTCGAATCAACGTTCTCCCCCGCTTCCCTTCTAGCTTTTAGGTCGAGATACGCCTTCGCTTTGAATGGGACAATGTATTCCGTACCCAGAACCGAAACGCCGCCTACGGTCCGAATTCCCTGAAGGAACAAGCTGTAGTAAGCATCGTCCAACAAAATTGCCGACAGACTGCTTATGTTTTCATCAACGTGAATTGGCGCCACATCAATCCCCTCACGACCCTTTAGAAAGTCGGGGCACTTCGCGAAGAGTTCGATCATATGGGGGTAACCCGGCCTCTTAGGCTCTGTAAACCGATAAAAACATGAGCCTTTACCTTCGCCCCAGCCGCAGCGGTAGCCGCCATCACGCACCAAAGTCCATATGGCTTCCGCCGTCTGAGGCAACCGGTCATCGGCGACAATTACCACATCAAAATCGTGAGTCGCCCTGAACGAAAGCCCCGCCTCCGCGAGCAAAATGTCGCATGCCGTGCCGCCGATAAGGGCATACGATCCTGCAGCTTCTTGCATATGCTGCTGAAATTCTTGGAGACCTTCTACAGCGCTTCTTGCCATGGATATTCCTTTCCAAACATGCGATCGACTTCGAGCTGAATTCGCTCATCGTCGATTGCCGCCAAAGATAGCGCAAGCGAAATGTCGTCGACGCGGGAGGAGCCGGCAAACACGGGCGCATAGCGCCACACTTGAACCATCGCCGTTTCGTTATCCGGCAACTCCCCGTCTGCGACTTCGAGGTCGCTCAGTTGACGCCATGCACTTCTTAAGACGGCCTTTTGTTCCATGCCCGGTGCAGCGAGCATCGAACGCGCAGCGAGCGCCGTCTCCCCGGCGTCAACAAGATAGTCGATCTGCGGCGTCTTCCTTGCAAAAAAGACCTTCGAGACAGGCGAGGAGAGCTCTGCCATGTGTTCGCTGAGCAGAAGGTCAACGGCAACAGGGAACACGACGACACGTCGCTCGCAACGCTCGCGCCTCGCGAGTCCCCTGTCGACAAGCTCGGTTATGGCCTCACTCGCACGGCTTGCCGAGATCCCAAGCGCACGACAAAGGTCATAGGGACGATATGGCTCCTGGGCTGCTCCCCAGATTGCGGCAGCCTGTGCGTTGGGTGACATCTTGGACGCGTGATTGCGAGACCGGACACCGCCCCTCTCCGTGCAAGCTGTGCCCATAAATGGAAGAAAAGCCTGTCTACCGGGGCAGACAAACGGAATCCCTTGTGCGACCAATGCTTTGCGCTGACGTGCATCGGCATCAGGAAACGAAACGACAACAGGAATCTCCGCACGCAAGGCTAGCTGACTATAGACTCTCTTAACCTCGGGAAGTCCGACGCCAGTAGGCAAACTTGCAAGCAAAAACGAAAAACCGTTTGCGTAAACAGCGCGGACCTCAATCGCCCGCAGATGCAGCGGCAAGCGTGCGGATCCAGGCCAATTTTTGGTCTTGGCAGAGAGGCCTAGTGCTTCTTGTAAGTAGATTAGCGCTTCGTTCATTTCCATCGTTTTCGTTTAATTCCAGTTTATATTGGAATTATACATAATTTTCGGAATTAACGAGATTCCTTTCGTGCATAAGCCAGCATTTGAGTTTTCAAAATGTCCCGAATCGGCGGGGCGATTCGGGATACAATGTCAATGGAAAACGACGCACCCCGCGTAAGTGTACGAGAGCGCGGGCGGCCTAGTTTTCTGGTTTTGTTAAATGCCCGGGCCTCTAACCCCGGGCATTCTTATTTGCGCTTGTTGCGGCGCAAATGCCTTCTACCGTCCGCACCGCGTGTGCGCCTACGGACCTTAATCCGAACCTCATACGAGTCAAGAAACGCGATGACGAACGTACCCGCATCGGACGGTAGAGGCTGGCTGCGTTATCCCAAAAAACGGGGCAGACTCCAGCGTGGAATCTACCCCGAAAAGAGAATGGCAAAGCAAGAACGTAGATGGACGAGAAAAGTGTCCGCAAGTCTCATGGCCATCGCATCCCACCTGCCAAAGGGATGGGTGAGCGAGCGTTACTCCTGCTCGGACTCCTCAGCCTGCTTACGGCTGCGGATGAGGTGCGCCACGCCGATGCACAGCACCGCGCCGCCAGCGATCCACGTGAAGGTCACGCCATTGAGACCGGTGAGCGGGAGGCCGGAACCCTGCTTGTTTTTGACGATCAAGGCAGCAGTACCGTTGTCCGTGTTAGTCGTGTCAACCTCGACTAAATTGGAACCCCTGGTGCTCGTCTCGACCGTAATCTTGTTTTCTCCCTCTCCCTCTGCTTGGTTGAATCCAATGGCTTTGATGGTGAAGGTGAACTCGGGGATGGTGTTATAGCCGGCGAGCGTATGGGTCTCCTTGACGGTGTAGGTGCCGGCATCGAGGCCCTTGACGTTAATCTCGCCGGAGTCGGTGGTCGTGAACTCATAAGCCTCAGTACCGAGGGAGCCATTCTCCTGGACATACATGTCCTTGGATGCAATATCGTCGGGATCAGTGGCACGGATGGTGAACTTTACGCCCTTAAGTATCTTATTCTCATCCGTCGCGTCCTTCTTGACGAGCTTGAGCGCATAGGTGTAGTCGCGCACGGTGTCGGGCACAGACTCACCCCGGGAATCGTGGCCAGGGTTGTTGGAGTAGATAAGCTTGACGGTGTTGGAGTTGCCCGTGCCACCGACAACGACATGCTGGGACTTATTCGGGTCGAGCTTGGCGCTGTACGTGACAACGACCCTTGTATGCTCGCCGACAGTGACGCCGGCCGCCGTGGCGGCAGCCTTAAGATTGTCAAACTTTACGCTCAAGACCGTTCTGCCATTTGAATCGGGATCAGACACGGTCACAGAAGTAGGCGTGATCTGAGTCTCACCAATCACGGCCTTGACAGTGGACTTATCAACAGTCAAACCGGCAGACAGCTCATCGTGGAACTCATAATAGTAGGTGCTGAACGTGTCGACATTGCTTGCAACCGTGCCGGTCAGCTTGTACTGAACGGTCTGACCCATCTGGGAGTCCGCCTTGTACTTCCAGTCGTTGTCCGCACCATCGTCCTTGACCTGCTTCGTCACGGTCGGGATGCTCGTCTTCTCGGTAACGACCACTGCGTTGCCGCCCACGACTGCAAAGATCGGCGAGGTACCGGTCTGCTTCTCATTCGCACTGAGCGAGTCGGTATCGGTCATGAACAGGTAGTAGCCAGCGCTCGTAGTGGTGAAAGCGCGACCGGCGGCAAAGGAATCGCCCGTAGCGGTAACACTCTTCTCTACAGCCAAGGCAATCTTGTTAAGGATGCTGCTCTGCGGCAGACTCGTGGTATCAGTGGTATCAGTGATCTTGGAAAGGTAGTCGGCAACGTCAGAAGCGGTCGAGTCTAAGGTAATCCCTGGGGCATTATTATCAACAAGCACCTTCAGGACCGCAGTCTCTGCGTCATCACTCGCCCACTCAATGTTGGACGCAACCTTACCGGACTTTCCGTCAATAACGTCAGCCTTAAAAATCTGATACGCCTTGAACGAAGTGGAGTCATTGTCCACGGACTTGTTAATCGTGAGCGAATAGCTGGGGGCAGCACCCTCCGCAGCAAACGCCATCGTGACTGTCGCCATCACGCCGCCGAAGCTCAGGGCTGCGGTGAGGCCGGCGGTTACTGCCAGGCGTGCGATGTTCTTGGTTGTTTTCATGTTGGGACCTCTTTCTTGGAGGTTGCTTTAATTCTCGTCATCACCAAAAGTCAGCAGGCTCATTTCCCTGCGCTCTAATCGCTACGGAGGTAGTACGCCACTGAGCAAGGGGGGGGGACAATTATTTATCATGGCGACCTCCTCCCCGCTTGATGACGAGCGCGACGACAATAGCCACTACTCCGATGACGGCCAAAGCCGTTACCAACACCAACGTTCTATCTCCCGTCGAGGGCATAAAGCCTCGACTCACTTCGTTACTTGGGGTGTTAAGCACCGACAACTCGACTAAACCCTTCCCGGCATCGGCGGCATCAACTCGCAGAGGGCTTTCGGCCGATACGGTCACCTTAGGCTTGGCGGCCGCCACCTGGTCGACATCCAGGCCCTCGGCCTTGACCGTCACGCAGCGCGTGCCCTCAAAGGCGGTGTAGCCCTTGGGGGCCTTGAGCTCGCGGACCTCCAGCTTGCCCGAGTCCACGCCCGAGACGGTCACGCGGCCGTCCTCGCCCGTGGTGACGGTGGCCTTGCCTTGCGCATCCCACGTGC
>URUI01000090.1 GCA_900551015.1 uncultured Collinsella sp.
CCCGCGACCCCAACCTTGGCAAGGTTGTGCTCTACCAACTGAGCCATGTCCGCTTACGAGGATTAATCTTACGTGATACCCGCATCCTATGCAAGAACTTTTTTTTGAAAAGTTTTGCGACGCCCTCTCGAACCTCGCGAAGACATCAGCCACCACGGAAAGCGCGAGCAAACGCAAACTCGCCGCAAGAGGCCCCCTACAACTCAGCGAGCATGATCCAGGCAGAGCTGTCCTGCGCAAGTCTGCCGTCTGCAAGCGGTGATGAGGTGAGCAGGACCTTGCCCGCCGGCAGCTCCACGGGTGCTGCACCGAAGTTCGTCACACACGCCCAGCCGTTGTCGCGGCGATAGGCGATGACGCCGCCCTCAGCGCCCTCGGCACCATCCGCAAGGCCGGTGCGCCCGTCAAGATCGAGCCACGCAAGATCGTTAGCGCACCCGCGCAGCTTGCGCCGCAGCCAGAGGGCGTCACGATAGAGCGCAAGCATCGATGTCGGGTCCGCCTCTTCCCTATCGGCAGCGTAATCGGAAAACCATGCAGGCTGCGGCAGATGGGGCGCCGCATCGGCGTCCATCGGCGAAAATCCAAACGATCCGCCCTGCGCGGGATCGTCCGTCGCCACCCACGGCAGGGGCACACGACAGCCGTCGCGCCCCTTCTCGCGCTTCGATCCGTGCGTATTGGTCGCAGTGGGATCTTCGAGTGCAGCCCACGGGATGTCAGCCACCTCAAAAAGGCCGAGCTCCTCACCCTGATACACGTATGCCGAGCCCGGAAGCGCCAGCTCAAGCAAAAGGGCCGCCCGCGCGCGGCGCTCGCCGAGTTCACGGTCCTCGTCATAAGACGACCCGTCGCGTAAGAGCCAGTCGAGCGCAATCTGGTGGTAGCGCGTCGCCTTGATCTGCGGCAGGGCGAAGCGCGTCGCCACACGAGGCACGTCGTGGTTGGAAAGTACCCAGGTCGAGGCGGAATCGGATTCGATGGCTGCCTTCAAGCCCTCCTCGATTGCAGCGTGCATGTCATCATAGGTCCAAGTGGCCTTGGCGAACTCAAAGTTAAATGTCTGGCCAAGCTCGCTGGGGCGCGCGTAGAGATACTGGCGCTCGGGCAGCACCCACGCCTCGGCAACAGCGCTGCGCGGCGGATTATAGCGGTCGAACACGCGGCGCCACTCGCGATAGATCTCGTGAACCTCGTTGCGATCCCACAGCGGATGGGTGCCGTCGTCAACCATGTCATCGCCCTCGGCGAGATGCCACTGGTCGAGATCATCGCGGTCGAGATCCTTGGCGAGACCGTGCGCCACATCAATGCGAAAGCCATCGACGCCTCGATCGCTCCAAAACGCCAGGACGTCGCAAAAGAACGCGCGAACCTCGGGGCATGACCAGTCAAAGTCCGGCTGCTCGGGCGTAAACATGTGCAGATACCACTGACCGTCCGCGACGCGCGTCCAGGCGGGGCCGCCAAAGTTGGCATTCCAATTGGTGGGAGGCAGCTCGCCGTGCTCGCCGCGACCATCGCGGAAGATATAACGGGCGCGCTCGGGTGATCCGGGGCCGGCGGCAAGAGCGGCTTTGAACCAGGGGTGCTGGTTGGACGAATGGTTGGGCACGATGTCGACGATGACCTTGATGCCGTGCGCATGAGCCGCAGCGATCATGTCATCGAAGTCGTCAAGCGAGCCGAGACGTGGGTCGACATCGCAGTAGTCCGCCACATCATAGCCGCCATCGACAAGAGGCGATGGGTAAAACGGGCTCAGCCAGATAGCCTCGATGCCCAGCTGCTCAAGATAGTCCATCTGCTGGGTAATGCCCGCGATATCGCCCAGACCCGAACCAGTCGAATCCTTAAACGAGCGCGGATAGATCTGATAGATCGCGGCATCGGACATCCATGGGCGCGACGAGGACTTTTCTGTAGTCATGGGATGAGTCTCCCTTGCAACGAGGTTTTGCGAGATGCCCACGATGATACGCCCAAAGCGGACATTCGCGGCAAACAACGCCACAGCCACGCCCCAAAACGCTCGCTCCCTCTCGGGTTCGAGTCTCCTGGGACGAATCGATCGATCAGTGAAAAGAACGGAAGGCCCACTCCTCCGGCCACGACAGCGAGCGGGCTCCGGGTGCCCCAAGTTGCCGCGAAAGAGGAGGGAAGCGTACTTTATGTACGCGACCGACGATTGAGGGGCAAGATGGGGTGCCCGGGGCTCGCGCAGCGTCAACAAAAAACGCGGTTCGTTAGAACCGCGTAAGATAGTTGGAGCGGACAACGGGGCGTCTGCGTATTCGCTTCGCGGATCCGCACCGGCTTCGGCCGCCTGCCGGCGTCCTCGCCAGCTCGCTACAAACGCTCCGCGTTTGCTTAACGCTCGCTCCCTCTCGGGTTCGAGCCCAAGCGATGGGTACGAAAAAGCCCGGCTACCGTAGTAGTCGGGCTGCTGCGTTTGGAGCGGACAACGGGGCTCGAACCCGCGACCCCAACCTTGGCAAGGTTGTGCTCTACCAACTGAGCCATGTCCGCTTGCGGGTTATTAATTTACGCGAGTTGTCCAAAAGACGCAAGTACTTTTTTCAAAAAACTTGTCTGCCGCATGTTCTTAGTAGCTAAACGCGCTAAAGCGATTGGCTAGGCACACGACTCCAGCGCTCCGCTAAACAGCTTCACCATCTGCACGCGCGTGCCGGCGCCGTCCGTACGACGAGCAACCTCCACGTTATCGACGAGCATACGCATAAGCTTGATACCACGGCCGCGCTCCTCTGATGCGACCGGTTCGCTCGTTTCATCGATAGAATAGCCGGCACCTCGATCAAGCACCTCAACCACAACGCGATCGCCATAGGCCTGAACCGTCAGGACGCACCCGATACCGCCCGCATGGTCATAGGCATTACCCAGCGCCTCCCCCGACGCCAACGCGACATCGTAGCGCTCGTCACGGCGCAACGGAAGCGATTCAAGGAGTTCGGCGATGCGATGTCGGTAGTATGGAAGATTCTCGATACCCTGACGGACCTCGACGCTCTTACTCCAGCGAGGCAGCTCCCCCACCGGAATGGCGGGAATAGACTCCCGTGCCGGCCCCGCGACATGAAGAATATCGACAAGACGGGCAATCTCCAAAAAGCGAACAACTTCACCTGATGCATTGACGAGCGAAAGCAGGCCTTCTCGCCTCATGAGCTCACGAGCGCGCGTAAGCAGGAATGCCAAGCCCGTCGAATCGATAAAGCTAACAGCCTGGCAGTTGATGACGACACGACGCACGCCGCGGCCAATCAAAGCATCCAACCGCCGACGCAGCGCAGGCACCGTGGCGATGTCGATATCGCCTGGTGGCGTCAAAACCACTATGTCATTCCACTCATTCATACGACCATGGTTCCCCAAAAAAGCCCACTCGATGCATTCGTTTCCCCAACCGTACGGATTCAGCCCGCCCAGCGTCGTCTATGAACGACCCCGTAAAAACTCAAGGGACACCAATGCAATGTCATCGTCCAGCGCCGATTCGGTAAATCGGTCAAGCTCGCCCAAGACCTTGCCGCAAATGCCCGACACGCCCTCACCCGAGACAGAGAGCAGAAGGTCGCGAAGGCGCTGCTCGCCAAAGAAAGCACCCGAGCGGTCACGCGCTTCGATTGTTCCGTCGGTGTACATAAATAGCATGTCACCAGGAGCGAACGTAAACACGCCTGTCTCGTATACCATGCTCTCAAAGGCACCGATTACCCCCGATTGGCATCCAAGCAGCTCGACCTCCCCCCCACGGGCCTCGCCGCCACCCAGCGGCATCGACTCTGGCCTGATGACCATGGTCGGAGGATGGCCCGCCGAACAATACGTTGCACGTCCGGCTTTAAGGTCAATCTTGGCGATAAAGGCCGTCACGAACGTCTCGACCCTTGAAAAGCCCATGAGCATGCTGTTAAGGGAGCGTGCCATGCGGGCCGGCCCAGCGCCCTCCCAGGCATATGCCGTCAGGGCCGTCTTGACGAGCGCGGACATCGATGCAGCCTCAATGCCTTTGCCAGACACATCGCCCAGAATCATGACGGCGCAATCGTCGGGAAGACGGATGAGCGTATAGAAATCGCCGCCGACCAACGCCGAGTTCGTGGCCGACAGGTACACCGAATCGGCGGCGATTCCCGGAACATCCCCCAGTGAATTTCTCATGCCAATCTGAAGGGTCTGAGCGATATGGCGCTCCTCACGCTTTTGAGATTCGCCTTCATAGATCAGTTCAAAGTCATGAGCCAAGTGCACCAAGTAGTCATATTCAAGGTCATCAATCGGCTCTTGGCTACCATCACGAAGCAGCAGCGCGCGCGTCGTCGGGCCCTTCGCAACAGAAGCAGGAACGATCGCGTCGTTACTGTGCTTGCCATCGCCCTCAGAGCGCGGGCGCCCCGCCTCGATGCCGGCGTCGACGTAGAGACCCTGGCAAGGCAGGCCATGCGCCCTAAGCCAGCCTCCCATAGGCATCGATTCGTCAACGCGAGTTATACGGACGTGTTTAAGGTCCTCGGCGCTCGTGCCGCCCAAAACAGATGCCTCAAAGCCATCAGGGCCAGCCCCCAGACGTGCCGCTGGCGCCGTCGTGGAAAAGAAAAGCTTCTCGGGATCGTCCGGCAAAGCAACGCGACTGCCGCCTTCAAAATCTATGACGTAGGAATCCAGACTGGCGTCATACTCAATAGGGCAAAAATGGCAGTTGAGCATATTGCAGATCTCGGACGATACCGCCTGGGTAGCCGCGGCGGAATCGTCTAGAAAGGTAAACAACTCGTCACGCAAGACATTGAGCGAGCGGCCAAGCTCGGCCGTGCGACGGGAGCGAAGGCTCGATGCCATGCCGACCAGCTGGATAGACAGGTAATCGCAAATGACCTCGAGCACATTAACGTCATAGGCGAGCGGTGCCTGAGGGCGTTTCCAACCAACTTCCAGCACGCCAAGGATCTGCGTACCGTAAAAAACGGGAAGACAGATCTCGCTGCGGTACGGAGGCATATCCTGCATGCGCAACAGGTGCTTAGAACGATTGTCCAGATCCATGAACATACCGGAGGCGACCTTATCACCCTCAAGGTCCTGTTGAATCGACAAGCGACAGGCACGCGACTCACGAAGAACATACGTCGGAATGCCAGCGCCATACGGCAAAAACTCAGGCAGGTAGCTGTCGTACAGCTCCTTGGAAACACCGCGAAGTTTAAAACCACCGCTCTCAGAAAAATAGATAGCGGCACCCGAAGCATCGAGCGTTCCTACAAGCTGGTTCAAAACGGTATCAAGTAGGCTGGGCAGCTCATCGGAGCCCACGGTACTCATAATGACCGAGAGCGTGCCAGAGAGGCGCTTGTTCGCCACTCTAAGCTCCGAAAGCGCACGCTTGAGTTGCCGGTCGTGAGAATACTGTTCCTCGATACTGTGAAGCGCCACCAGGACACGTGGTGCGCGGCGCCCAAAGATGTGTGGAGGCGTTACGGAGCCCGCACGAACCAAGACGGGAATAAAAGAGCCGTCACTCAGCTTGAGCATCAGTTCGTTCTCGGAGCCATCAGTTTCAAATGGCAGACGATGTTCCGTCGCACGTTCAAAAGCGGACGAGTACAGGACGTCTTTAACATCTCCGCCGATGACGTCGGCGCGTTCCTCGCACATCAAACCAAGTAAGCGATTATTCACATGCAGAATGGTTCCGTCGAGCTCGCAGATGATGACAGCATCGCTCGTGATCTCGACTAGTTGGGCAACGTCTGCCCACTCGTTGCGTTCAAGCGTTTCCATCGTGGACCTCACCGTCTATCGGTAACAAAAAAGCCTCCGAAGAGGCTTCTCAAATGCGATGGTGTCGGAGGCGGGACTTGAACCCGCATGACCAAAAAGCGGTCACTAGCACCTCAAGCTAGCGCGTCTGCCAATTCCGCCACTCCGACATGCTATGTTGTTGATTCGCGGTTCGTTTTGTTGGACCCGCGCGTTCAACGAGGAAGATAATAACCTATGATTCGAGAACTGTGCAAGCACTTTTTTCAAAAAATAGAAATTTTTTTCTGAAAGCAAGCGTCTTGAATGGTCAAAATGCTCAAATCCGTTGACATTTTCACAAGGATATATTAGGAAGCAAGCGAATTCGTTTTCAAAAAAAGGCGGGCGCGCCGAAGGCAGCTCAAAAATCAAAAGACGAAAATCACTGAAAATACTTGATTTTTCGGCATAAATGGGATATAGTTGTCATAGAATCCATCGGAAAGAAATGAAACGTTACGAAACCGATTTCGCATCGGCGGAGCTCACGCCGTTTCGATGCATCC
>URUI01000091.1 GCA_900551015.1 uncultured Collinsella sp.
TGGCCACGTTGCCGCCGCCGATGACGCACACGCGCTGGCCGCTCAGGTCGGGCAGCTCGTCGTCGCCGATGGCGCGCAGCATCTTGACGGCCGACTCCACGCCGAGCGCTTCCTCGCCCGGAAGGCCGAGCTTCTTATCGCTGTGGGCGCCAATGGCCAGGTAGACGGCATCGAACTCGTCGCGCAGGCGGGCAAGTTCCTCGCCGTTGACGGAGTGATCGAGCTCAACGTCGATGCCGGCGCTCAAGATCCAGTCGATCTCGGCCTGCAGGCGCTCGCGCGGCAGACGATAGCTGGGGATGCCATAGCGCAGCATGCCGCCCAGGTGGTGGCGCTGCTCAAAGATGGTCACCTTATGGCCCATCACGGCCAGGTAGTAGGCACAGGAAAGGCCGGCCGGGCCGCCGCCGATCACGGCGACGCGCTTACCGGTGTCGTCCACTACATGCGGCTTGTGGTCGTTGAGGTCGCTGTGCTCAACGGCAAAACGCTTGAGGGCGAGAATGTTCATGGGGTCGTCGACCATGCCACGGCGGCAATGCATCTCGCAGGGATGCTCGCACACCAAGCCGCAGACGAGCGGCAGTGGGTTGTTCTTGCGGATGACCTTGACGGCGTCGGCATACCGGCCGGCCTCGACCAGCGAAATGTACCCGGGAATGTCGACGTGCGCCGGGCAGCCCGAGACGCACGGGACGCGGGCCTCGCGGTCAAAGCCGCAGGAGTGCTCGCGGATGTGATGCTCAAAATCGTCGCGGAAGCCGCGAATGGCCGTGAGTGCCATGGCGCCAGCTTCGTAGCCGATGGCGCAGTCGCTCGAAAGGTAGATGGTGCGGGCCGTGCGCTCAATCAGGTTGAGCGTGGACTCATCGGCGCGCCCTTCGAGCACATCGGCGAGCAGGTCGCTCAGCGCGCTCAGGCCCACACGGCAGGGTGTGCACTTGCCGCAGCTCTGGGTGGAGCACAGGTTAACGAGCGCTGCCGTAAACTCAACGGGACACGGGGCGAGCGAACTCACCGCCAGACGGCGTCCGAGCGCATCGTGCAGGTCGTCCATGACGGCCTGGGCGTGGCTGCGTTCCATTACGTGCAGTCGAGCCATAAGATCCCCTCTCACATGGCAGCCCGGAGGCGAGACCGGGCGAAGTTGCTACACGCACAACACTGACCTATAAAATTGTTTGGCAGCGACACGCTTCGGCAGGCGGTATGAAACGTCGTCCTTAGCGGTGAAAACGAACATTTCCGCAGATAAATGCCATATTTGATAAAACGCGTTACCAAATGACAATGCCCCGTCCACGCAATCACGTGGACGGGGCATTGCTCTAGGCATGCGGCCAGCGACCCTGTTGCTTTTACTTAAGCTCGGGCCAGTAACCCTTGTTGGCCTCGATCATGTCGTCGAGAACTTCCTTGGCGACTTTCATCGACGGTACGGTCTTGTTGAGCGTGAAGGCCTTGAGCGCCTTCTCGTAAGAACCCTCGATCGTAGCCTCGACCACGAGCTTCTCGGAGTTCAGCTGCTGCATCATGAGGCCCTGCTGGAACAGCGGAATGTTGTCGCGGCTGATGACCTCGGGGCCGTTCTTGCCAATGTAGGCAGGCAGCTCGACCATAGCGTCGTAGGGCATGTTGGGGATAGCGCCCTTGTTCTCGCAAATGACCAGGAAGCGCTGCTTGGTATCGTTCTTCAGAGCGATAGCCAGGTCGGCAATCCAGTCGCCGTGGCTGCCCGCATAGAACGTGCTCTCGTCGATCTCGCCGGTCTTCTCGTAGTGGTCGATGCCGTCGAAGAGGTTCTTCTCGCGCGTCTCCTCAACCTCATTCGCACGGGTGCGCTCGGGGTTGGAATGCTCGACAAACTCCTTCTGCTGCAGGTAGTAGTTCAGGTACGTGTTGGGCAGGTACTCCGGGAAGCACTCCATGATCTCGTACTCGCCCTTCCAGACGTAGTACCAGCTGCCCTTGGTGTGGCGGTTCTGCTCGGGGTGCTCGTCGGTGGCCTCCTCGGGCTTCTTGGACATCAGCGAGCTCATGCCCTTGAGGTACGAATCGGGCAGCAGGATCTCATGCTCCTTGATGTACTCGCGCAGCTGCGGGAGCACCTCCTCGCCCTTGTGGCGGATCGAGGTGAACCAACCAAAGTGGTTGAGACCAAAGTAATCGTACTCGACATCCTTCTTGTCGATATCGAGCGCGGCGCAAACCACGTCGATAATCGCGATCGGCATGTCGCAGATGTTGATGATGCGAGCGTTGGGGCGCAGGACGCGGCAGCCCTCGGAGACGATGGCGGCAGGGTTGGAGTAGTTAAGAATCCAGTAGTCCTTCTTGGCATACTTCTCAACGTCGTCAATCAGCTCGACCATGGGGAAGATGGTGCGCATGCCATAGGCAAGGCCGCCGCAACCGCAAGTCTCCTGACCAACGCAGCCGTGACGCAGCGGAATCTTCTCGTCCTGCTCGCGCATGGCGTAGCCGCCCACGCGCATCTGGGCAAACACGAAGCTCGCATCGGTAAAAGCCGTCTTTTTGTCGGTGGTCACCGTGAGCTTGATGTCCAGGCCGAGGTCCTCGTGCAAAATCCAGTCCACGAGCACGCCGATCTTGCGCTGGCGCTCCTCGTTGATGTCGTACAGACGAATCTCGTCAACGTCGAGCTCGTCCTTGCGCAGAGCGATGGACTTGACGATGCCGGGGGTAAAGGTGGATCCGCCACCACACAGAGTAATGATCATTGTTTACTGCTCCTTCTCAATTGCGTTTTCGACCTTGTCGCGCATCTCGGCGACCTTCATGCCAAAGATGATCTGGATATTGTTGCCGTTGCGGTTGATGCCGCTGTTGGGCACGTGGTTGATGAGGTCCTCATTGATGAGGTCCGGGTTCTTAACGTTCACGCGGAGACGCGTAAAGCAGTTCTCGAGCTCCTCGATGTTGTCCTTGCCGCCAAGACCTGCGACCAGGTCGGCGATGCCTGCATCGACGCCCTCTGCGGGAACCGCGGCAACAGCGCCCTGCTTCACCGCGACAGACGCGGCGGCCTCGCCCTCGGCAACGGACTCGGCGAGCTCGGACTCCTCCTCGCGACCAGGCGTGTGAAGGTTGAGCTTCTTAATAAGGAAGGTGAAGAGGAAGAAGTACAGAGCGGCGTTGACGACTCCGAGCACCAGCATGACCGGCCAGTTGGTCTTGTCGACACCGAGGACCAGGTTGGAGACCACGATGTTGATGATGCCGCCTGCAGTCGAAGCGGGCACGGAGAGGACCTTGAGCAGAACCAGAAAGATGCCGGAAAGAACCGAGTGAACGACAAAGAGCACGGGAGCGGCAAAGACAAAGAGGAAGTCCATGGGCTCGGTCACGCAGGAGAGCACGGCGGTGATGATCAGCGGGATGATAACGGCCTTGGTCTTATCCTTGTTCCCCTTGTAAGCGGTGAAGATAAAGGCGAGACCGATACCGATGTAGGGCCACAGGTTGTTGAAGGTGTAGCTGTTGAAGTAGGTGCTATCGGAGAAGGGCTGGCCCGTCATCGCCATCTCGGCGACACGGATGGGATAGGCGCCGGCGATAACCTGATCACCCAGCGTAAGGGTGCCGCCCACATCGGAGAACTGGAACGGGGTGTAGATGAGGTGGTGCAGGCCGGTGGGAACGAGCAGCTTGTTGAGCATGCCGTAGATAAACAGACCGATGTTGCCCGACTCCTTAATGATGCCGGCAACGGAGGAGATGGCACCCTGAACCGGAGGCCAAACGATGCAGAAGCCAGCGCCCATGATCCAGGAGATGATGATCATGATCAGGAACGGGAAGCGAACGCCCGAGAACATCGAAAGAGCAATGGGGAACTGCTTGTTCGAGTACTTGTTGAACACGGCACCGGTGATGCAACCAAGAATGATGCCGCCAAACACGCCGGTATCGAGCACCTGAATGCCCATAACGGTGCTCTGGCCGGTTCCGGTAAGGCCGAGCATGCCGCTCGCCTCGGCAAGAGAGCCGGTGGCGTTGAGCACGATGTTGTTAGCCTGCAGGAACAGGAAGAACGACATCAGGGCAATCAGCGAAGCATGGCCCTTGTTCTTCTTTGCCATGGCGCCGGCGATGCCCACGCAGAACAGAATCGAGAGGTTGTTGATGATAAACATCAGCGACTGATAGACAACGGCGCCCACAAGCTGGAACGGACCGGAGCCCAGCACAGGGATCACGGCGCAGATGGTCTTGTTGGTCAGAATGATGCCCACGATGAGCAGGATGCCGGCAACCGAGAGATACATCATCGGCTGAACGATCGACTTCGCGAACACCTCCAACGGCGCTTTGAAATTGAACTTCTTTTTTGCGGTCATAGCGGTACTCCCCTTCCTTTTCCGCAAATTGAGATAGGTGTGCCCTGGACAAGACCGTGAGCCTTGCCTTATATCAATCGATGTGTGGGCACGTTATGCCTAGAGACCAGGTTCTCCAAGCAGGTTAACAATGTGATATGCGAGATAACTCTTCTCGGCATCGGTAACGACGACGTTATAGGTAGACGCTAAGTGGTCGGCAATTGACTCCGCACACGAGAACGCCCTCGGATACGCCGTTTCATCGATACGGAACAGCGCGTCGCCATTGACCTGCCCCGCCGCGGGATCGAGCGCTCGCTGCGCAAAAAACTGCAAATGGCGAACGAAACGCTCGTACGGCAACGAGGTGACGTCAAGGGTCGTGGCATAGTGCTCGGAAACAATCGCGAGCACGTCGCGAACAAGCTGGACCGAAACAATCAGACGGTCAGAGCGCTGCGGCATGGTGGCGTTGACGATATGCAGCGTAATAAAACCCTGCTCTTCTTCGCTCATCTGGATGCCCATATACTCCTTGATAATCTGCAGCGCACGGCCCGCAAGCGCATACTCCTTGCGATAGAACTGCTGGATCTCGAGCAGCAACGGATTCTCGCAGGGGACGCCCTTACGCTCGCGCTCCAAAGCAAGACTGATATGGTCTGCGAGAGCAATGAGAATCTTGTCGTTGATATCAACATTGAGCTCTCGACGGAGCATCTGAACAATGTCCTCGGAAATCACGAGGTTGACGGTGGGGATGGACTCCAAAAGATGTGCCAAGCGATCAATCGTACGCGAATCCTGAGAAGTGCCCTCCTGCAGCGCATAGGTCTTTTCGACCGATGCATCATCGATAGCGTCGCCGGCATGACGGCCAAAGCAGAGGCCTCGACCGATGACGATGAGCTCGGAGCCATCGTCCGAAGTGACCATTGCGACGTTATTGTTGAAAACTCGCTTGATAACCACGGCACCCACCACAAGAATTTACTCGGAAAGCCAGACGACAGGCTCTTTAACAGCAACAGGGCCGGAAGCATGCTCACGAAGAGTCGACTTCTCCGAGCGCTCGCACACGATAACGAAGACCGTAGGATCGAAGCCGGCGGCGCGGACCGCGTCGAAATCGACCTCGACGAGGGGCTGGCCCGCGTCAACATGGTCACCCTGGGCAACAAGCGCATGGAAGCCCTTGCCCTCAAGTTTAACAGTGTCGATTCCGATATGCAGCATCACCTGAGCAGAGCTGTCGTCGGACATGATGCCCAGCGCGTGCTCAGTCGGAAACAGTGCCGCGACGGTACCGGAGACAGGAGCGCACACCGTTCCCTCTTGGGGAACCACGGCAACGCCATCGCCCACGGCACGGCTGCTAAAAGCGGGATCATTGGTATTTTCTAGATGAACAAGCTCGCCGGAAACAGGAGCGAGGATTTCGAACTCGGAAGTTGCAGTCTTCTGCTCATCCGAACCGCCCATCAGGCGAGAAAAGAAACCCATGGTGGCATGTCCCTTCATAAATATAGCCCAACCAAAATCAAGCGAATGCATCCACAGAGACACACCCGTTCAAAGACTTTGGTTAGGCCCACGTCCGAGGGACTCGGTAACCTTCCGCATTTCTTTTTACGGGAGCAATTGTAGACAAGCCCAAAGCCAGAACAATCATTATGACCGGTGAGCGGTATTTTTTCTTCGATAAACGGTATTTAAGCGGCACTTGGGGACGTTCCTTTTCTGCCGGCACCCAGGGACACTCCTTGCTCTGACCCCTTTGCACCAAAAAAGGGCCCCGAGCGTAGTTGCTCGGGGCCCAAATTCATCTCGCCTTACCGCGCGACACGTGTGTTACTTGCGCTTGCCGCCGCCGTCACCGGGGCGACGGGAGCTGCCGCCGCGCTTGCCGCCACGGTTGTTACCATAGCTGCCACGGTTATCGCGACCGCCGGCACGACCGCCGCGGGAGCC
>URUI01000092.1 GCA_900551015.1 uncultured Collinsella sp.
GTGCTGGTAATTCTGCTCAACCTTGTGGTGGGCGCGGTGCCCACCAAGTCGCGTGCGGCAGCGACCATACGATCCTTGATGCCCTCGACGAGTTTGCTCATTGTCTCTCCTCTTAGTTGTTGGACTCGACGGTTGCGGCGGTGTCGGCCGCGTCCTCGAGCTGCAAGTTCAATAGCTTCATGCCGTATTCCGGCACGTTGATATCGATGGGTTGGCCATACAGGTCACCAGGGCGCACAAAAGCGAGCACCGTCATAATGCGCGCCATGGCCTCGGGCGATTCGGTGAGCCCACGCTCAAACCAGCGCTGAATCATGCCGACCTCGGCGCTCACGACGTAGGTGACGTAGTAGTCAAAGAACGTGCCCAGCGCCAGGCCCAAAATGCCCGTCTGCGCACGCGGCACCACAGCCTCACGCGCGGTGTCGATGATCCTTTTAATGAAGGCCTGGTCGCCGCCCGGACCCAGCAGCGCACCGATTAAGTCGCGGTTGGCCGCAAGATAGCGCAGCAGTTCAACCGAACCGGGCGCCGGCTCGAGTTCATCGATGTTGTGGTAGAGATCGGGCAGCTGAGCTGCGGTGATGAGCTCAATGCGTTCACGGATCTCGGCCAGCAAGCCGTCCTCGATTTGATTGATGAAGTCGGGGATATCGCGGTAGTGCGAATAGAACGTGCGGCGCGTAAGGCCGGCGCGCTCGGTGAGCGACGCGACATTAATGCGCGAAAGGTCGCCGCTTTCGGCAAGCTCGCTGGCAAGTGCCTGGCGAAGGGCACGCTGCGAGCGAAGGGACCGGCGATCGCATTTCTCGAGCTGGGACAAGCGTCCTCCTTGTTACTCAGCCTGTGCGCTATTGCACAGTGCGAGTATTATTGCACACCGTGTGCATCAACACGTAAAGGCAATATTTGGAATGTGACGAGGGGGCAGTCCCTTTGTCACATTATTCGATGACGGTGCGGGAGTTTTGTTTGCGCATGGTGGCGAGCATGTGTTTGGGAACGGCGTGGACCATGCAGCTGCCGATGGTCGCGCTCGCGGCGGCTTTAGCTGCATCGCTAGCGTTTTTGGTCGCGTAGCTGTGGCGGAAACGCTTGAGCATGGCGATGTCGTTTCCGCCGTCGCCATAAACCGCAACCTCGTCCTCGGCAATGCCGTAGTAGCCCGCCAGCCAGGCCACACTCTCGCCCTTGTTGCATGCCACATCCGTGATCTCGAACATCACCGGATCGAACGGCGCGTTGACCACGCGGTCCGATCGCTCGGCAAGATACGCCTTAAGGTCGCGCTCCAACTCGGGCGAGATCACGCGGCAGTTGATCTTGCATACATCGTGACGCAAGATATCGCCGATCGACTGGTCGAAATACTGTTCCTCGTGGTACCCGCCACGCGCACGCATACCGCGCATCACGATGCGCTTGATGGGGCTGTCCTTTTTAAAGCCCGCCTGATGCATCTCGAACGATCCACTCGAAAACATGCCATCGGGCGTGGAGCAATCAAAGCAAATGTCCGGGAACGCCTTGAGCAGCTCCTCGGTAACCTGCGGGTCGATGGTCCAGGTTTTGAGCACCTCGCCATGACTGTCTCGCACGATGGATCCATTGGAGCAGCAGGCGTCAAGCGCCAGGCCCGTAAAGCCATGCTCGCCGATCGGCAACGTCGAGCGTCCAGTCGCGGGAACCACGTGCAGGCCAGCCTCAGTCAGCTCGCGGATGGCACGGCGGATGGTCCCATCCGCCTCATGCAGTGCGTTCAGCAGCGTTCCGTCTAAATCACTCGCGAACATCTTGATCATGGGCATGCCTCTCCTTCGTCTGCACGATATTGTAGACGAAGGAGAGGCATGCCCAAACAATGCCGTCCCGGCGCGGCGGGCCACTGCCTCCGCAAATTCACGGTGCCCCAGCGCGTTAAGACAATCGCCACAAGCAACTTTTCAGCCGATAAAACAGCGCCGTCGTCAACGTCAGCACCGCCAGCATACCTGCGAACACAATCGCCGGTGTCCATCGATCATATGCAACCCCGTACGTCAATTGGCCGATAGGTATTGCGCAGGAAAGGACCATGTAAACGACCGAAAGCACTTTTCCGCAGAGCTCAGTCGGCGCTGCCCGCTGAACAAACGCGATGATTTCAACCGACGCAATGCTCGCCCACACCATGACCCATGCCGAACCAACCACAAACACGGTGAGCATGCATGCATCTGCGCCGAACAGTAGCGTGACAATGATCGGTGCGACTCCAAAACAGATCATCGCAACATATCGACATATGCCATTGAAAGAAAAACGATGCGGCCAAATGCCGACCAAGCCACTGCCGGCAAGACCACCCAAGCCCATAGCCACCTCAACTATCCCAACGCAGGACGATTGCATGCCGAGATGCTTTGTAACAATAATGGGAGCGCCAATCGTTAGCCCAACCAACGCAAGGTTCAAAACTGCCGCAAGCAAAATCACAGCGACCAATGATGCATTTTGCAACAGATACCGAATCGACTCCCGAAAATCGTTTCGGCATGTCGTACGAGTCGCGCCGTCTCTCATCGTTTCAGATGAGGCATTTTGCTTGAGTGCGACCCCAAACAAGAGAGCTGAAATCGCAAACGCCACCGACGCGGTTGTGCAAAGAGTATCGATGCCAAAGCACCCATAGACTGCCGTCCCGACCACAGGGCCCAAGATATTGCTCACCATGGTCACCTGCGAAACCAATGCAGTGGCCCGCTCAACCTTCTCTTCACCCGCCATACGCACCGTCTCAATTTGGAGCATTGGCTTTAGCAGCGATTGAACACCATATTGAACACAAAGTATCGCTACTACGACGACCGCAAGAGGCAACGAGCGCTTCATGGGGATAGACAGCAGCGATGCAGTCATCAGAGCAATGCCAAGGGCCACGAGGACCTCGCGATGTCTTCCCCTATCCGCCAAGATTCCGCCAACCGGAGTTGCGAGTACGCCGGGTATGAATGCCGTCGCCACGACGACGCCATATAACGTTGACGATCCACTGCAATCGAACAAGTAAAGCGGATACGCAAAGCACAGCGCTGACAGCATCGAATACGTGCACAGCTGCGCAACCAGAAGTTCCGCGAGCCTGATTGACCGCACTGTTTTTGATTTCAACGAGACGCCGACGTCTCTCAGTCCAGCCATAAGTCCGCTCCCTATACATACCGCTAGTATGTATTTATCGACTTGAAAAGGGCAGCCGAAGCTGCCCTCTCAAATCAATTACATACCGTCAGTATCTATATTACCACCCGGCACGGTCCCATACGTCCCAAATCCGTGCCGTTGTCTGGAGCACTTCCTCGCCCAAATCGAGTCCCACCGCAGAGGCCATCTGCGCCAAACATTGAGCGCGAGCGAGCATTCGATCCTTGGGTTCAAGCGGACGAAACAGTGGCAGCAACCAGAGATTCGCCAGCAACGATACGGCCTCTGCCGCTTCGCGCGGGCATTCGCACGCAATGGAGCCGTCGGCGTTGCCCTCCTCGATCACTGGCAAGAGACAGCCATCGGCCGACTCGTTAAACGAGCCCTGGTACTGCATCGCCAGAAGACGCGAGCTTTTTACCGGATCTGCTGCAGGACGCATACGTGCCCATAGCTCAATTTGTGGAACAACGGACTCGGGAGCGTACAGTCGCTTGAGCTTTTGGGCTCCGGTCATATTACCGACGCCAAGCATCGAGCGGCGGTGCTCAACAATCGGAGTCATCGCCCGATCAAACGCGGCGTTGAAAATCTCTTCTTTGCTCTTGAAGTGATGATAGACAGCGCCCTTGGTCATGCCGTCGAGACGGTCAACGATATCTTGAATACTCGTCCCCTCATAACCCTGTGCGCAGAATAGCTCCAGTGCCGCGTCGAGAATCTTCGCGACCGTCTCCTCGGGATATTTATTGCGACCCATAATCCGCCCATCCGCAACGCAAGTCTTGTGCCTCATTGCAGCATTTTAACGTTGCGGATGGCAGACGGTCGATTCTACACCGCGGCCGGGCCGTGTTCGCCGGTGCGAATGCGGATGACTTCTTCGACCGGCTCGACCCAAATCTTGCCGTCGCCGACGGCACCGGTGCGAGCGGCGTTGCAGATAATGTCAACGATACCGTCGACATGCTCGTCGGCGCAGATGAGGGTGAACTGCACCTTGGGGATCGTGTTGACGAGCAGCTCGTTGCCGCGCACGTATTCCTTCCAGCCATGCTGCGCGCCGCAGCCCTGCACCTGGTTGATGGTCATGCCGCGAACATCGGCAGCAAACAGCGCGTCTTTGAGAACCTCAAGCTTCTCAGCACGAACGATCGCCGTAATTTTCTTCATAGTGAATTCCTCTCAATAATCAACGTATCCCTTTACATGAGACGCGGGTTTCCCAGGTGCCGTAAACCAACCTCAGAGATCAAAAAAGTTCAACTGACTGGTCTTAGCAGGTTTCCCAAGTGCCGCAGATTGCCGTGAAAGAGGAGCGAAGCGTACTTAAGTACGTGAGCGACGATTGAACGGCAAGGTGCGGTGCTTGGGGAAGCTGCTAATCGAGTCCGGAGAATGAGGGGTATGCGCTCTCGCCGTGCTGACTCGCATCCAGGCCCAGCGCCTCGTCGGCCTCGTCCACACGCAGGCTGCCGTGGAACAGTGCCTTGACCACCGCGGCGATCACCAAGTCGAGCACCAGCACAATAACGACCGTCACCACAATGCCCAGAACCTGCGAGACAAGCAGCGACACGTCGCCCGTGTAGAACAGGCCACCCTTACCGGTCCACGAAAGCTCCGGCACACAGAACAGGCCCGTGAGCACGCCGCCCAAGATGCCGCCAATGCCGTGGCAGCCAAACGCGTCGAGCGCGTCGTCGTAGCCAAACTTGGTCTTGAGATGGCTGATAGCCAGGTAGCAGACGGGCGATACGATCAGGCCCATAACCAGCGCCGCCCACGGCTCGACAAAGCCCGCACCCGGCGTAACCACCACAAGGCCCGCAACCAAACCGGTGCTAGCACCCACCAGCGTGGGACGACCGGTGTGCACGCGCTCGACGACAAGCCACGAGACCATGCCCGCCGCGCTGGCCGTCACGGTGTTGAGGATGGAGAGCGCCGCCACGGCGTCGGCCTTAAACTCGCTGCCACCGTTAAAGCCAAACCAGCCAAACCAAAGCAGGCCGGCGCCCAGCGCCACAAACGGCACGTTATGCGGACGGTAGCTCATCATGCCAAAGCCGCGACGACGGCCGAGCATTAAGCAGAGAATCAGGCCCGTGAGACCGGACGAAATGTGTACCACGTCGCCGCCGGCAAAGTCGAGCGCGCCGATGATGTCGCCGATAAAGGAGCCATCGCCGCCCCAAACCATGTGGGCGAGCGGCGCATAGACCACAAGCAGCCAAATGCCCAGGAAGGCCGTCATGGCACCAAACTTAACGCGACCGGCCAGGCTGCCCGTGACGATAGCGGCGGTGATCATGGCAAACGCCATCTGGAAGGCGATGTTGATGATCTGAGGGTAGACGGCACCGTCCACAGCATTGCCCTCGGCCGCCTGCAGCACCTGGTTGAGCACCGGCAGGCACAGCAGCTGGTCAAGGCCTCCAATAAACGGGCTGGAACCGTCGCCGCCGTAGGCCAGCGACCAGCCGGCAACAATCCACAGCACACCAACCAGGCCAATGGCGCCAAAGCACATAAGCATGGTGTTGATGACATTTTTGCGCCTGGACAGGCCGCCATAGAAAAACGCCAGACCCGGTGTCATTAAAAACACGAGCATGGTGCAGATGAGCATAAACGTTGTCGATCCCGTATCGTACATTCGCTCCCCCTTGGTCGCATGGACGTTGTCGGCGCCCATAATGCGGCCGAGGGGCAACTGGTGTAGACCAGATACGGCGTTGTTAAACGCCGCGTTGTCGAATGGAAACGGTGCCGCAATCTTGGAAACGGCGCGGCAACGGGCGCGAAACGAACGGGAAACGTGCGAACGAGAAGGGCGCGCTTGGCCCCGCTCTGGCTAGCGCCGGAACAGCTCGCGGGCTCGGTCGCGGAGGTCGGTAGCTCGGATGACGCCCTCGTAGCGATTGATGCGCAGACGCGGGAAGGCGTTAAAGAAGCGTAGGTCGCGGCGGCTGAGTGATACGCTCGGCACCGGACGGCTCATGCGCTTGCCGGCAAGGCGACGACTGAGCGACGGACGCGGCATGCTCGGCGCGGCATCGG
>URUI01000093.1 GCA_900551015.1 uncultured Collinsella sp.
CAGCCCCAACCAGCGGAGGTCATCCCGCAGGGTCTGGGCAAATTCGGCGCTGGTGCGCTGGGTGTCCAAATCCTCCATGCGCAGCACCATCTCGCCGTTCTGGGAGCGGACGGAGAGCCAGGCAAGCAGCGCCGAGAACACGTTGCCCAGGTGCATACGGCCCGAGGGCGACGGGGCGAAGCGCCCCACGACGGGCGCGGGAGCGGCCGGCGTCGTTGGCGCGTCGGCGGCGGTTGTTGCTATGTTGCGTGCGTTGATGTCCATGCGGACGAGTATAGCGCGGGGCGTGGTGGGGGAGACGCTGCCGTGGCCTGCAAGTTGCTGAGGCCACACGTTGCGCGTGCCGGACCACCGGCTCGGCGCCTTAATCGTCGTCAATCAATCTAGCCCTCAAACGACAGAAACCCCGGCAGCTCTTCGCAACTGCCGGGGTTTCCGCGGAAAAGGGGGACATGATCCTCAAGCGGACGGCAAAGGGGCAAACCGTTTTCGCTCAACTGCTTTATGCCCCTCAACTGGCGGCTCAATCAGCGCATGCCGCGCCCACACAAAGCCGCTACACCTGTGATGGAGCTATGAAGTGGTATCTATTGCCGGAGCGGGCTATGCCAAGGAGTGTCCCAGATTGCCGGCAGATAAGGAACGTCCCCAGGTGCCGGCCGCGGGCGTGACTTTCGTCCCGTTTGATACTCCGCTGACCTAGATGTTCGTCACATGAACCCGCAAACGTGGGACAATGACGCTACTGGTATCACAGACAAAGGATGTGCCTATGAACGCCCCCGTTGCCAAGACCTGTCGGCAGCGCTGCCCGTTTGCGCGATTTGCTTCCATTTGTGCGCTCGTCGCGTGCGCGCTGCTGCTGTTGCCCGCCGTTGCACGTGCCGACGGGTATTCCATGACCCAAACCTACATCAGTGCCACGGTCGAGGCCGATGGATCGCTGGCCGTTGTCGAGGGACGCCAGTTTGATTTCGACGACGACATCAACGGCGTGTTTTGGGAGATCAATACGGGCTCCAACCAGCAGGGCGGCACGGCGGGCGTCGACGTGCTGAGTGTCGAGGAAGAGGACACCGCGTTTAACAAAGTCGATAGCGCGAACAAGGGCGACTCTGGCGTCTACACGGTCGAGCAGACCGGTGACGGCGTAAGGATTAAGGTGTTCAGCCCTCACGAGAGCGGCGACAGCGCAATCTACTACGTGAGCTACACCATGACCGGTGCGGTTATGAACTGGGCCGATACCGCCGAGCTCTACTGGAAGTTCGTGGGTGACGGCTGGTCTGCGGATTCCGATGACGTCGAGATGGAAGTGTGCTTCGCGAATGCCGCTGCCGGGACGGCGGCCGTCAAGGGCGATAACTTCCGCGCATGGGGCCATGGTCCGCTGACGGGCGACGTGTCGCTCGATGAGGACGAGCCCATGGTCACCTATACCATTCCCTGCGTGCACCAGGGCGAATTCGCCGAGGCACGCATCGCCTTCCCTAGCGACTGGGTGCCGCAGCTTGCCGCTTCGGGCGAAGAGCGCATGTCAACGATCCTGAGCGAAGAGAAGGAATGGGCCGACGAAGCTAACGCCCGCCGTGAGCACGCGCGTGCGGTTGCCAGCGCGATTGCCGTGGTGTGTGTTGTTGTGGCGGTTGCCTATACCGGTGTAATCGTGATGCTCAAGCTGCGCAGGCCCAAGCCCAAGCCGCTCTTCCAGGACGAGTACTTCCGCGATGTGCCCTCCGCCGATCATCCCGCGGTGCTTGCAACTCTTATGAGCTGGAACGACGTGCCCGATCAGGCATATATCGCCACGCTGATGAAGCTGACCGACGACCGCGTGATCAAGCTGGAAGAAGCGACCGAGACCAAGAAGAAGGGTCTGCTCCGTCGCGAAAAAGAGGAGCAGACGTATCGCATCACAGTGACCGACGAGGCCTGGAAGGCTGCCAAGAAGGACGGCATCGATCGCGACGTGCTCAGGGTCTTCTTCGCTGGCGTTAAGCCCGATAAAGACGGCGTCCGTTCGCGCACGTTTAGCGAGCTGGAGGAGTATGCCAGCGAGCGTACTGAATCTGTTGGCGACAAGCTCGAGGACTATCAGAGCACGGTTAAGGGCAAGCTGGAGGAGCGCGAGTTTATCGCATCGGATGGCACTATCGCGATGGTGGCCGGCCTGGTTCTCGGCATCATCATTGTCTTTGGCATTTTGGGCTCTCTGTTCTATACCGACTTTGCGGACGCCAACGTCGGTGCCGCTATGATTTCGATCCCCGTCACGATCGTGGGCTTTGTCCTGAGCTGCACCTTCCGCCGTTACACGCCGGAGGGCGCCGAGGTGGCGGCTCGCTGCAAGGCGCTCAAGCATTGGCTCGAGGACTTCACACGCCTAAAGGAAGCCGTCCCGGGCGATCTGGTGCTGTGGAACAAGCTGCTGGTGATGGGCGTTGCCCTAGGCGTTTCGAAAGAAGTGCTGCGACAGCTGGCCGAGGCCGTGCCTGCGGACCTGCGCAACAGCGACGATTTCTACGACAACTACCCCTGCTACTGGTGGTATTACCATCACTACGGCAACGAGTCTCCGCTCGATTCGTTCAACGATGTGTATCACGAGACCATCCGCGAGTTGGCTTCGAGCTCCGATAGCTCGAGTGGCGGCGGTGGTGGCGGCTTCTCGGGCGGCGGAGGCGGCGGCGTCGGCGGAGGCGGCGGCGGAACATTCTAGCGAGCGCTTGCTTTGGGGTGAATCTTTCTGGGCGGTTGCCAGGGAAGATTCATCCCATTTTTGTGCATCGAAACGGGCCATACTTTCCGCTGCGGACCTTCGCGCAAGGGGCGATGGGCAAAAAATGCCAAATATGAGTACTGTTGCCTAGATTGTCACATTTGTTTGTACTAAAAAATGGACTCCTAACGATATTATTTCTCGTTAGGAGTCCATTTTATTGTACATTTGGGGAGATACGTTAGTTCATCCGACGCGTCGAGACGCCTAAGAGACCCGAAAAAGCCGAATTGCGCTGCTACTAAAAAGGTAACAGTACTCATATTTGATGTTTTTTGACCACAGCTATTTGCAGACCCTCTATAGGGTGATGCCGGCGAGGGCTTCGGCTACTCATTGGGGACAGACTTAAATGACCAGTCGTTGGGGATCAGTCATTGGGGACGTTCTTAAATGACTAGGTGTGGCTGCCTGGGCTAGGCTGTTAGATCGAGCTCATAGAGGAAGCTTTCGCGCGGCATGTCGTGGCGGCGCTCTTCGCGGTTGGCGCGGTGCGTGGCCGTGCGTTTAAAGCCGTGCAGCTCGTAGAACTTCCACGAGCAGTTGGAGTCGGTGTACAGGTGCGCCCTCGTTGCCCCGCGCGAGGACAGGTGCGAGACCGCGGCGTCGAGCAACACCGAGCCAACTCCCAAGCCATGGACATCGCGATCCACGGCAAGCAGCGTGACCTCGTTGTCGTGCGGCAGGGGGCTGCTTTCGAGCAGGCGGTTGTTGGTTCGGATGGTTGCACGCACAAACGAGAGATACTCGGCGCAGGCATCGGGCTCCAGTTCGCGCATCTGCGATAGCAGTGCGCGCTCGGTATCCATCCAATGTTCCTTAACGGTGGCGCCGGAGCTTTGTCCCGCGCGCGCGAGCGCAATGCCGCGCGCCTGGCCGTCGATTACGGCGACCTGCGAAAACGTCGACGACGAAAGACAGTAGGCAAGGTCGCACGCGGCCTCAAGGCGGTTGTACTCATCGTTATCCGAATTGTTATGCCAAAGCTGCTGCAGAATCAGCGCGATGGCGTCGAAGTCTTCGGTATCAAACGGTCGGTAGAGAACCCGCGAGACCATGGTGCCTCTTTCTTTTGCGGATGCATAACGAGCACAGTTCTACCACGCTATTGGCATCTAATTATGGTGCCCCTGTGTTCCATGAACTCACCGTGCCCGGTGCCGTGCCCATCCCCTCTGCTCGCAAACTTTTTCTGCACATGCGCCCGTTGCGGGGTGCATCGATGCGCTCGATGCGCTACATTGAATCAGTATTTTCAATGCCGCTGCGCGAGCGCTGCAGATCGACGTATCACCGACTCACAGAGCACGGCGGCGTACCAGACAGGAGGACTGCATGGGATCTGATGTGAAGATCGCGCGCGCGTTGATCTCGGTTACCGATAAGACGGGCGTCGTCGATTTCGCACGGACGCTGGTCGATGACTTTGGCGTCGAGATCATCTCTACGGGCGGCACGGCTCGTGCCATCGAGGACGCGGGCGTTCCCGTAACCCCCATCGAGGAGTTCACGGGCTATCCCGAGATGATGGACGGCCGCGTTAAGACCCTGCACCCCAAGGTTCACGGCGCGCTGCTGGCCCGCCGCGATTCCGAGCAGCACATGCAGGAGGCCGCCCAGCACGGCATTAAGCTGATCGACCTGGTCGTCGTCAACCTGTACGAGTTCGAGAAGACCGTCGCCAACCCCGAGGTCACCTTTGCGGATGCCATCGAGCACATCGACATCGGTGGCCCCTCCATGTTGCGCTCTGCCGCCAAGAACGCCGCGAGCGTTACCGTCATCTCCGACCCGGCCGACTATGATGCCGTCCTGGCCGAGATGCGCGAGACCGGTGGCTGCACCACGCTTGCCACCCGTCGTCGCCTGCAGGTGAAGGTCTACCAGACCACCGCCGCCTACGACACGGCTATCTCCCGTTGGCTTGCCGCCCAGGCAAGCGACGTGGCGGACACCTCTGCCAAGCTCGAGATTTCGCTGGAGAAGGTCGACGACCTGCGCTATGGTGAGAATCCTCAGCAAAAGGCTACGGTCTACCGCTTTGCCGAGGGCTGCGAGAACACCGCGAGCTCTCAGTTCCCGCTTGTGGGCTCCGAGCAGATCCAGGGCAAGCCGCTCAGCTACAACAACTATCTGGACGCCGATGCCGCCTGGAACCTGGTCCGCGAGTTCGACGAGCCGGCCTGCGTGATCCTCAAGCATCAGAACCCCTGCGGTTCCGCCGTTGCCGAGGACATCACGGCCGCCTACGACCGCGCTTTCGCCTGCGATCCCAAGAGCGCCTTCGGCGGCATCATCGCCTGCAACCGCGAGGTTCCCTTTGAGCTGGTTGAGCACTTTGCCGATCAGAACAAGCAGTTCGTCGAGGTCATCATCGCCCCGAGCTATACCGCCGAGGCGCTCGAGCGCATGGCCAAGCGCCCCAACCTGCGCGTGCTGGCTACCGGCGGCGTGGACCACGGTGCCCAAGTGGAGCTGCGCTCCATCGACGGCGGCATGCTGGTGCAGGAAGTCGACCACGTGACCGAGGATCCCGCGACCTTTACGTTCCCCACCGACCGCAAGCCCACCGATGCCGAAATGGCCGAGCTCGAGTTTGCCTGGAAGGTCTGCAAGGGCGTCAAGTCCAATGCTATCCTGGTCTCCAAGGGCAAGGCCGGCATTGGCATGGGCCCGGGTCAGCCTAACCGCGTTGACTCTGCACTGCTTGCCTGCGAGCGTGCCGAGGACTTCTGCGAGCGCGAGGGCGTGGAGAAGGGCGGCTTTGCTTGCGCAAGCGACGCGTTCTTCCCGTTCCGCGACAACGTCGACGTGCTTGCCGCGCACGGCGTGACCTGCATCATCCAGCCCGGCGGCTCCAAGCGTGACGACGAGAGCATCCAGGCCTGCAACGAGCACAATATTGCTATGGTCTTCACGGGCGCTCGCCACTTTAGGCACTAAGTTTCGCCTCGGGACAAAATAATCTCTGCAAAAGACGGTCGCTCCGTTTGGAGGGCCGTCTTTTTGGTATAAGAGGACGGAATGACTAACACGAAAGGTACAACCATGCCCCAGATTGATGATGCAGAGCTGTTTGGCAATGCCGAGGATCAGCGTGCGTACGAGGACTTTTGCGCCAATCAGGAGGCGGTCGAGAAGTTTACGCTCGACAAGCCCGCGCTTATCTGCCGTTGGCGCATGTCCAACAAAAAGGTGCCCATGCTCAACCGTCACATTCGCGCGCTGTCCGAGCGCTTGGTGCAGGGCGAGCCGCTTACCCATAACATGCTCAGCTGGGCCAAGCAGCACGTTGAGTGGTCGCTTGCCGAGCCCCGGATGTGCAGATTTGCTCGCTGTACGATACCTTCCGCCGCGGCCTGCTGGT
>URUI01000094.1 GCA_900551015.1 uncultured Collinsella sp.
ATTCGGTCGCACGGAGAGCATTTCCCAGTTGACAAAACTATAGGAACACCCCCCGTCCCCAAGGGACAATTTTCACAACTATGCCGGATTACGGGGCCAGAATGCTGCAAGCCAACCATACCCTGCATTTTCAAGAAACAATAAGCCATCTACCTGCGGGTTTTATTTTGCTATTGGCACCATGGTCGCCAGTTGGCGATTCAGCCCCGTAAACCGGTATAGTTGCTATTTGGTAGCATTTTCCAGCAAACAGAATAGTCCCGTAAAACACAAAAAGCCCGACCTCCGCATGGAGATCGGGCTTATAGGGCTCAGCAAAGCCGAACCTACACGGTCAAATGAACCGCAGCTTACATCTGCTCGGGAGCGGAGACGCCAACGAGGGTGAGCACCAGGGCGAGCGTCACGCGGACGGCGTCGCAAGCGGCCAGACGGGCGCGCGAAAGCTCGGAGTCGACGGGACGGCCCTCGCTCGGCAGCACCTGGCAGGCAGCGTAGAAGCTGTGGAAGTCGCCGGCGAGCTCCTCGGCAAAGTGCGTCAGACGGAACGGGGCGCGGTCGCGAGCGCAGCTGGCAATCAGGTCGGTGAGCTCGTTGAGCTTACGCGAAAGGGCGAGCTCGGTCGGGTCGGTCAGCAGCGAGTAATCGACGTTCTCACCGATGGCCTTGGCGGCGACGGCCTTCATGCCCATCTCGTCAGCCTGCTCGGCGGTAACGTCGGCGGCGCGACGCAGGATGGAGCACACGCGGGCGTGAGCGTACTGCACGTAGTACACCGGGTTGGAGTTGTCGCGCTTCTTAACGGCCTCGATGTCGAAGTCGACCATCTGGTTGGAGCTCTTGGAGATGAGCGTGTAGCGAGCGGCGTCAGAGCCGACCTCGTCAACAAGCTCCTGCAGGGTTACCATGGTGCCCTTGCGCTTGGACATACGGACGGGTTTGCCGTTGCGCAGCAGGTTGACAAGCTGGCCCAGCAGAACCTCGAACTTGCCGGGGTAACCCAGAGCGTCGCAGACGCAGCGGACGCGCTCGATGTAGCCGTGGTGGTCGGCGCCCCAGATGTCGATGACGTGGTCGACGCGCTGGAACTTGTCCCAGTGATAGGCAACGTCGGAGGCGAAGTAGGTGTACTCGCCGTCGGACTTGATCAGGACGCGGTCCTTGTCGTCGCCCAGATCGGTGGAGCGGAACCACAGGGCGCCATCCTTGGTGTAGAGGTAGCCCATCTTGTCGAGCTTCTCGAAAGCGCGGTCGACGGCAGAGGTGCCGGCGGTCTCGCCCTCGGTGTCCTTCACGTACAGGGAGCGCTCGGAGAACCAGCGGTCAAAGTCGCAGTTGACGGCGTGGCAGAGGTCGCGCATGTTGTCGACCATCTTCACGTAGCCGCGCTCGCGGAAGCTCTCCATGCGCTCCTGCGGATCGGCGTCGATCCACTTGTCGCCGTCGGTGCGCCAGAACTCAGCGGCCTCGTCGATGATGTAATCGCCGCCGTAGGAGTCCTTGCCCAGAGTCTCGGCAAAGTTGTCCTGGTAGGGATGGGTCTCGGGGTGCTCGTCGTTCTCGTCGGCAACGAAGGCATCGCGGTCGGCGATCAGAATCTTGTGAGCCTCGTCGATATCCACGCCCTGCTTGGCGATGATGTCGGCAAGCTGCATATAGCGCGTGCTGATGGAGTTACCAAAGGTGTTCATCTGAGAGCCGTGGTCGTTGATGTAGAACTCACGCTGAATCTCGTAGCCGGCGTGGTCCATAACGCGGCAGAGAGAATCGCCTAGCGCGGCCCAGCGGCCATGGCCGATGTGCATGGGGCCGACGGGGTTGGCGGAGACGAACTCGACCTGGGTCTTCAGGCCGCCACCGACGTTGGACTTAGCAAAGTCCATGCCCTTCTCGCGGGCCTCGCCAAAGATGGCGTTCTTGACGGCAACGGAGAGGTAGAAGTTGATGAAGCCAGGGCCGGCGATCTCGACCTTCTCGATTGCGGGGTCCTCGGGCATATGGGCAACGACGGCCTCGGCGATCTTTCGCGGGGCGCAGTGAGCCAGCTTGGCGGACTTCAGGGCCATGGTGGAGGTCCACTCGCCATGAGAAGTATCAGCCGGTCGCTCGATGGCGCAATCGTTAAGTTCAAATGCGGAAAGGTCGCCGGCCTCCTGGGCCGCAGCAAGCGCAGCGCGTACCAGCTCTTCAATCTTCTCGGGCATAGATCCTCCTTGTGTTAAAGCCCCCGAGCTCTTGGTCACTCGTAGGGCAAAAGCCAGAGTTTGTAGCACTCTATCACAAGCGACGCACACTGTCGCAGGGTAAAGCTAATAGATATTGCATATGCACAAAAATGACTACCGCTCTTGCGCGGCGGTACAAAGTTGGCGATTTGCCTGCTGTTTATACACGTTCTAGAAATGCATAAACGTATGAATAAGCCGTTCTATTTATCGAATACTCTTACCTATCGGAGTTGTGTGCTTTTCCTGCATAAAGTAATGGTTTGCGCACGTCAGCGTGGTATTCTTAGCATACGCAAATTCGTATAAGTTGGAGGTAGCATGTTCTCAATCGGTCAACACGTCATTCATCCGGGTCAGGGAGTCTGCACCGTCGTCGGCTTTAGGGACGACACGCCGCAGCCCATGTTGTTGCTCGAGACCAAGCAGGGACATGCGCAGACGATCCTCATGTACCCCGTGGCGCAGGCCGACCGTTTGCATGCCGCCATCTCCCAGCAAGATGCCGAGCACCTGCTGAGCCACTACGATGAGCTGGAGTGCGACACCTTTACCGAACGCAATAGCTCACTCGAGGAGACACACTTTAAGCAGCAGCTCAAGCTGGGCGCGCCCGAGACGGTTCGCGTGGCAAAAACCATGATGCACCGTATTCGCCAGGCCGAGGAAGCAGATAAAAAGCCCAGCTCTTATTACATGCGCGTACTCAAGGAAGCCAAGCGCCGCTCCATCGAGGAGTTCGCCGTGGCCCTGGGCGTCACCGAAGAGGCCGCCGAAGCCCGCCTAGCCCAAGCCGCCCTCAACTAACCTGCCAAAAAGGGACAGGTTTATTTTGGCAGGTTCTATCTGGCCAAACATCAACAAACAATCAGTAAATGGTCGGGTGCTCCGTTTTGTTTAAGAGCGCCCGACCATTTTTCTATCGCCGCAAAAATGCGTGAAGCCCATTTGCGATGACATCACGCGAGGGCCGTCCAGATCGACGTAACCAACGCCCGCATCCACAACAAGCGCGCCCGTCTTACTCAATTACCATTAAAAAGCATCAATTTGAAAACGCAATTATATTTCGGCAGGTAGCAGCTATAGTCGGTGAACTGAATCTCGACAACCGAAGCCCCCGAATGAGGTATCTTCAGCCCATCCAAGCTAAAGGAGGGGCCATGCCGAGAAAACCTCGTTCAAAGTCACCAACCGGTTATTTCCACATCACGTTGCGTGGAAACGGAGGGCAATTGCTGTTTGACGATGCCGAGGACCGAATCGCCATGCTTCAGATCCTCGATGCGATCCTCCCCAAACACAATATCGAGCTTATCGCTTGGTGCCTTATGGGAAACCACATTCATCTGCTCATCGACGATCCGGACGACCGCAAGAGCGACGCGATGCATGCGATAGCCGTATCGTATGCGGGCAGGTACAATGCGCGGACGGGGCATATCGGCCACGTGTTTCAGGAGCGGTTTTGGGATTCGCCCATTAAGTCAGAAGTATATTTACTCGAGGCAATTCGATACATTCATTTGAATCCACAAAAAGCGGGACTGGCAGCATACGACGAATATCCCTGGAGCAGCCATCGCGAGTATCTCATGAGTGCCAGGTCACGGCCGCATGTTACCGGCAGCGTTGTCGGTGTTATATTCCCAACACCTCGCTCATACCTTCGGCTCATGGAAAGTACGCCGTCGCTTCCCTATCGCCCCAGCGCAACAGCCAAGGTTCGCGAGGAAGATCTATGCGAATTTGGCACGGCAATCGTGCAGAGTGTCGCAGGATGTGCTCCGACGGAACTCAAATCCGCCTCCAAGCCACTTCGCAATGAGGCGATTCTCGCGCTTCGAAAACAAGGGCTAACGATTAAGCAGGTTCAGCTGCTGACCGGACTGGGAACATGGATTATCAAGAACGCGTCGTAGCGTCGCGTTTGCCGAGTTACGGATACGGCGAAGCGCAGCTGTCTGCCGCGAGGCGCCGCCATTCGCCAGCTTCACCATGTCAAACAGAAAACGCTTCCGCTGAATAACATCCAACGGAAGCGTTTTCCCAGATAAAACCTACCAAAATAAACCTGTCCCTTTTTGGCAGGTTAGGCCTGGAAGGTGTCGCGGTCGGGCGCGAAGGACTGCATGGCCGCGATGGTGCGGTCAAAGAGCTCGGGGAGCTCCCAGCCGAGCATCTCGGCGCCCTGCGAAATCACGTCGCGCGAGCAGCCGGCGGCAAAGCGCTTGTCCTTGAACTTCTTCTTGAGTGACTTGGTCGTAAAGTCCATGACGCTCTTGCTCGGGCGCATGATGACGGCGGCTCCGATCAGCCCGGTGAGCTCATCGCAGGCAAACAGGATCTTTTCCATCTGCAGCTCGGGTTTGGGCAGCGAGGTGTTGAAGTCCGACGTGTGCGTCTGGATGGCGCGAATGAGCTCGGGAGACGCACCTTCGCCCTTAAGAATCTCGGCAGCGTAGATGGTGTGGTTCATGGGGTCGTCCTCATGCTCCTCCCAATCCAGGTCGTGGAGCAGACCGACGATGCCCCAGAACTCCTCGTTCTCGGGGTCGAACTCGCGCGCAAAGTAGCGCATGGTGCCCTCAACCGTCTCGCCATGGGTAATGTGAAACGGGTCCTTGTTGTGCTCGTTGAGCAGTTCGAATGCGCGGTCGCGGGTGATTCCGGCGGTGAGCGTCTGGGACATGGCAATACCTCCAGGTGAGTCGATGTTAGGACACGGTGTCACTATCGTATATCGCCGCGGCTCAAGCCGAAAGGCAAAAAAGTTATGCGGAGAAAAAAGCCGGGCGAACGTGTCGCCCGGCAAAACCGCAGATAAAACCTGCCAAAATAAACCTGTCCCTTTTTGGTAGGTTTAGGGACGGACCTGGCCGGTGCCGCGGAGCTTGTATTTGTAGGTAGTGAGGGCCTCGGCGGCAAAGGGGCCGCGGGCGTGGAGCTTTTGGGTCGAGATGCCGATCTCGGCGCCCAGGCCAAACTCGCCGCCGTCGGTGAAGCGCGTGCTGGCGTTGGCATACACGGCCGAGGCATCGACCGCGTCCAGGAAGCGCTCGCAGGCATCCTCGTCCTCGGCAACGATGGCCTCGGAGTGCATGGTGCCGTAGCGGTTGATGTGCGCGATGGCTTCGTCCTCGTTCGCCACGACCTTCACGCTCATCTCGAGCGCCAGATACTCGCGGCCCCAGTCCTCCTCAGTCGCGGCAACATAGTCGTCGCCCTCGGCAAGCCCGGCGGCAGCGCATGCGGCGCACGTGGCCTCGTCGCCGTGAATCAGCACGCCGTGGTCGTGCAGCACGGCAACGACCGCCGGCAAAAACGAATCCGCCACGGCACGGTCGACCAGCAGCGACTCGGCGGCATTGCACACGCCCACGCGCTGCGTCTTAGCGTTGACGATAATGTTGAGCGCCTTGTCAAAATCGGCGGATTCATGCACGTAGATGTGGCAGTTGCCTGTGCCCGTCTCGATCACCGGCACAAGCGACTCGCGCACGCAGCGCTGGATCAGGCCTGCACCGCCACGCGGAATGAGCACATCGACGATGCCGCGAAGCTTCATGAGCTCGCCGGTTGCCTCGCGGTCGGTAGACTCAATCATCGAGACGGCCTCACGCGGGAAGCCCTTGGCCTCGAGGGCATCGGCCAGTAGCTCGGCAATCATGGCACACGAGTGATAGGCCAGCGAGCCGCCGCGCAGAATACAGGCGTTGCCGGTGCGGATGCAGATGCCCGCGGCGTCGGCCGTCACGTTGGGGCGTGCCTCGTAGACCATGGCGACCAGGCCCAACGGCACGCTCACGCGCGCCGAGCCGAAAGTTGCACAGATCGTGACCTTCGGCGGCAATGATGAGGCGGATATGCTGCGTCTGGCTGCCTGCCTGGAGGAGCATTTCCCGCATCCGG
>URUI01000095.1 GCA_900551015.1 uncultured Collinsella sp.
CACGGCGGCGGGGGTCATCAGCTGCTGGGCCATGGGCGGCACGGGCGTGCACAGCTTCGATGCGTTACAGCCCATGGAGTGGCCCACGCGGCTCGAGGCGGGCACGCTCAACGGCCACGGTGTCGCCGGCCTTTCTGTCGGCCTCGACTTTATCGAGGCCCAAGGTGGGGTCGAGGCGATTGCGGCGCATGAGCGAGCACTGGCGGATCGCTTTCTCGCTGGCGTGCGCGAAATCCCGGAGATCAAGCTCTACGGTGCCTTTGACCAGCCCGTGCGCTCGGCGATCGTTTCACTCAACGTGGGCGATATCGATTCGGCCGAGATTTCGGACGCGCTCATGCAAGGGTGGGGGATTGCGACGCGCCCCGGCGCCCACTGCGCTCCGCTCATGCACCGCGCGTTGGGGACCGAGCGCCAGGGTGTCGTTCGCTTCTCGTTTGGGTATTTCAACACGGACGAGGAAGTTGACGCCGCGATTGAAGCTTTGCGCGATTTAGCTTGCTAAAGCGTATATACTTGCGGGATGGGCCTTTTGCCCGTCCCGTTTTTGTTTCGACCCGAAAGGTGGTCCCATGGCCTCATCCGCGCCGCGCGGCCTGCGCTCCGACCATGTCGTTACCGTCGGTATCGCCCTGTTCTCGATGCTCTTTGGCGCCGGCAACCTTATTATTCCGCCGCTGCTGGCGCTGCAGGCAGGTTCTGCCACGCCGGTCGCCATGCTCGGCTTTCTCATTGCCGCCATCGGCCTGCCCGTCATGGGCTTTATCGCCGTGGCACTTGCCGGAACGGCGCGCGAGCTTGCCGGCCGTGTGCATCCCAAGTTCGGCGAGTTCTTTGTCGCGGCGGTGTATCTGGCTATCGGCCCGTGCCTGGCCATTCCGCGCACGAGCTCCACGGCCTTCGAGATGCTGGTGCCGCTGTTGCCCGAGGGCGTCTCGCTCGGCACGGCGCGCCTGGTGTTTGCCGTCGGCTTCTTTGTCGTCGCGTTTGCGCTCACGCTGCGCCCGGGCGTCATCACACGCGTGCTCGGCCGCATTACGGGCCCCGCGCTCATTGCGCTCATCGTGCTGGTCGTTGGTGCTGCCGTGATCTCGCCGCTGGGTCCCGCTGCCGCGCCGCAGGCCCCCTACGATGCTGGCGCTGCCGTGCAGGGCTTTCTGACTGGCTATCAGACCATGGACCTGCTCGCGTCGCTCGCCTTTGGCATCATCATCGCCGAGACCATCCACGAGTTGGGTGTTACCGATGACAAGCGCGTGGCCTTCGAGATTTCGCGTTCCGGTGTGATCGCCGGCGTACTCATGGCCATCATCTACTGCGGCTTGGGCCTTGCCGGTATGCAGCTCGGCACCGTGATGCCCGACGCTACCAACGGCGCCGCCATCCTCGCCCGTTCGGCCTCCATGCATTTTGGGCTTGCCGGCACGGTCGTGGTCTTTGCGATCTTTTTCCTCGCCTGCATGAACGTGTGCATCGGCCTCATCAGCTGCTGCTCGCGTTACTTCTGCGAGACGTATGTGGTCGAAGGGGGAGCGGAGGCCTCTGAGGAGGCCATGCGCCGCCCCTTTGCGGTTCTCGCCTTTGTGTTCGCAGCGTTTTCGTGCGTGCTCTCCAACGTGGGCCTCGACGTGATTCTTATGTTCTCGGTGCCCATGCTCAATGCCTTGTATCCCGTTGCCATTGTGCTGGTGCTTATGGGCCTGGTGCACGGTTTTTGCGACGCGCATCCGCAGGTATGGGTCTGGGTCGGCGGCGTCGTCGCGGTGCAGAGCGTGATCACCTCGGTCCGCGACGCGTTCTTTGCTGGCGCGTGGCTACCGTTCGATGCGCTGCCGCTGGCGGATATCGGTGCCGCGTGGGCGCCGGTCGCCGTGGTGGCGTTTGTGATAGGCCTGCTCCACAGCCGGTTTGTCGCACATTCGAGGAGCTAGAATATCGCCGCTTGCACAGGCGGGAAGTCTCCCCTATAATTTCCTTCGCTTTGGGACACGCAAGGTTTATGCCTTAGCTGCTCAACACCTTCGGGACGTGGCGCAGTTTGGTAGCGCGCCTGCTTTGGGAGCAGGATGTCGCAGGTTCAAATCCTGTCGTCCCGACCATATCTTGCGGGCGTAGTTCAATGGTAGAACCCCAGCCTTCCAAGCTGATGACGCGGGTTCGATTCCCGTCGCCCGCTCCATAAGAATTGTTTTAACGGCTTTGGTTTCCTTTGGGAATCAGAGCTGTTTTCGTTTACGCGCCGGGCGACGGGAATCGAACCCGTCAGGGTGCGGAGCTGAGAAAATGCGTGAGCATTTTCCAGCGCAGCACGCAAGGGCCGAAGGCCCGCAGCGAAACAAGGATTTGCGAAGCAAATCCTTGGACTTCCCGTCGCCCGCTCCAAGCTATATAATCGCAGGCCAATATGCTAATTTGGCTCGCGTTTATTTTTATACCGTCCGACCTCGCGGGGCAAATGAACCAAGAGCGTTTGTCCCACATCGTAAGAAAGTAGTGATTGCCATGGCACAGAGTAAGGCAGAATACCCCACCCCCGACTGCCTGGCGCCCGCCGCGATCGAGGCTAAGTCCGAGGCCGCCGGCGTTACCAAGGCCAACCTGCCGGTCTCGAAGGCCTTTTTGCTCGCCATGTTCGCCGGAGCGTTTATCGCCTTCGGCGGCCTGTTCTTCACGGTCTTTCTGAGCGATCCCACGCTTGGCTGGGGCGCCCAGCGCTTCGTGGGCGGTCTTGCTTTTTGCCTGGGACTGGTGCTCGTGCTCATTTGCGGCGCGGAGCTGTTTACCGGTAACTCGCTTATGGTATGCGCGCTTAAGAGCAAAAAGATTACGCTCGTCCAGATGTTCAAGGCTTGGGCTGTTGTGTGGATCGGCAACTTTGCCGGCGCCCTGTTCGTTGTCTTTTTGATTTACATGGCAGCTATTTATAAGCTCAACGGCGAGGCCGTCGCCAATACCATGGTGAGCGTCGCCGCCGGTAAGGTTGCGATCGACGCCGTTACCATCTTCTTCCGCGGCATTTTGTGCAACATCTTTGTCTGCCTGGCCGTATGGATCGGCACTGCCGGCAAGACCGTGGTCGACAAGGTCGTGGGCATTTTGCTGCCCATCGCTGCCTTTGTGGCCTGCGGTTTTGAGCACTGCGTCGCCAACATGTACTTTTTGCCCATGGGTATTTTGATGCACTCCTGCGGCTATGGAGCCGATGTCGCTGGCGCCGATGCCCTCAACGCTGCCGGGTTGGCGCTCAACCTTACGGTCGCCACGCTGGGCAATATCGTGGGTGGCGCCCTGATCGTGGCGCTGGGCTACTGGTTTATCTACGCCAACAAAGAGTCCTAAAGGACCCAACCCATAACCGACCAAAAAGGGACAGGTTTATTTTGGCAGGTTTTGAGCGAGGCGCTGCGCCGTCTTGTCACGAGCTGCCATAATGGACCTGTCCCTTTTTGCATGTGCGTTGCCGCATTTTGCTGCTGACGACAAAGGGGACCCGCTTTTTATTGATTATGTCGAAAGGCTTTCCATGAGCGACTGCGAATCCATGCCTGCCGAGGTGCGCGACCGCCTGCGCTCCATTCCCGCCGTTCACGAGCTGCTGGCCGAGTGGCCGGTCATGAAGGCTGCCGGCGATGCGGGCGACATGATTGTGCGCGAGGCGATTGATGCCGAGCTCGATGCCGAGCGCGAGGCGATTCGCTCTGGCGTCCCCGCTAGGAATAAGCGCGAGCTCGCCTTGGCCATCGAGCAGCGGTGCCACCGACTGTCGCTGCCGACCCTGCGCCCTGCCGTCAACGCGTCGGGCGTTGTGATTCACACCAATCTGGGCCGTGCTCCGCTTGCTCCCGCAGCGGTGCAGGCGGTGGCCGATGTCGCCCGCGGCTACAGCACGCTTGAGTATGACGTCGCGACCTGTGCCCGTGGGGGCCGCAAAGAGCATGCCGCGCGTCTGCTGCGCACGCTCACGGGGGCGCAGGACGCCCTGGTTGTCAACAACAACGCCGCGGCGGTGCTGCTGGTGCTTGCCGCGCATGCAAGCGGCAAAGAGGTCATCGTGAGCCGTGGCGAGCTTGTCGAGGTGGGCGGCAGCTTCCGCATTCCCGATATCATGGCGGCTTCGGGTGCCAAGCTTGTCGAGGTGGGCTCCACCAACCGCACGCATCTGGATGATTACCGAAGCGCCATTACGCCCAATACGGCGATGATCTTGAAAGTTCATCCTTCTAACTACCGTATCGAGGGTTTCCACGAGGAGGTTTCCGCGGCGGAGCTTTCTGCGCTGGCGCATGAGCACGGGCTGTTACTGTACGAGGACCAGGGCTCGGGCGCTTTGCTTACAGATGAGGTGCTCGTCGATGCTGGGGAGAAGCCCACGTCCGCCTCGCTTTGCGCCGGCGTTGACGTCGTCTCGTGCTCGGGCGACAAGCTGCTCGGCGCCTCGCAAGCGGGCATTATTCTCGGTAGCGCCCAGGTAATCGCCGCCTGTGCCTCGCATCCGCTTATGCGCGCGCTTCGCCCCGGCAAGCTCACGCTCGCGGCGCTCGAGGCCACTTTGCGCCTGTATGTGACCGGATCCGATACAGCGCATCGGGAGATCCCGGTGCTCAACATGCTTTCCGGCGCGCCGGCTCCGCTCGAGCGTCAGGCCAAGCGCCTGCATGACCGCATGCTGCGCAAGCTTCGCGAGTCTCAGTGTGAGGAGGCGGTGGAGCTGCAGGTTGTCGAGGGCGTGTCTGCTCCGGGCGGCGGTTCGCTGCCGACCGTCGAGCTCCCAACTTTTTGCGTTGCCGTCTGTCCCGTCGATGGGCGTCTATCCGCCGATGGCCTAAAGCGCGCTATGGTACAGGAGCCCGATACGCCGGTTGTGACGCGCGTGCGGCACGACCAGGTGCTTTTTGACGTTCGCACGCTTTTGCGCGACACCGACCTTGACCTGTGTGCGTCTGCGTTGGCGGATGCCGTGCGGGCAGGTTTGCGTCGATGACCGCGCGCGAGCTTGTCGAATGTCCCGTTATCGTCGGAACGGCAGGACACGTCGACCACGGAAAGTCGGCCCTTATCGAGGCGCTGACCGGCAAAAATCCCGACCGTCTGGAGGTCGAACGGCGCCGAGGCATGACCACTGAGCTCGGCTTTGGCGAGCTCGAGCTTCCCAGCGGCAAGCTTGTCGGCTTGGTCGACGTACCCGGGCATGCGCACTATCTGCGCGCCATGGTGCAGGGCGCCACCGGCGTGGACGTTGCGTTGCTGGCGGTTTCGGCCGTTGAGGGCGTGATGCCGCAGACCCGCGAGCACGTTCGGGTTCTGGAGCTGTTGGGTGTGACGCGCATGGTCGTCGCACTCACGATGCGCGATTTGGCCGACCACGAGATTGCCGCGCTGGCGGAGCTCGATGTCGAGGCGTTTCTGGACGGGACCGTGTTTGCGGGTGCCTCTATAGTGCCGGTGTCCTCCAAGACGGGCGAGGGCCTGGACGAGCTGCTTACGACGCTCGATAACACGGTTTGTTCGTGCTGGTCGGAGCATCTGGAGGCGACCGCTGGCTCGGGCGCCGCGCCCCGTCTTCCCATCGACCGTTGCTTTAGCATCCGCGGCACCGGAACCGTCGTGACGGGTACGCTGCACGACGGTCCCGTTTCGGTTGGCGATGAGCTCGTTGCGCTGCCGTCGCAAACGCGCTGTCGCGTGCGCGGGGTGCAGGTTCACGGGGATACCCAGTGCGCGGTTCCCGGCCAGCGCGTCGCCCTGAACCTGGTGGGCGATGGCGTGGCGGGCCTCAAGCGCGGCGAGATGCTCGGCGTCGAGGGTCGCGTGGGCCAGACGCTGCGCTTTTTGATGCAACTGACATATGTGGGGCGCGATGGCGTGCGCGCCGGCGTTCTTGCTTCGGGTACACGCGTGCACGTTATGGCGGGCACGGCTGAGGTGCTCGGCCGCATTATGCTTTTAGACGACGAGCCGCCTATCGCGGTCGGCGAGACGCGTGTGGTGCAGGTGCGCCTGGAACGGCCGCTGCCGTTGCGCGCCGGCGATCATGCCGTCATTCTGTCGTATTCGCCGATTTCGCTGCTTGGCGGCGGACGCGTCCTGCTATCGCGCTGTCGCCGCGCGCGGGTCCTGTCGGCGGGGG
>URUI01000096.1 GCA_900551015.1 uncultured Collinsella sp.
AAACCACCGTAAGGTAGGAGAGCCGTTCGAGCGAAACCTCTTCGGCATGGGAGGGACCGGTGATGATGCCCAGTTGCTTGAAAGAGAGGTCGTAATGGTCGTGCATATACTCCACGACGGTGGTGCTACCACCTGCTCTACATGGGCAAAAAGGCCAGCTCGTCCTCGCAGACGCCTCCCCCGCCGGCAGACGACCTGCTCAACCACTACACCTGCGAGCAGATGCGCGCGCACTGGCTGTCGCTCGGCCTATCCGAAAAGCCGGTGAGCTTTAGCCCCAAGGCATACGACACGCGTGTGACCGGCAAGGACAAGGACGGCAACGAGGTACGCGCCTGCGACGACAAGCGCGTTATCGACCCGGCCCTTAAGGAGAGCGCGCTGCTGACCGGCGTGTTCAACCGTCTGGCCCGCAGCTGCTTCTACGGCGTCGCCGTCAAGGAAGGCGACGAGAGCCCCTACCGCAACGGCTGCATCCCCGCCGGTGCCGCTTCTGACACCGTGGTCGAAGCCGCCGAGCAGGCAGCTCTCGCCTTTGAGCAGGCTATGTACAAGTTCGAGACGCACCGCGCGCTTGCCGTGTGCGACGACTACCTGCGCGCCGCCAACAAGCGCTGGAGCGACGCTTCCAAGGCCGCCAACAAGCTCGAGGGTAACGAGGCAAACGCCGCAATGACGCAGGCGCTCGTCGACGCCTTTACCGAGCTGCGCGTGGCGACCGTGCTCATGCACGGCATCGTCCCTGCCGGCTGCGAGCTCATCTGCGAGTACTTCGACATCGACCCGGTCGCCTTCTTTAGCTGGGATAACATCTTCGCCTCCACGGATGAGTTTGTGGAGAGCTTGGGCGAGAAGCCCGGCGAGCACCGCGTAAAGCCGCTGCCCCCGCGCTTCGACTTCTTTAGCAAGCACGAGAGCCAGTACTAAACACTCGACATGTAATGGAATGGGAAGGAAAGACGGATGTCCAAGCCGCGTCGTCGTAAGCAGAAAAAGCAGGTCAAGGCCGAGCTCAAGCTCAGGCAGTTTGCCGCCACCGAGCTTTCCGACCAGCTTGCCGCCCTTCCTTGCGCCGCCGACCTGCCGCGCTTTATGGTCGACACGGTCGCCGGCGCCTATGCGCCCGCCGATGCCGAGCTCATGATCGAGGGCTTCGGCGCCGCGGCCACACGCCCGGTCACGCTGCGCGCCAACACGCTCAAGGCAACCGCCGAGGACATCGCTGCGGCGCTCGATGCCGCCGGCATCGCCCACAACGCTGTCGCCTGGTACCCGGACGCCTTTATCCTGCCCGAGGCCCAGGTTTCCGATCTGTGGGATCTCGACATCTACCGCGACGGCAAAATCTACCTGCAGAGCCTGTCGTCCATGATGCCGCCGCTGGTCCTGGGCGCACAGGCAGGCGAGGACATCCTGGACATGTGCGCAGCCCCCGGTGGCAAGACGACGCAGATCGCCGCCCTCACGCAGGGGCAGGCGCACCTTACCGCCTGCGAGATGAGCATTCCCCGCGCCGAGAAGCTCGAAGCCAACCTCCACCGCCAAGGCGCAAAAAACGTGCCCGTCATGCGCATCGACGCACGCGAGCTCGACGAGTTCTTCCGCTTTGACCGCATCCTGCTCGACGCCCCCTGCACCGGCACGGGCACCGTCATCAGCGGCAACGAGAAAAGCCTGCGCGGCCTGACCGAGCAGCTGCTGAGCAAGTGTGCCCGCTCGCAGCGAGCACTTCTGGACCGCGCCATGGGAGCCCTTAAACCGGGCGGCACGCTCGTCTATTCGACTTGTTCGATCTTGCCGCAGGAAAACGAGGACGCCCTGCAAGAGGCCCTCGACAAGCACATGGATTGCGAGCTTATCCCCCTCGACGGCACGCCGAGCGAAAGTGAAACGCGCCGTGCTCAGGAAGTTGGCGAAGAGCCACGCATCGAGTGCAACGCCCTCACCGAGGCCATCGCCGCCAGCCACGTCTCGTCCGTCGCCAACGGTATGCCCGGCACGCTGACCATTCCGCCTAGCCGCGACTTTGAGGGCTTCTACATTGCCCTGATCCGAAAACGCAGCTAGCGCACGGATCCAAAACTCAACAAGCTATCTCTGTGCGCGTTTGCCCTGCTGGTCGCGATGCTGTTTAAGCATCGCGCGCTCCTTGCGTTCGACCCTTTTGCCCTTAATGGCCGTGACCACAAAGTAGATGACCGCGGCGGCAACGATTGCGCCCACACACAGGCCAATCGAGCCCAACATTGCTGTCAATTCCATACCGCGTCACCTCTCTTTTAAACGGGACTTTCAAGATAGCACCTCGATCCCCGCCACCACAGCTCCTTCACGTTCGCCGCCCTTCGGTCTAACGGAGGACGCGGCGGGGAAAAATCAACTCGTCAAACGATTTAGCAAGCACAACGCTGCCGGTACCCTGCCGGCCGTCATCACATAGAATCGAGCCTCCATGGATACCCTCAACGATCTAAACGAGCGCGTCGACGCCTTCGTCGGCACCAGCTCCTTCGACACGCCTGCCGCGGCAAACGACCAAGCTCCCATCGATGTGCCCGCCGAGGTTCACGAAGACATCGTCGCCTCGGTCGATTTCTCCGAGGTCGAGCTCGCAGACGAGTTCACCGAGCCCCAGGTAGCCGTCACGCCCAACGGCCTGCTCCCTATGGAGCCCCTGCCCATCGACGGACGTCTGCGCAAGGCTGCCCTTCGCATGCCCGACGAGATCGAGGAGGCCAGCGGCTTCACGCTCTTCGGCCGCCGCATCAAGTCGCTCATTTACACCACCGATGTCGCGGTTATCCGCAACTCCAACGCCGATGCCGTCTTTGCCGTTTACCCCTTCACGCCGCAGCCGGCCATTACGCAGGCACTGTTGACCGTCGCCGAGTGCCCGGTCTTTGTAGGCGTGGGCGGCGGAACTACGACCGGTAAGCGCTCCGTTCAGATGGCAGCCGTCTCCGAGATGCAGGGCGCGGCGGGCTGTGTGGTCAACTCCCCCGCCACCGCCGAGATGGTCGAGCACATCACCAACATCGCCGACATCCCCGTCATCGCCACGGTCGTACGTTGCGACGACGATGCTCACGCAAAGGTGCGCGCCGGCGCCAAGATTCTTAACATCGCCGCTGGCAAAAACACGCCGCAGGTCCTGCGTGAACTGCGCGAGCACTATCCCAACCTGCCGCTCATCGCGCCGGGCGGCAAGACGCCCGAGAGCATCCGCGAGACCATCGCCGCCGGCGCCAACGCCATCATCTGGACGCCGCCTTCGGCACAGCAGCTACAGACCGACATGATGCAGCGTTATCGCAAGATGAAGGAAGACGCCACGCCCGTTATCTCGCGCGACGATGTGCCCATTATCGACCAGGTCGCCGCCGCCGAAGTCAGCCAGGTCGAGAACATGAATCCCGACGTGCCGATTCCCGACGAGGTCATCGAGCGCGTCGCTTCGATCCACGAGCGCGTCGAGGAGCGTCGCGCCAACCGCGGGCTCAAGCCCTCACTGCACGGCTTTTTCTTCCGAGGAAAGAAACGCTAGCAAAACATCTTGGCCCGCCCCACAAACGTGAGGCGGGCCGTTTTCGTTTGAGCAATCATGCAGCGATGTGATGGGGCAAATTAATCCACGCGCTTGTCGCCCATAAAGAAGAGCGCCACCGTACCAGGTCCGGTATGCGAGCCAATCAGAGTACCGATGTTATTGATCTCAATCTTGCCTTTAAGCTGCGGAACCTGTTTCTCAATCAGCGCCGCAACTGCCTCGGCATCCTCGCGGCACGCCGAGTGCGACATGATGCACTTACCCGAATAATCCGCACCGTCCTGCACGTGTGCCATCATGGTCTTAGCCATCTCGGAAATCGCGCGCTTCTTAGTGCGAATCTTCTCACGTGGCGACAGCCCACCTTCGCAATCGACCGTCATAAGCGGGCAAATCTTAAGCGCCGTGCCGATGATCGCGCTCGCAGCCGAAATGCGACCGCCGCGCAGGTAGCTCGACAGATCGGTCGAGAAGAACCAGTGGTGCAGGTTGAGCTTGTGCTCCTCGATCCAGGCAGCCGTCTCGTCGAGTGAAGCCCCGCTATCGCGCACGTCGGCGGCACATTCCGCCAGCAGGCCAAAGCCCGAAGACGCCGCCAGCGAATCGATGACGCGCACCTTGCCGCCCTGGGGATAGCGATCCGCGAGCATCTGCGCCGCAACGCAAGCCGAGCCATACGTACCCGAAATACCCGACGACAACGTCAGGTGCAGCACGTCTTTACCCTCGGCAACAAGCGGCTCCCAAAACTCCTCGTACTCGCCCACGCTCACCTGAGACGTCTTGGGCATGGCGCCTGCGGCAATCTGGGCAAAAAACTCGTCCGGCGTAATCGACTGATACAGATCGTCCGTATAGACAACATCGTCGATCTCGTAATGAAAACACACGACAGGGATATTGCGCGACGCAAAGAACTCACGGGTTCGGTCGGCGGCGGATTCACAGGTCAGGACAAAATCACTCATATGAGGCTCCTTACTCATTGCTGCGCAAATTATCGCACAGTGAGCCTACATACGGTACATATGTCCACTATTTACCAAATCGAACCAAAAATAGCGAACATCTTTACCACCATCGTCTCCACCGGCCCCACGCATAAATATCTGAGAAAACACCTTCTGTCGTCTCCACTCAACCGCCATATCTACCTCAACTAAATCGATTTACCAAACCGTTCGGCTAACAATTCGGCCGCCCATCCCCAATCGAAACAAAAGCGGCGCATACTGATAAACGTTTGACGCTGTTTATCAGTTTTACCAGCCCTATCGGAAGGTGTTTCATGGTCGCATTCGATCGCAATCCGCAAGACTTCAAGTATCTGCGCCTGCTGTCGAGACAGTTTCCCACCGAGCAATCCGCGTTTACCGAGATCATCAACCTCTCGGCCATCCTCAACCTGCCAAAGGGCACTGAGCATTTTATGAGCGACGTGCATGGCGAGTACGAAGCCTTTATGCACATCCTCAACAACTGCTCGGGCGTCGTGCGCGAGCATGTCGACGAAATCTTTGGCGAAACGCTCTCCTTTGACGAGAAGGGCGAGCTGTGCACGCTCATCTACTACCCGCGCGAGAAGATCGAGCTGGTCCGCAGCCGGCGCGAGGACTCGCCCACCTGGTACAAGACGATGCTTGACCAGCTCATCATGGTCGCGCGTTCGCTTTCAAGCCGCTACACGCGCTCCAAGGTGCGTAAGGCCATCCCGCGTGATTACGCCTATATCATCGACGAGTTGTTGCACACGCACCCGGACGAGAACAACTATCGCGTGCGCTATCACGAGCGCATCGTGGAGTCCATCCTGGAGACAGCAAGCGCCGACGATTTTATCGAGTCGCTCGCCTCGCTCATCAAGCGCCTGGCCGTCGACCACCTGCACCTGGTGGGCGACATCTTCGACCGCGGTGGCGGCGCGGCCAAGATTATGGACCGCCTGCTCACCTACCATTCACTCGACATCCAGTGGGGCAACCACGACCTGCTGTGGATGGGCGCTGCGGCCGGTGAGCCCGCCTGCATCGCCACGGTGCTGCGCAACAACCTACGCTACGACAACTACGAGATCCTGGAGAACGACTACGGCATCTCGCTGCGTGAGCTTGTCGCCTTTGCCGATGCCACCTACACCGCCGGTGAGTCCATCACCCCGCTGATCAAGGCCATCAACGTGCTGCTCTTTAAGCTCGAGGGTCAGATTATCCAGCGCCATCCCGAGTTCGACATGACCGACCGCCTGTTACTCGACAAGATCGATCACGACACCGGCACGGTCACGCTCGCCGACGGCAGCGTGTGGCCGCTCACGACCAACGACTTCCCCACCGTCGACCCGGCGGACCCCTATACGCTCACGTCTCAGGAGCAGCACATCATCGACAAGCTCGTGTCCGAGTTTGTCACCGCCGATCACCTGCATCGCCATATCGATTTCCTCTATTCCCACGGCTCGATGTACAAAGTCGCCAACGGCAACCTGCTGTTCCATGGCTGCGTGCCACTCAACGAAGACGGCACCTTT
>URUI01000097.1 GCA_900551015.1 uncultured Collinsella sp.
CAGCAAAGCGGCAAAGTCGATCACATCCCCGGAAGCCCCGCAGCCGAAGCAGTAAGTGAGCAGCGCGCCGCGCTTGCCATAGGTGCCGTCGTTGAGGGCGGCGGCATAGGCCTCGGCGGCCTCGGCATACATGCCCAGGTGCATCAAGGCGTTGCCACGAAGGTGATCGGCCTCGCCCATAATCTCATCGGGAGTTTTTGCCGCCCCAAGCATCTGGGCTGCAGCGGAAAAATCACCCGCGCGGTAAGCGGCGCGGCCCTGTTGGATCAGCTGGCTATTCAAGGAAGTCCCCTTTACTCGTGAACGATCTCGACATGGACGATCTCGTCGCCGGCACGCAGCTGCGAAATCACATCGAGACCCTCGACCGTGGTACCAAAGACGGTGTAACCAGAATCGAGGTTATGCTGGGCACCCAGGCAGAAGTAGAACTGCGAACCCGCGGAATCGGGATCCATGGAGCGTGCCATGGCAAGGGCGCCATCGACATGGCTGTTGCGCGGATTGGTGGCAAACTCGCCCTTGATGCAGTAGCCGGGGCCACCGGTACCGGGCATGCCGTCGGGGCCCTCAAGACCGGCAGCGACGTCGGCGCCGGACATGTCGCGGGTATTGGGGTCCCCGCCCTGGATAACAAAACCGGGAACATAGCGATGGAACTTAAGGCCATCATAGAAACCCATCGTGGAAAGCTCGCAGAAGTTCGCGACATGAATGGGAGCGCCCTCGCCGTCAAACTTGACCTTGATGGTACCCTTCGACGTCTCGATAACGGCGCACTCGTCGCCGGCAAGCTGATACTCGGGCGTGTAGAGCTCTTTCTTAAAACCAAACATGTGGTTCCTTCCTCGTGCGTTTAAAGCATATTTGTACGAATTGTAGCAATAAGCACAGGCTTACATCAATTGCGCACGTAGGTTATGCCGACTATGGCGAACTAATTTTAGTTACGCTGCTGCGGCTTCCAGGAGCCCACGTTGGCGTCGTACTGGTTCAGCGCGCTATTGCCGCCCTGCGCGATGGGCGCCAGGATCTCGCTTTGGTGGGAACTCATCGACTCGCCATCGGGAATGGCCAGCGAGATATCCCAGCTCTGGCAGATCACGTCAACGCGCTCATACATCCACTCGGCAAGCTGCTTTAAGTGGGCGATGTCGTCCGCATAGACCGTATCGTCCTGATACTTAAGATTGTTGAGCTCATCTTGCGTCTTTTTGATCTGGTCGCGCAGGGCGTAGGCACTCTGCGACAGCTCCTGACGGGTGGACAGCGGCGTTCGGAGATAACCATTGTTAAAGGAATCGATGACCTCGCCAATCTGGTCCTCGTCAGCATAGGACACGATGGTCTGATACAGACCGTCCAGCCTGGTATAGAGCTGATCATCGGTGAGCACGGTTTCTTCCTGGACCACCTCCGCAGAATCGTCCTGCTTGGCATCGTCCTCAGTGGCCTCGCCCTTTTGGCGCGTGGGGAAGGTGGTTTGTGCAGCTTGGCCAAACTGGTCGTAGAAGCCAGGCATAACACCCATGGGATCGGTCGTCACGAACCAATAGGCACCACCGCACACGACGGCAAGGACCGCGATGATAATGAGCGGCTTAGGAATATGACGCTTATGCTTGTGATAGGCGTCCTCGTCGGGGTGCACCTTGCGCTTGGGTTTTTGAGCATCGTCAAGCAGGGAAACGGGCGTGGGAATATCGACCTTGGGGATACCGAAATCCTTATCGAAAGCTGGCAGCACGCAGGTCTCATTGGGGTCGGCGGCGTCTGAAAGCACCGCAGCGGCAGAGGCCGGCGCATGCGGCACCTCGGTATCGATCTGCTCTTGCGTTAGGCGCGGAAAGCCCGCCGTGCGGCCCGCTGCCAGATCGGATGCTGCCGCGTCCTCGGAGAGGATACCCGGAGCGGGGCGTCCGCATTTGGGGCACGTACGATCATGCGGAGAAAGACGGGCACCGCAGCCCTCACAGAACACGAACTCGGTGTGTTCGGGACCATCGCCCGGACCCACATAGGCGTTGCAGTAGGGGCAGAACGAGGCGCCGTCCTCGATAGTCTTAAGGCAATGCGGGCAGATCACGGCATCCTCTTTTCGAAGCAATTCAAACAATCGAGGTTAGAGCATAACATCGCCACGGCCCCACAGGAGCAAGGCACCAATTCAACATCGCCAGGGCACGTAGTTACTTCTTCTTTTTGCTCGGCATCGAGACTTTGATGCCTTGGGCGGACTTGGTTACGCGAGAGCGCTTGGCTCCGCTACCCTTCTTTTTCTTGGGCTGGGCCTGGGCCACGCCCTCGAGTGCGCGGGCCTCGGCCTCACGAACGGTGCGAGATTCGCGGCGCTGCGCCATGTCGGCGGCGACGCGCTTGGCAAAACGCTCCGCCGTCGAACCCGTCGAGCTCACCTTGCCGCCACCGCGACCCAGGCGGACGCGCACACCGCGGCCAAAACCAGTTGCGGCATGACGACGACGCGGCTTAAGCGAATCCATCATCGTGGCGAGCTTAAAGAACACCGAGCAGGTGATGACCACGATGGCAGCCAAGATAACCATCTGACCCATCGTCAGGTTGGCAATAGACAGCAGCTTCGGGAATCCGATAACCCCCACCAAGATGCCGGCGACTACAAACACAAAGAGCACCACACGTAGGGGCGTGAGAGGCTGCGAGATGCGCCAGATCAGGCTGACGCTCGCCGCGCACGACGTAAGCAGGCACATCGTAGACAGCGTGAGCTGGTTAAAGCCAAACACGCGCGCCACAAAGATATCGAGCGCCGCGGCCAAAATGACCGCAATCGACGCCGGCAGTGCCCGCTTGAGCACGTTCGTCAGGAACGACCCCTTCACGCGAGCATTGTTGGGCTCCAGGCCCAAGACAAAGCCCGGCGCGCCAATGCAGAAGAAGTTGATGAGCGTCATCTGAATCGGCTCGAAAGGGTACGGCGGCAGCGCGATGCACAGCGCCGCCAGGCCCATCGAGAACAGCGTCTTGGTCAAGAACAGCGAAGCCGAACGCTGCAGGTTGTTGATGGAGCGACGGCCCTCGGCCACCACGGCGGGCATCGAGGCAAAGTCGTTGTCGACAAGTACGATCTCGGCCACGTTACGCGCGGCATCGGAGCCGGCCGCCATGGCGACGGAGCAGTCGGCCTCCTTGAGCGCCAGCACGTCGTTGACGCCGTCGCCCGTCATGGCCACGGTGTGGTCGCGGCGCTTGAGTGCCTGCACGAGCTCGCGCTTCTGCTGCGGGGTCACACGACCAAAGACATGGTAGCGGTCCACTGCGGCATCGAGCTTGGCCGGCGTATCGAGCGTCGTGGCGTCCACATAAGCGTCCGCCCCCGGCACGCCCACCACGCGTGCGATCGACGACACCGTACGCGGGTCGTCGCCACTGATCACGTTGAGGGTCACGCCCTGCTCGTTAAAGTAGCCGATGGTCTCGGCCGCCGAGGTACGAATCTCGTCGCGGATGGTCACAAAGCCCACGGGCTCGGCCTCGCCCACCATATCGCCATCGGGCGTAAAGCCGTCCACGAGCGCCACCACGAGCACGCGGCAGGTATCGGCAAGCTCGGCGACACGGTTCTCGACCTGGGAAAACGCACGATCAGAGAGCACAAACTGCGCCGCACCCATCACATATGAGCCCTGTGCAAACGACGCGCCGCTCCACTTTTTGGAAGACGAGAACGGAATGACCGACAGTGGCTCGGACACCTCGACCGGACGGTCGGCGTAATAGTTGAGCAGCGCCTGACAGGTCTCGTTGGCATCGGCCGAGGTCGCACGTGCGACGTTAGCCAGCGCAAAATCGAGCACCGTGGTATCGACGGGAACGGCGGCGTCGCCCTCCCCCGCACCCATACCCTCGACCGGCAGCGGATAGGTACCCTCGACCTCCATGCGGCCCGACGTGATGGTGCCCGTCTTGTCCAGGCACAGCACGTCGACGCGCGCGAGCGTCTCAATGCAGTAGAGCTGCTGCGCGAGTACCTTGCGGCGGGCCAGGCGCACCGTGGCGATGGCGAGCACCGACGAGGTCAGCAGTACCAGGCCTTGCGGGATCATGCCCAGCAGGGCGCCCACCGTGGACAGCAGCGCCGACGAAGGCACATGACCAGCCAACAGCTCGGAGAAGCACCACGAAAGCGCGCTATTGCCTGGGGTTCCCGCGGCATCCCACAGCTCGCTCACGCTCGAGGCAAACAACGCCAAACCGAGCGGGATCATGATGATGCTCGCAAAGCGCACGATGGCGTTAAGCGCGTTCATGATCTCGGAATTGACCTTTTTGACGTACTTGGCCTCGTTATTAATTTTGGCCACGTAGTTGTCGGCGCCGACATGGATCACGCGGGCGCGCAGCAGGCCCGAGTCGATAAAGCTGCCGCTCATGAGCTCGGAACCGGGCTGCTTCTTAATAAGATCGCTCTCGCCCGTCAGCAGGCTCTCGTTCACGAGCGCCTCGCCCGAAACCACCACGGCGTCAGCGGGGATCTGGTCGCCGCGCCCCAGGCGGATGATGTCGTCGAGCACGATCTGGTCCAGGTCGAGCTCCACCTCGGAGCCGTCGCGCACCGCGATGGCCTTCTTGGAGGTCAGCAGCGTGAGCTTATCGACCATCTTCTTGGAACGCATGGACTGAATGACGCCAATAGCGGTATTGAGGAACACCACGAACAGGAACGTCAGATTCTTAAACGAACCGGTCAAAATGACCAGGAACGCCAAGATCACGTTGATCAAATTGAACAGCGTGCAGAGGTTCTCGATGATGAGCTCTTTGACCGACTTGGTCTTGAGCTCCATGTTGCGGTTGATCTTACCGGCGGCGATGCGCTCCTCGACCTCGGCGGTCGAGAGTCCGCGCTCGATATCCGTTGCTGCCATACCACGTCCCATCACGTCGCGTCGGTATAAGAAAAACCGCCCGGACCATGCGAGGTTCGGACGGTCTCACGTTCGATGGTGCCCCATGTTGGATTCGAACCAACGGCCTTCTGCTCCGGAGGCAGACGCTCTAATCCCCTGAGCTAATAGGGCCAACGTTTGGCATTATACCCAAGTGCACCACGGGCTATCAAAATAAAAGAAAAAGCTTTGCAATTCCGAGGAAGACGCGGTGCAACGGCCCACTTTAGAAGGCAAAAGCAAGTCAGATAGTATAAACTCTCATGCACCATATATACACGGCTCGCAATGCGGGCCGTTTTTGCAAGGACTATCCATCGAGGTGAGAGGCACACCATGATTGCAATTTTAAAGCAGAGCGCCAGCGACGAGGCCGTCAGCCATATCGTCAGCTGGATTGAGAAAAAGGGCCTGAAGACCGATGTCTCGCGCGGCGAGAATGAGACGATCATCGGCCTGGTGGGCGATACGACCAAGATCGACCCATTCCTGCTCGAGTCCATGGATGTCGTCGAGCGCGTGCAGCGCGTCTCCGAGCCGTTCAAGCGCGCCAACCGCAAGTTCCACCCCGAGGACTCCGTCATCGACTGCGGCCACGGCGTACATGTAGGCGGCGATCAGTTCCAGGTCATCGCCGGCCCGTGCTCCGTCGAGGGCGAGAACCTCATCCGCATCGCCCGCCGCGTGAAGGCCGCCGGTGCCACGATGCTGCGCGGCGGTGCCTACAAGCCCCGCACTTCCCCGTACGCCTACCAGGGCATGGGACCCGCCGGTCTGGACCTGCTGTGCGAGGCGTCTGCTGAGCTCGACATGCCGATCGTCACCGAGATCATGGACCCACGCGACGTGCAGGTCTTCCTGGACAAGAAGATCGACGTCATGCAGATCGGCGCCCGCAACGCCCAGAACTTCCCCCTGCTCAAAGAGGTCGGCAAGACCAAGACTCCGATCTTGCTTAAGCGCGGCATGTCCGGCACGATCGATGAGCTGCTCACGGCCGCCGAGTACATCATGAGCGAGGGCAACGACAACGTCATCCTGTGCGAGCGCGGCATCCGCACCTTTGAGACCAGTATGCGCAACA
>URUI01000098.1 GCA_900551015.1 uncultured Collinsella sp.
AAGGTGTTCTGTTTCCGGATAGAAATCCTGTATCATTTCAATATCTTTTTTGATATCATATTCGTATGTGCTACAATATCTTACGTTGTATTCCTTCATGCGTTCCATTAAGTTAATGCTTTCGGGATTATAGCTTCGGATGTCGGTCGAATCCTCCGGAATACGTATTCCGTTGCGTGACGCCATTGCACAGAAAACAGGAAGCTGCTTGTACTTTTCATCTTCGAGATGAAGGAAACTGCTCCATGCTTCACCACCCAGGAGAATAACTAATTTGGCTTTCGGATGTTTGTCGAGAATATCAGTTAATATTTTTTTCCATTGATGCGCCTGCGTTATCAGCTGTTTTTTGAGCGCGGCGACGAGGGCGTGCCGGCGGACGAGGGCGCGGACGCGGACGACGATGCCTCCGAGCATGCCGGTGGCCCCTGGGTCGATGGCCTGGGCATCATGCGCGGCTCGTGCACGCGCCTGGAGTCGAGCCGTCTGAAGGTCCCGCACGTGGGCTGGGATCAGGTACACATGACGCCCGCCGGCGCGGCCGATCCGCTGCTCGCCGGTTTTGCCGAGGGCGCCAATATGTACTTCACCCACAGCTATGCGGTGGCCGACGATGCCGATGCCGCCGATGTTCTGGCGCGCACGCACTACACGCGGAGCTTCCCGTGCATTGTGCGCCACGGCAACGTGTGGGGCTGCCAGTTTCATCCCGAGAAATCCTCTGCGTTGGGTCAGCGCATCCTTAAGAACTTCGTCAACATCGTCGAGGAGGGCGGCCGATGATCCTGTTTCCCGCAATCGATCTGATCGGCGGCAAGGTCGTGCGCCTGGAGCGTGGTGACCGCAGCCGCTGCAAGGTATATTCCGACGATCCCGTGGCCGTCGCCCGCTCGTTTGCCGAGCAGGGCGCGAGCTGGGTGCACGTCGTAGACCTGTCCTCTGCCTTTGGCGAGGACGAGGGCGCATGCGCTGCCAACTCGGCGGCGATCAAGGCCATCTGCGGCGTCGACGGTCTGTCCGTGGACGTAGGCGGCGGTGTCCGCTCGCTCGCGCGCATCGACGAGCTGGCCGGCTATGGTGCTCGCCGCATTGCGCTGGGCACCGTGCTGGTGATCGAGCCAGGTTTTGCCGAGGTGGCAGCCCAAGGTTTTGGCGAGCTGTTGGTGGCTGACATTGCCGCGCGCGACGGCCAGGTCAAGGTGAACGGCTGGCGTGACGGCGCGGGCGTGGCACTCGACGACGCTGTGGCGCAGCTCACCGAGCTGGGCTTTAAGCACCTGGTCTACACTGACATCGCGCGCGACGGCATGCAGACGGGCATCGATGTGGCGGCGTATCGTCATGTGGCCGAGGTCGCGAGCTTTCCCGTCGTGGCGTCGGGTGGTATCTCGACGCTCGACGATATCCGCGCACTTGCCGCGGTGGGTGAGGACGTCATCGAGGGCGCCATCACCGGTCGTGCGCTCTACGAGGGCAACTTTACGCTGGCCCAGGCGTTGGTCGCCGCTCGAGGGGAGGAGTAGCCCATGCTTACCAAACGCGTGATTCCCTGCCTGGACGTTAAGGACGGCCGCGTGGTCAAGGGCGTCAACTTTGTGAGCCTGCGCGATGCGGGCGATCCGGTGGAGCTGGCGCGTGCCTACGACCGCGAGGGTGCGGACGAAGTCGTATTCTTGGACATCACCGCAACGAGCGACAACCGTGCGACGACCATCGAGATGGCGGCGCATGCGGCCGAGGAGCTGGCCATTCCCTACACCGTGGGCGGTGGCTTTCGCGACCTTGCGGGCATGCGAACCATGGTGGCCGCCGGTGCCGATAAGGTGTCGCTCAACTCCGCCGCCGTGCGCGACCCGTCGCTGATCAGCCAAGCTGCCGCTGCGTTTGGCAGCCAGGCCGTGGTCGTGGCGATCGATGCCAAGCGTGTCGGCTTGCCCGGCGCTCCCGGCTCCGACAAGTGGGAAGTCTTCACGGCGGGAGGCCGCAACGCCACGGGTATCGACGCGGTGGCATGGGCCGAGGAGGCGGCTCGTCGCGGCGCCGGCGAGATCTTACTGACCAGTATGGACCGCGACGGCACCAAGGCCGGTTTTGACCTGGCGCTCACCCGCGCTGTGGCACGCGCGGTGTCGATTCCGGTGATCGCAAGCGGCGGCGTGGGCACGCTCGAGCATTTTGCCGAGGGCGTGATCGAGGGCGAGGCCGACGCCGTGCTGGCAGCAAGCGTCTTTCACTTTGGAACCTTCAGCATTCGTGAAGTCAAAGAGTACATGGCGTCTCAAGGTATTCCTGTGAGGCTGGACTTCTAATGCTGCGGCTTGCCCAGGCACCGCATCTTGCCGCTCAAACCGTCGCTCGCGTACCAAAGTACGCGTCGCTCCTCTTTCGCGGCAACCTGCGGCATCTGGACAACCCTCGCCGACCTGTGGGGTTTCGTTTATGACTTGGGAGAAATGATGACTGAGGTAGTAGAAGCGGCGGATCTTACGTACGACGCTCGCGGGCTGATTCCTTGCGTGGTTCAGCAATATGACACCGGTGAGGTGCTTATGGTTGCCTGGATGAACGAGGAATCGGTGGGGCTGACGCTCAAGACCGGGACCACGTGGTTTTGGAGCCGCAGCCGCCAGGAGCTCTGGAACAAGGGCGCGACGAGCGGCAATATGCAGGAGGTCAAGGAGCTCTGGGCCGACTGCGATAGCGATACGCTGCTGGTCAAGGTGGACTCGCCGGGCCCGGCCTGCCATACCGGCAACCGTACCTGCTTCTTTAAGCGCGTGGAAGGGGGAGTGCGATGAAAGTCGTGACGCCGTTCGAGGTCGTCGACTGCAACACCGAGCTCCTCCGCGCGGGCGTGCCATGCCGCGTGCACCTGACTGATGCCTGCGGGGCGCAGTCGCTTTGGCTCGAGGCCGAGAAGGAAAGGCTCGATGAGGCCCATGCCGTCATCGTCGAGTTCTTTGAGAAAAAGGGCGCAAAGCCTCGGTTCGATGAGACCGGTACCTACTTTACGCTGCAGTAACGAGAGGAAATAACCATGGGAGTCAGAACAGCTAACGTGCAGCTGGGAAATATCGGCGAGACGCTGACAGGTCTGGCCGAGGTGATTCACGGTCGTCGCGATGCGTCGCCACAGGAGAGCTACACCGCCCGTCTGCTGACCGACGTCGAGGACGAGCTGCTCAAGAAGCTTGCCGAGGAGGCGAGCGAGGTGATCATGGCCTGCAAGGATAACGACCACGATCACATTCGCTACGAGGCCGGCGACCTGATCTACCACCTGCTCGTGACGCTCGAGCGCTACGGCATTACCCTCGACGAGCTGGCCGGCGAACTCAACGCCCGCCGCCACTAGTCATTGGGGACGTTCTTAAACGACTAGTTAGGCGAGGGGCGTGGACTCCCATTCGCTGGTGGCGTGGGGGATGTCGAAGGTTCGATAACCGCAGTCGTAGGCGTGGGCCTGAGCCTCGCGAATGTTCCAGCAGATGTCACAGGCGCGGTGTGCGTCCGAGCCAAAGGTGATTGGCACCTCGGCGTGGGCGAAGCAGCGCAACAGCCCCGTCGAGGGGTAATAGTCGTCGAGGCCCTTACGCGGCGCGGCGGTCGAGACTTCGACACGGCGACCCGTGTCGTGGGCGCATTCGGCCATCTGCCCCCAAAACGGCGCCGGGTCAAAATCGGGCGCAAAGCCTTCCTTCGAAAAGCGCATGACCAGGTCGGGGTGGGCCATCACGTCAAAGTTAAGCGAGCTTTCGCAAGCACGGCACCAGTCGTCGACGTAGTGTTCCCATACGCCGCGTACGCCTAAGTTTTCCCAAACATGCAGGTTGGTATCGTCGTCGATCCAGCCACAAAGCGAATCGGGCGTATCGGGACGAGTGACGCTCTCCGTTCCCGCCGTGCCCGCGGCGCCGGCCATGATATCGCCCGGGTCGCCAATCCAATGCACGCTGCCCAAGCGCACCACGGCGCCCCGGGACCAGCGCTCAACCAAGGGTTCGCAGCCCTCGTACCAATCGCATTCAAAGCCATAGATAAGCTCGAGCTCCGGCGCGATTTGCGCGGCAAGCCTGCGGGCGTCCTCAAAGGCCAGACGATGCGCCGGCAAGTCGCCCTCGACGACCTGCACCTCGCAGTTAGCATCCATACTGGCAGGCAGGGCGAGGTGGTCGGTCGAGACCATGACGCGGCAGCCTGCCGCAGCAGCGGCACGGACGTTGTCATCAAACGAGGCATGGCCGTCCGAAAACGAGGTGTGGGTGTGACAATCGACCAGCGGGCAAGCGGACATGGCGGCTCCTTTGCGTCAAGCGAATCCGCTTCATTGTAATGGCGCAGCCTCGGCGCGGCGGGAACGCTGCAAGTCGAAACCGACTGGAAAGGGCAGGCGGCGCGTGCCGGCGCCGGCGACTACTTGCTTCGTGCCGCCACGCGTTTGGCCTGCACTGTTACCATCGCGTGCCGCACGGCGGTGATGGGGCGATAGCGGATCATACGCGGTCCCGACCAGCGCATGACCTCGCGGATCTTCTCGCGCATGGCAGGCCGGTAACAATGCGAAGAACAGGCCGAGCAAAATGTCTTGGTGCCCATGTGCGGGCAGTGCTCAATGCGCGCGATGGCGTATTTCTGCAGCTCGGCGCATTCGGGGCAGAGCGTAATGGTCCGAAGGCCGAGCTTCACGCGCACGGACTCATCGTCGCCAGCCTGTTCGACCGCATGCCCGCCGCCATGATGCCCGCGGCACCACAGCGCGATCATCTGCGACACCATTTGGGCCTCGCGCTCACGTTTGCGTGCCAGCTCCGGTGTGTCGACCGGGCGCGCCATTAGCTCAGCCTCCCGTGCTCGACCGAAAGCGAGAAATCGGCAAACGCGCAGGTGCTGGCACGGTGGCTTACGAGCACAATGGTCTTGCCGCGGCGCTTGAGCTCGTCAACGGCCTGCATTACGGCTGCCTCGTTGAGAGCGTCAAGTGCGCTGGTGGGCTCGTCGAGCAAGATGAAAGGCGCGTCGTTGAGGAAGATGCGCGCAAGGCCGATGCGCTGGCGCTCGCCGCCCGAAAGCGAGTCGCCCAGCTCGGCAACGGGCGTGTCGAGACCCTGCGGCAGGCGGTCGATGAGGGCGGTAAGCGAAGCGGAGCGGCAAGCGTCGAGCAGCTCGGCATCGGTGGCGCTGGCGTGCGCAACCAGCAGATTCTCGCGTACGGTGCCGCAGAACAGATGTGTGTCCTGGGTCATATAGGCCTCGTGGCTGCGTAGGCTCGCCGTGTTGATGTGGCGGGCATCGACGCCGCTTACCGTGATGGTGCCAGCTGCGGGGTCCCAAAAACGCATGAGCAGCTTAAGCAGCGTCGACTTGCCCGAGCCCGAGCGCCCCATGATGCAGGTCATGGTACCGGGCGCAAAGGTGCAGGTCACGTCGTCGAGGATGAGACTCGCAGCGGTGTCGTTCGCGATCTGCTCCGTGGCGCCCGCACCGCCCGCGTCCACGCCGCCCGCATAACTAAAGCTCACATGCTCGGCTGCGGCGCCGGCAAACTCAACGTCCTGTCCGTCGGCGACCTCGGCGCACTGGGGCTGCTCGTCGAGCAAATCGAGCACGCGTGCGCCCGAGGCGAGCGTCTCCTGCAGTGAGGCACCCAGGCGGCTCACGGCCATCACCGAGCCAAACGACGACACAAAGGTAAAGACGGCGACAAACGCTGCGGCAAAGTCAATCGTTCCCGCAGCCACCAGCTGCAGCGCACGCCCGAGCATCACCAGATTAGCCACAAGAATAAGCGCATCGGCTACGGCCTCGCTGACCGCCTGGCGGCGCTTGAGGCGCGCGTCCACGGCGCCGACTTGCTCGGTCAGCTTGCCCAGGGCACGGCTGCGATCGGTGCCACCGGCAAACTGGATGGTCTCG
>URUI01000099.1 GCA_900551015.1 uncultured Collinsella sp.
TCAACAATCTGCGAGCAGATTGAAATGTGAAAATTGCGAAACGCAGCGAAAAAGGGGAGAGCAAGAATCGTCCCGTGGCCACAAATTTTCAATTCTTGAAAATTTCTTGCCCATCCGGGACTGCACTTCTGCAACGCTCCCGCGTTTTTGAAGTGCTCTTGTTGGGGCGTGCCTGCCCCAAACCCTGCTTATGTTTACTGAGGCACAGGGCCTAACCCCAAAGTTCCAGCCAGCATAAAGGCACCAAATATCAGAGCAACTATCCCCAAGCCGGCAAGGGCAATCAAAAAGGTTTGGTGGCAAGACTGGCCTTTGCACTTTCGGTATATAGCGTATCCCAGCAGCACAAGGAACGAGAGGATTGCTATCAATGGGAGAATTATCCCCACTACTGTAAAAAGAAAGGTGTCGAGCCGCCATCCGATATTATCCAGATATAGAATGAAAATTATGGCAACTGTAAGGCATCCAATAATTGAGAGAACACTTTTTCTCTCCTGCTGAATTTGCTTCTCCGCAAAATTTAACGCATTGTTCACAATTTCATTGTTCATCGCGATAGACATCTCTGATTCATCTATCCTTTCGGATTTCATAAGTTCTGCAACACTGACATCTAAAGCTGCGGCCAATGGCTCGATGGTATTGATGTCGGGGAACCCCACACCTCTTTCCCAGCGGCTGATAGCTTTATCGGTCACATTCAATTTTGCGGCTAGGTCAGATTGTGTCATTTTCTTGTCTTTGCGGCACTGGGCGATAAATGTACCAAACTTCTGTGAATCCATTTTGCTCCCTCCTTGCCACTACAAGATAGCACGACTATAAGCCATTATCAAGAAATACCGCGGCTATTTTCGCCGTAAGATACTCTACGAATCGTTTACAACGATAACCGGTTTGATTTTCAATCTGTATAAGAGAGATTTAGCCGGTTCCCTGCGTACGTGCGTACACGCTCCGCAGGGATTCCAAAGGGGCTATCCCCCTTGGCACACAGACTTTGGAACAAAGTCTAGTGTGTTACACCTTGCCAGAGGTGTACACGCTCTCCCGGTACGCACGTACACAGCGATTGCCCCCAATGCGTCATATAGGGTGACGACCAAGTTCGCACAAAGCGAACTTGATTCCTCAAAGCAAAAGGCAGGATACCACCGTCATAGTGATACCCTGCCTTTGCTCGTTTAACGCTCTGTGTAGTCCTTCCGCAGAATTTCCGATAAACAAAAAACGTACCCGAACCCTTTCTCGTAAAGAATCGGGTTCGAGTACGAACTGAATGCTGGAGCAATAAAAAACCACCAGAAAGGTGCCTGTCCCCTTTGTGGTGGTTTTGGGCCAGTCCTAGAGCGTGTGGCCGTAAGCGTCGGCAGCCTTGATGGCGGCGGCGAACTTTTCGTCGGTGAAGGGCTCGGGGTTTCCCTGCTTCCACTCGTTGGTGGCGTGCGCGTACTCGCACAGGGCGGGGATATCGGACTCGGAAAGCCCGACCTGCTCAAGCGTCACGGGCAGTCCCATCTGCTTGTTAAAGGCTGAGTAGCGCTCAAGGTTCTCGGTATCGCCCGTGTAGGCAAACAGCACCAGCACGCCCAGGCTCACGACCTCGCCATGCAGGTAGGACCCCTCGCGCGGGATGCTGCAGGTGGCGTTGTAGAACGCATGCGCCACGCTCGAGTTGTAGTAGTAATCGTTTTGGTTGGTCAGGTTGGAGACGTAGCCCGTGTTGACCACGATATCGAGCGCGATCTGCTTGACGGCTTCGGTCGACAGGTGCTGGCGAACGTCCTCAAGACCCTGCACGCCATAGGTAAACAGCGGCTCGGAGCAGGTGTGTGCGAGCGCCAGGGCAAGACCTGCGGTGTGCTCCAGGTTGCCGGCGCTCGTGGCGTACTCGACCTCGGGCTGCTTGGACAGGGCATCGCCCACGCCCGCCCAGAAGTACTCCGCCGGAGCCTCGGCGATGATCTTGGGGTTGATGAAGATGTGCGCGGGGCGGTTGGGGTACGAATAGCCCTCGAGCGAGCCGTCGTCGTTGTAGACAACGGCAATGGCGGTCGCGGCCGAGCAGTTGGAGCAGATCGTCGGTACCGTAAAGACGATCTTCTTGAGCTCGATGGCCGCCGTCTTGACGGTGTCGAGCGCTTTGCCGCCGCCGCATGCGATGAGCACGTCGGCTTCCTGGCAGGCAGGGGAGTTCACGACCTTGGCGATATTGGCACGCGTACTGTTGGTGCCATAGACGCGCGTCTCCAGAACCTCGATATCGGTACCTTCAAGCGCCGCCGCGATACCCGGCAGCGCCGCAGCCAGGGCTCGCTTGCCGCCAATGATGGCGACCTTGGTCGCTCCGTACTCTGCCAGTGCGGCGGGCAGCTCGTCAAAGCAGTCCTCGCCGACGGTGTAGTCGCTCATTCCAATCGTGCGCATAGCGGCCTTCTTTCGTTCGATAAAGTGCTTTCAGGTATTTTGCTCCAAGTGAGTGCTTGCGACCGCGAGAAGTTTCTAAAGTATGAAACCGATGTTGAGGGTTTTTCGCCGGCGTTGACCGTGCTACCATACAGCGCATAAGCGTTGATGGGGACGAGTAGTCGGCCGTCCGCATGCTACAGAGAGCGGGGAGCGCTGAGAACCCGTGCATGCGACCGGTGAAAATCACCCCGGAGCTGCGGTCCCAACGGACGTGCCGTGCAGGTTCGTCTTAGTAGACATCGCCGAGATGGTCGTCGATACAGATCAGCCGAGTAACGGATGCGAGCGCGCGGCGACGCGGGCGAGGGCATCTAAGCTGGGTGGTTAAGCGAAGAGCTTTTGCGGGCATACAGCCCGTTTTGTGGCGCTTCGTCCCAGCTTGCAGGGACGGGCGCCTTTTTGGTGCCCAACGGGCGTGCGCGCCCACGACATGAAAGGGGTACCGTGGCAAACGAGTATAAGCAGACGATGAATCTGCCCAAAACCGGATTTCCCATGCGTGCCGGTCTTTCCAAGTCCGAGCCCAAGCGACTCAAGGACTGGCAGGACAACAAGGTCTACGAGCAAGTTCTAAAGAAGAACGAGGGTCACAAGAAGTTCGTGCTGCATGACGGCCCTCCGTACGCCAACGGCCCGATCCACATCGGCCACGCCATGAATAAGATCTCCAAGGACATGATCAACCGTTACTGGATGATGCAGGGCTATGAGGTCCCCTTTGTCCCCGGTTGGGACTGCCACGGTCAGCCGATTGAGCACAAGGTCGAGGAGAAGCTCGGCACCGAGAAGTTCAACCAGACCTCCACGGCCAAGATCCGCGAGCTTTGCAATAAGTTCGCTGTCGAGAACATCGAGCTCCAGAAGGCCGGTTTCCGTCGCCTGGGCGTGCTCGGTGATTGGGACAACCCGTATCTGACGCTCTATCACCAGCATGACGCCGCTGATATCGAGGTCTTTAAGGCCATGTTCGATAAGGGCATGATCTATCGCGGCCACAAGCCGGTTCACTGGTGCAAGCACTGCCACACCGCGCTGGCCGAGGCCGAGATCGAGTACTCCGACGAGACGAGCCCGTCCATCTTCGTGCGCTTTGAGATGACCTCCAAGCCCGCCGGCCTCGAGAACTTCGACGGCCCGGTCGACTTCATCATCTGGACGACCACCCCGTGGACCATCCCTTCCGACCAGGCCGTTTCCCTCAAGCCCGGCGCCGCCTACGTTGCCGTTGAGCACGACGGCCGCGCCGAGGTCATGCTCGAGGACCTGGCTCCCAAGTGCTGCGAGGAGTTTGGCTGGGAGTACACCCCGGTGATGGTCGACGGCAAGCCCTATGTGGTTCCCGCCGAGACCTTCCATCACATCCACTACAAGCATCCGATCTTTGATGGTGTCGAGGGCGTGGCGCTGCTGGCCGATTACGTCGGTGTCGATGACGGTACCGGTATCGTCCACAACTCGCCCGGCCACGGCGTCGATGACTACTTCGCCTGCCTCAAGGAGGGCATCACCGACATCTGCATGCCGGTCGATGACGACGGCAAGTTCTACACCGGCGAGGAGTTTGGCACCGGTGGTCCCTTCAGCGGTATGGACACCGATGAGGCCAACCCGCACATCATCGAGTTCCTGCGCGAGCACGGCGCCCTGGTCCTCGAGAAGAAGATCACGCACAGCTATCCGCACTGCTGGCGCTGCAAGCACCCGGTGCTCTTCCGTGCTACCGACCAGTGGTTTGTCTCGATGGACAAGACCGGTCTGCGCGAGCAGGCTGGCAAGGAGGTCCGCGAGAACGTCACGTGGTATCCGGCCCATGCCGCCAACCGTATTGGCGCCATGGTCGAGCAGCGTCCCGACTGGTGTATAAGCCGTCAGCGTAACTGGGGTGTGCCGATCCCCAGCTACACCTGCGCCGACTGCGGCGAGAAGGTCATGAACGACGTCACACTCGACGCCGTCATCAAGCTCTTCCACGAGAAGGGCTCCGACGCCTGGTTTACCGATGCTCCCGAGAGCTACCTGGGCGAGGCCTGCGTCTGCCCCAAGTGCGGCGGCCATCACCTCAAGGCCGATAAGGACATCCTCGACGTGTGGTGGGATTCCGGCGTCTCCTGGAAGGCCGTCTGCGAGTACCGTCCCGAACTGGAGTATCCGGCGGATGTGTACCTTGAGGGCTCCGACCAGCACCGCGGTTGGTTCCAGAGCTCGTTGCTCACCTCGGTGGGCGCCAACGGCCACGCTCCGTACAAGGCGGTCGTCTCGCAGGGCTTCACCCTCGACGGCCAGGGCCGTAAGATGTCCAAGTCGCTCGGCAACGTCATCGACCCCAACAAGGTCTGCGACGAGATGGGCGCCGACATCATCCGTCTGTGGGTTGCCTCCGTCGACACCAGCTCCGACGTCTCCATCGACCACGAGATTCTCGCTCGTACGTCCGATGCCTACCGTCGTTTCCGCAACACGCTGCGCTTCCTGCTTTCCGAGCTCGAGGGTCAGTTTGAGCCCGAGACCGACGGCGTCGCCTTTGCCGACCTGCTGCCGCTCGACAAGCTCATGGTTGCCCGCCTGACCCAGGTCCAGGCCGAGGTCGACGATGCCTACGCCAGCTACGAGTTCCCGCGCGCTTACCGTGCGCTCTACGACTTCGTGGTTACCGAGCTCTCCAACGTGTACCTCGACGCTCTGAAGGACCGTCTGTACTGCGAGAAGCCCGGCTCGCTCGAGCGCCGCAGCGCCCAGACCGTGCTGGCCGAGCTCTTCTCGATGCTCATGCGCGATCTGCAGCCGATCCTGTCCTACACGGTCGACGAGGCCATGGCGTATGCGCCTGCCGGCTGCGTCGATCACCAGAAGTACGCTGCGCTGCTTGATTGGTATAAGTCGCCCATTACGGTCGACGAGGCCAATGAGTTTGAGGGCGTGCTCGAGGCTTCACTCGAGCTCCGTAGCACCGTGACCAAGGCCCTTGAGGACGCCCGCTCCGCCGGCACCTTCACCAAGAGCCAGCAGGTCCGCGTCAAGGCGGTCGTTCCCGCCGAGATGTACGCGCTGCTGACTGGCGACAAAGCCGTCGACCTGGCCGAGTTCTACATCGTCTCCGCTGTTGAACTGACCCAGGGCGAGGAGCTCTCCGTTGCCATCGAGGCTGCTGAGGGCGAGTGCTGCGACCGTTGCTGGAACTACCGCACCACCGTCGGCGAGTACAACGGCCACGCTCACATCTGCAAGAGGTGCGCTGACGCCTTGTAGTTACGCGGTTTTACCAAACCGCGTAACTAGTTGACGCTGCAAACCCGCCAGAGCGGCAATCTGCCTTTCAACTTCGGCGGCAT
>URUI01000100.1 GCA_900551015.1 uncultured Collinsella sp.
TTTGTTCGCAAACGAGCGTCGCCCGGGAAGACCGAAAACCGCAGCGATGGGCGCAATATCGCACTTGCTCTTGGTAATGAGCAACGGATGGCACATGGGGATGATGTCGCTCGTGTGTTTGATGGCCATAATGCCCGCCACGCGCGCGCAGGCAAGCACGTCGCCCTTTTTGGCGCGGTCCTGCAGTACCATGGCCTGCGTCTCGGGATGCATGAGGATGGTGCCCTCGGCGATGGCAATGCGATGGGTCTCGGCCTTGTCGGACACGTCGACCATGCGCACCTCGCCCTTGGCGTCCACGTGCGTCAGCTCGTCGCGGCGGGCGTCACGGGCGGGTTCGGTGGCAGCGCTGGCAGTCGGCTGTGCGGACGCGTCGGCGTTGCCAGCATTCGCCGCGGCCGTGACTTTGTGGGCAGACATCGCGGCCCTGCGAGCGGCCTTGGTGGCATCGGCGTACCTGCTCTTGGCCATATGATCATCCTCCGATTTGGGACATAAATCGTTGCGTGCCCTCAATTATCGCGTGTTCCTGCGGTTTGTGGGCCACGGCATCGCGCCAAATCGAAAGTACCTGCATATCATCACCACGGCGCAGCGCCTCACGCACCGAATACTCGGCATCGCTGAATAGGCACGGACGCACGTTGCCATCGGCCGTCAGGCGCAGACGGTTGCAATTCGCGCAAAAATGGTTGGACATGGCGCTGATGAAGCCGACCGTTCCCGCCGCGCCCGGAAAGTGCCAATAGCGCGCAGGGCCCGCGCCGGCAGGAGCGTCGCTGATGTCGAGCGGCTCGAGCTCGCCCAGTCCCGTCGCGGCGACCCCGGCATTGATGCGCGCCCGCAGCTCGTCGCTCGGCACGGTATCGCTCGCGTCCCACAGCTCGGGATTGAGCGCGGGCGCATGCGGGTCCACAGTGCAATGCGAGCTCGTGTGTTCGTCGCCGATGGGCATGTATTCGATAAAGCGCAGGTGGATGGGGCGGTCGAGCGTGAGCCGCGCGAGGGCCGCCACATCTTGGTTGAGTCGGCGCACGACAACGCAGTTGACCTTAACGGGCTCAAAGCCCCAAACCAGCGCCGCGTCGATGCCAGCCATGGTCTGCTCGAGCCGACCCAGGCGCGTGATCTTTCCAAAGAGCGTAGGGTCGAGTGTGTCGAGCGAAATGTTGACGCGGTCAAGCCCGGCATCTTTGAGCTGGGGCGCCCGCTTGGGCAGCAGGGCGCCATTGGTGGTGAGCGAGATGTCCTCGATCTGCGGAATCGCGCGGATGTCGCGAATGAGCGGAATGATACGGCGGCTGACCAGCGGCTCGCCGCCCGTCAGGCGCACGCGGCGAATGCCCTCCCCCGCCACCAAGCGCACAAAGCGGGCGATTTCCTCGGCGCTGAGTAGCTCGTCGTGTGCACGGGGCGCCACGCCATCGACCGGCATGCAGTAAATGCAGCGGAAATTGCACTTGTCGGTAACGGCAATGCGCAGGTAGTTGATATCGCGGCCAAAGCCGTCATGTTGCACGTGCCCGTCCACGCAGCCCTCCCCTCACGCGGCGTTTTATTCTTCGGAAAACATAATACCCCACGGGAGAATCATGCCGACACCCGTACGACAGGACAGGTCGCTTCGAGCAAAACGGACTTTCCAAGCCCATCCTCAACACACAGACCATCACAACATTCGATGCTTTTCCCGTTTTTGGCAAAAAACGTCGAATGTTGTGATGGTTTGCCTGCCCACGGCACCCCGTAGAAAGACCAAAGCGCCCCTAGAGGCCGCCGTCCCAGTGGCGAATCACGAATTCTCGAAGGTCGTTCTGCCGCTTTTGGAACGCTTCGCTTCGGTCGCACTTGAGGCCCATAGCGAGCGCAATGGCGTTCATCGCCCGGTGCAATTGCAGCTGATGGGCAAACTGAGTCCCGGTGAGGACGATCATCCTAAAGCCCAGCGCGCTCAGTACGGTCATACGCTCCGCATCCGACGCGCTGCGCTGTTTATCAAGATGGTCCGAGCCGTTGTATTCAATCCCCGTACCGCTCGCAGGCGCATATACGTCAATCTCGAAATACCCGGCCTTTGCGAGACACTTGAACTCGTTGGGAACATCGACCCTATGGTTGAGCTCGATTTTGGCGTATCCCAGCCCGCCCTGGAAACGTTTTGCTACGACCATGATTGCGGTGGCCGTCTCCATGGGCGACCGCGCGCCATCGTGCACGCGCTTGAGCACGGCGGCCGCGCGTATAGCCCCCTGACGAGATCGGTTCTCATTGCAATAGGCAATCAAGTCGGCAACGGTATACCTCTGCCCCATCTCGATATAATCGCCTGTCGACAGATGATTCAAATGGTATCGGGCGCAGATTTCGTAGCCATATTCCAGCTGCTCGGGCTCACTCATCCACGAACCCGCCTGGACAAAGCACATGGCCTCATCAACCACCAGAAGGCCCTCTGCCACCTCGATAAGATGGCCTGGAGGTACCGGCGCCCCAAACACGTGGCACCTAAATCCAGCCGGCGTCGAGCGCTCAAAATCGAAGTTGACGAGCGTGTCGATATGATCGAGCTCTTCTCGTGGAATACCAAGCGAAACCAGATAGTCGGTAACGATCCCAACTGCCGTTGAAGCCCTCAGTCCCTTGGCATCGAGTCCCAATTTGGGCAGGCTCGCAGTCGGCTCCGCCTCGCTAGCAAGCGAGTCCTCATCGTATAGGCTGCTTGCTCGCGAGAGCGGCTCGGACGGGCGCGCCACGTTGTGGTACAGCCAGGCAGTCTTATGGGACAAGACGATCGGCAGGTCCATGAGCCCTCCAATGGAGTCGGATAACCAACCTTATTCCCCTGCCCACGGGTCCGCACACCTTCGTGCACAAGAAAGCGATTCCACCCGGCCGAGTGGCAGAAAAACCATCACAACATTCGATGCTTTTCCCGATTTTGGCAAAAAACGGCGAATGTTGTGATGGTTTGAGGCTAGGTGAGGGGCATGGAGGGGTCAAAGCATCGTGCTTGGAGCGTGACTATTTTCGCCCCGTCGTCATCACAAACCTTGACTCTACAATCGTTATAGGGTTTTCACTACACTGGTACGTAAACAAACCAAGCCAGAAAGCCCCGCCCATGGAACACGACCTCACACGCGGCAATGTCCCCAAGACCATCGCGGTCTTTGCCCTGCCTTATATGCTCTCGTACTTTTTGCAGATGCTCTACGGCATGGCCGACCTGTACATGATGGGGCAGTTCAGCGGCGCCGCCGGCATCACCGCCGTAGGCAATGGCGCGCAGACGCTCTATATCATTACCGTGACGCTCGTGGGCCTGGCCATGGGAACGACGGTTATCGTCGGCCACGCCGTGGGCTCGCGCCGGTTTGACCGCGCCGAGACCGCCATCGGCAATACCATCACGCTGTTTATGGGTGTCTCGGTGGTACTGGCAGGCATCTTGCTCGCGCTGTGCCCGCAGATCGTGGCACTCATTGGCACGCCGGCCGAGGCGGTCGAGGGCACCGCCGCCTACCTGCGCATTTGCTTTATCGGCATTCCCTTTATCGCCGCGTACAACATTCTTTCGGCCATCTTTCGCGGCCTGGGCGATTCGCGCTCGCCCATGTACGTGATTGGCGTGGCATGCATCATCAACATCGCGCTCGATTTTCTGTTTATCGGCCACATGGGGCTCGGCCCCGTGGGCGCGGCGCTCGGCACGGTGACCGCGCAGACGGCCAGCGTTGCCCTCGCGCTCGTGTGGCTCAAGAGCCGCCGCACGAACATCCACGTTAAGCGCAGCGACCTGCGCCCCCAGCCCGAGGTGCTCGGTAGCATTCTTAAAATCGGCGTGCCCGTGGCCGTGCAGGACGGCTGCATCCAGGTGGCGTTTATGTTCATCACCGTCATCGCCAACCACCGCGGTCTGGTCGACGCCGCCGCCGTGGGCCTGGTCGAAAAGATGATCAGCTTTTTGTTCATTGTGCCGAGTTCCATGGGCGCTACCGTCAGCGCGCTCACGGCGCAAAATGCCGGCGCGGGCAAGGGCGATCGCGCGCGTCAGGTACTCAAGGACGCCATGACCATCTCGGTGGTGTACGGCTGCCTGATCACGGTGCTGATGTGGCTGGCGGCGCCGGCGTTTATCGGCTTTTTTGCCAAGGACGCTGCAGTAGTCGCCGCCGGTACCGGCTATATGCGCAGTTATATTTTCGACGCGATTTTTGCCGGCATCCACATTTGCTTTAGCGGCTTTTTCGCTGCGTATGGCAAGAGCTACATCGGCTTTGCGCACAACGTGCTGGCCGTGGTGCTCATTCGCGTGCCCGGTGCATGGCTACTGTCGAACGCCTATTCCGACACGCTGTTCCCCATGGGTATCGCCTCGCCGTGCGGATCGATTCTATCGGCGGTCATCTGCGTGATTGCCTTTACCGTGCTCAACCGCCGCGGAACTTTTGACAAGCTGATGGCGTAGCGAGGCGACGCATGCCTAGCACCTCTCCCCTGTTTTTACCGAAAGGAGCGGTCCTGTGACCGACATGCCAAGCGAACACACCGAGGGCCTGCTCCGCATTGGCGAGGTGGCGCGCTTGCTCAATTTGAGCGTGGGCACACTGCGCCATTACGAACAGATGGGGCTATTGGAGCCGGCATATGTCGATCCGACGAGTGGGTACCGCTACTACGGATCCCGGCAGCTCTCCACCCTCAACACCATCGGCAACCTGCGCGTTCTCGACTTGCCGTTGGCGCAAATTCGCGAGTTTGTCACTACGCGCGATATGGATTTGATGCAACGGCAACTGACCAAGCAACAGGAGTTAATTGAGCACAGGCGGCGTGAGTTGGAGCGCATGTCGCGCAAGATTGACCAGCGGCTTGCCTTGCTTCATGGCGCTTTGAATGCTGATCTCGACACCATTAGCGAAATCGAGGAACCCGAACTTCGCTGCGCCACGCTGCACGAGCGCGTCAATCCCACCGACGCTTATTCGCTGGGATGGCATATCCGCCAGCTTCAGCAGGGACAGCACGAAACCTTTGCCTATCTGGGCAATCTGGGCGTCGGGATCAGCGCCGAGCGTCTGGCCGCCGGCGACTTTGATGGTTACGACGAGGTCTTTCTGCTGCTCGATGACAACGATGATTACTTGGGCGACGTTGAGACGCGACCCGCCGCGCGTTGCCTGACCATAAGTTTCCGCGGCACGCACGGGCAAGCAGGCCCGCGCTACGAGCGGCTGCTCGGCTATATGCGCGAACACAACCTGACGCCCGCCGGGCCGTCGCGCGAGATTGCCTTGATCGATGACATCATCAGCGACGACCCAGCGACCTACGTGACGCAGATCACGGTGCCCGTTGCCCCAGCAAAGTAAGAACCGCCCGGAAGGCATCGTGCTTCCGGGCGGTTCTTCAATTTGGCTATCGATGCCTTACGCCTCTGGCACCTGACCAGTAGCCAAGATCTGCTCGAGTGCGTCCTCATCTAGCACGGGCACGCCCAGCTGCTCGGCCTTGGTAAGCTTTGAGCCCGCTTTGGGGCCGGCGACCAGATAGCTCGTCTTCTTCGACACGCTGCCCGAAACCTTGGCGCCGAGCACCTTGAGCGCCGCGCCCGCCTCGTCGCGAGTGCGGTTGACGAGCGTGCCGGTGAGCACGAAGGTCAGGCCCGCAAGCGGCTGT
>URUI01000101.1 GCA_900551015.1 uncultured Collinsella sp.
TCTATGCGCCTGAGCGCGTGGTCTTTGCGCTGGAGGGAACGCGCTCACTGGACATCGGTTGCCGTCGCGTGACGGAGCGGTTTTTCTCGGCGCTGCCGCCCGCGGACGGCGAGCTCGCGGTTGCCGCCGCGTGGGCGGGCGAGCAGTTCTCCGCCTATTTTGAGGGCCTGCCGAGCAATTATGAGCGTGCAGAGCGCCTGGTCGCGGTGGGCGGTACCGTCACTACGCTCGTGGCGCTGGTCCACGAACTGGAGCCGTACGACTCGAGCTTTGTGCACCTGCGCGAGCTTTCGATGGAGCAGATTTCTGCCGCTATCGAGCGCATGTCCACGCTGGACGTGGAGAGCATTGCCGCGTTGCCAGGCGTGCAGCCCAAGCGCGCGGGCGTGATTCTGGCCGGCGCCGTGGTGATTCGCGAACTCATGCGCGCCGGTGGCTACGATGCGCTCACCGTAAGCGAGAACAGCCTCCTCGCCGGCATGGCCGCCACCATCAACGAGACTCTCGACGGCGCGACCCCCACCATCGGCTGGACCCCCAACCTCAGCACCCTCCAAAACTAGTCTTTTTGGGACGGGGCTATTTTAGCTACTTATGCCAGCCTGTCGATTTGCCCAATCTCCCAAAGCGGAATATTGACGAGCATGTCCTCGTCTCTATATGCCGCCAGGGAGGTCCTCACGCAACGCATGAGTTTGAATTTATCGCAGGCTATTTTCAGACTCTTCGCTTTAAGGTTCTCCGCCGCCTTGACCTCAAGCGGAAGTACAGTCCCCATGTGATCGATAGCAAAATCGGTTTCGGCATTGCCAGAGGTAGAGGACCAGTACGCGGGGCTTTTGCCTTGCAGCAAGAGTTCCTGTGCGACATATTGCTCGGTGAGCGAGCCCTTAAACTCGGTGAAAACAGCGGAGCCGTCCAGGACGATGGTCGGTGGGAGGTTGGAGAGCGCGCCGAGGATGCCGGTGTCGATGCAAAACAGCTTGAAGCCCGAGAGGTCCTCATAGCTCGAAAGCGGTGCCCTGAGAGCGGAAACGCGCGGCACCTTATGAACGATTCCGTAATCCATGAGCCACTGGAGACTCTCTTCGAAATCGCGTGCGCGCGCCCCGGGGCGAAGGGCTCCGTAGATGAACTTTTTATTTTCCTTTGCAAGCTGGCCGGGGAGGGATTTCCAAACCAGCCTCATGCGCTCGACAATGCGGGCGGGCGCATGTTTGCCAAAATCGGATTCGTAAGCCTCGATAATTTGTTGCTGAAGCCTGCGGGCTTCGATGAAATCGCGGGTCGCGGCGAAGGCGGAGACGACTTCGGGCATGCCGCCGACAACGAGGTATTCCTTGAGCAAGTGCTCGAGCTTTTCGGTAACGTTTGCCAGAAGATTCATGTCTGCGGCAAGGATGGCGTCGGCGAGCGGGTCGCCATCGACGGCGCGAACGAACTCGGTAAACCCCATGGGACGCATGGTGAGCTGGTCGATTTTGCCGACGGGAAATGACTCGTTTTCGCGCCGGAGCGCGAGGCCCATATAGGAGCCGGCTGCGACGATATGGTATTCGGGCGCAAGCTCGTTGAAGTACTTGAGCGAGGTGATGCCGCGCGGTGCCTCTTGGATCTCGTCAAAGATGATGAGCGTGTCTGCCGGAGTTACGGTTTGGCCGCGAAGAAGCTCTATCTGGGAGATGATGCGCTTGGGGTCGAGGTCTCCATCGAACAGCGAGCGTGCGTTCGGTTCGAGCATAAAGTCGAAACGAATGATGTTTCGATACTGTTGGCTCGCGAATTCGTTAAGAAGCCACGTCTTTCCTGTCTGGCGGGCACCCTTAAGCAAGAGGGGTTTGCGATTCGCTCTCGATTTCCAAGCGATAAGTTCACTCATAAGCTGTCGTTGCATATTGCCTCCCAACCCTCTCGGCTAGTATAAGGCCATTTGGGCGTTTCCATCGGAAAATGTGTGAGACAACCACGTTTTTCCATCGGAAAATGTGCGAGACAACCACGTTTTTCCATCGAAAAATGTGGGAGTGCCAATCTAAGTTGCGGTGAAAAAGTTCTTAAATGGGCTGGTAAACAGCCAAGTAGGAACTATTCCACCGCAACTTAAAAGACTCGCAGGCATCCAAAAGAAAAAGGGCCCGCATCCCCGGGGGACACGGGCCCGTAAAAGCCAAATGGTAGGGGCGGTGGGACGTCTGCGCATTTGCTGCGCAAATACGCACCGGCTTCGGCCGCCTGCCGGCGCCTTCGCCGGCTCGCTGCGGACGCTGCGCGTCCGCTTGACGCTCGCCCCCTCGCGGGGTCGAGCCCCCCCAGCATCTAAAAGAAACGGGCCCGCATCCCTTGGGGACACGGGCCCATAAACAATACGTGGTAGGGGCGGTGGGACTCGAACCCACAATCCTTGCGGCGAGAGATTTTAAGTCTCCTGCGTATGCCAATTCCGCCACGCCCCCGTGAGACTAGAAGTCTAGCACAAGCCGCCCGTTACGCGTTGACAGCCATCGAGTGCTGGCCCGACTTTTCCAAGTACTCGGCAAACTTGGCCTCGTCGCCCTTGTTCTTGTACTGCAGGGCCAGCAGGTATTCCAGGCGGCAGCTCTTGACCTTGTCGTCACCGGCCTCTTCGAGCATGCGCTCCAGCTCGGGAATGTCGTTGTGGCGCTTGAGGATCATCGTGTCGTACATCAGCTGGCATTCGTGTGCGACTGCCTCGGCCTGACCGCCCTCAAAGCCCTTGATCTCGTGCAGCAACTCCTTGGACTTTTTGCGGTCCTCCTGGCCAACGTAGTAGTTAAAGGCTTTGATCACCAGGTCGACGCGCTGCATCTTGGGCAGGTTGAGTCCCAGCAACAGGTCGAACATCTCGTTGGCGTGTTCGTGGTCCTCGCGCAACAGATAGGAGTTCAGGCGCAGGTAGTCGCGGTTGTAGCGCGGGTACAGCATGCTGGTGAGTTTGCCGTCGAGCAAACGATCGAACTCGTCCCACTGTTTGGCAGCCATCAACTGCTGCAGGCGCTTAAACGTGGTGCGTTTTTTGATGCTAAAGAACACCGACACGGCGATACAGATGATAACGACGGCGGTCCAGAGTGTGCGGGAATCGGGCATATTAGGGTCCTTAGTCGCTCATAAAGCGAGCGGTATGACAACACGTACTGGATGTATTATACGCAGCGCGCAAGCAAACTGGCATAAAAGCTCATCGAGGCCGAGTGCCATCGCTCGCTGCGGTACACTTACCTAAAGTAAACCATGAAGGGAGACATTACCTATGAAGAAAATCGTTTTGGCTTGCGGTGCTGGCGCTGCTACTTCCACGCTCGTTGCCCAGAAGGTCGCCACCCTGCTCGACGCCAACGGTTACGCCGACAAGTATGAGATCGTGCAGTGCGCCATCTCCGAGGCCAAGGACGCTTGCGACGAGGGCGCCGACCTGCTGATCGCCACCACCGTTGCCCCCGAGGGCCTCACCTGCCCGTACGTGAGCGGCGTGCCCTTCATGACCGGCATGAACCGCGTTGCCGCCGAGAAGGCCGTTCTTGACGTCATGGCTCAGTAGGCGCTGCCTGCATGAGTGAGCAGAACGCCAATCCGGTAGAGCTCTTTGGTATGCGCGTTGCCCATGTGGGCATTAACGCCGCCGACCCGGCAGACGCCTTGGAGATCGCGGAGCTGTTCTCGACGATGATGGGCCTGCCCGTTATCGAGACCCCGGTTTCGTACTTTAACGATTCGCTGGTCGAGGTTATGAAGCAGAACGGTCGTGGCACCAAGGGCCACATTGGCTTTGCCGTCAACGACATCGATGCGGCCGAGAAGTGGTTTGCCGAGCGCGGGCTCGAGGTCAACGAGGAGTCGCGCGCGCTGCTGCCCGACGGTAGCACCAAGCTCGTGTACTTTAAGCGCGAGTTCGCCGGCTTCGCCGTGCACCTGTGCCGCGAGTAGCGTACGAGCTGCTTTAGTTAGCAAAAAGGGATAGGGCCGTATGGCCTTATCCCTTTATTTATGCCGAGGGATCGACTTTTGCAACGGTCAAAAAACCGAAGTCTAATACTTTTCCGAGAAGTGAACGAGACAAATCAGCCCCCCCGAAGCATCGACACTTTAAGGGCATCGTTTCCTGCAGTTTCGATGCTGGAATCCTGCGATTTTGCGGCCGAAAAATGCGGATGCTTCGGGGGTCCGAATATGGTCGTTCACTTCTCGGGAAAAGTATTAGACCTCGATCCACGAGGGGGCATCCCTACCGTGGCAGGCGAATCGTAAAGCGGCTGCCGACCCCTTCGACCGAGGTCACACCGATGACACCGCCATGGCTATCGACGATCCACTTGGCAATGGCAAGCCCCAGACCCGAGCCCTGCGCGCCGGCATCGCGCGCGTTGTCGGCGCGGTAGAACCGCTCGAACGCGTGAGCTGCGGATTCCTGGTTCATGCCGATGCCCTCGTCCTCAACGCTTATGTCAATCGCGCCCGTGCCCGCATCGGGTGTTATGGCAAACGTGACGGTCGTGCCTGCGTTCGAATACTTGGCGGCGTTCTGCACGATCACGCGCAGAGCCTGCTTCACGAGCGCCACGTCGACAGATGCGTCGCAGCGCGGGTCGTTGGCAAGCGTGGTGTCGTACGCCAGCCGATACGTGTGCTCGGTATCGATCATCTGCGATTCCTCGCATACCTCGCCGACCAGTGCGGCCAGGTTGGTATGCGCACGCCGCAGGACCGTGCGCCCGGCATCGCCGCGCGCCAAAAACAGCAGCTGCTCCACGAGCTCCTGCATATGCTCGCTTTCGGCCTTGAGGGACGCGATGGATTCCGCCAGCACGTCCGGGTCATCTTTGCCCCAGCGGTCGAGCATGTTTACGTAACCCTGAATCACCGCGATGGGCGTTCGTAGCTCGTGGCTTGCATCGTTGACAAAGCGCATCTGCTGCAGCTTTGCCTCTTGCATCTGGCGCAGCAGGCGGTTGAGCGCGACCTCGATGCTCGCCAGGTCGGCGTCGCCGGTGGTGACGCTCGGCGAGTCGACGCTTGCGCGCTCGATGGCCTGCTCCAGCGTTTCCATCTTGCCGCCGGAGAGCTGCATACGGCTGAGCTCGTCTACGCGCAGGGCCAGGTCGTTGAGCGGTGCCATGGTGCGGCGCACGCGGCGGGCGCCGCCGAGCATGTTGAGCACGCTGATGACCTGCCCACCTGCAACGACAAGATAGAGGGGCCACAGCGCGATGAGGTCCTGCGCGAGGGGGAAGGTCTTGGTGGTGCGCGCAAGCTCGACGGTATAGGTGAGCGTGGCGGGGTCCCAGCCGTGCGCGGGCGTCAGCGACATGCCGTGGACGGCGGCACCGGGGATCCATCCCGCGGTAAACGCGCCGTCGGGCAGCGTTTGGTTATAGCCATAGATGAGGATCGCCGCCGCAGCAACCAGCAGCCACAGGTCGAGCCAGATGTAGCTCGCCAGGCGGCGCCACATGTAGCTCCAGTTGATGGCACGGGCGATGGAGGTGACGCGCTTGGTCTCGGCGTTACGCGCGGCAGCTTTGAGATACTGGTAGGCCGCAACAACGCCCAGAACGACAAGCTCACCCTGCACACCGCCCGGGGCAA
>URUI01000102.1 GCA_900551015.1 uncultured Collinsella sp.
TGGAAGTGCTGGGCAAACCGGCCGATATGGGGCTAATCAATATCGGTGGAATCCGCTCGCGCACGGCCATAACGGCGCCGATATTCAGACCGAGTTCGGCGCACGCATCGAGCAGTTGCTCGCCGTCGTCGAAGATCTCCTTGGCCGAGACGCCGGGGGAGAGCGATGAGGCAGAACCGGGGAGCTCGATAAAGGTCGCGTAATCGACATTGTCGAGCTTGCGCAGCATAGGGACGACGGTGTCGTCGGGCGCGCCGTCGGTCTCAAAGACGGAGTAGGCCTGGCCGCCCACCTCGGTGCGGTAGGTGCGGCAGAAGGCGATGTTCACGTGTGCGTAGGCGAGCAGGTTCGTGAGCGCGGCGAGCACGCCGGGAACATCCTGGTGCGCCACGAAGAGCGTGGAGTACATACCCGAGATGTCAACGCCGACGCCGTTAATGCGGCTGATGCGCATCTTGCCGCCGCCCAGGCTCTCGCCGCGGACCTGTGCCGTAGCGCCCGTGTCGTCGACCATGTCGATGTCGACGGTGTTGGGGTGGATGGAGGCGTCGTCGCCCTTAATTTCAAAGTGATATTCGAGTCCCTGCTCGCGTGCGAGGTCGAAGGCCTGCTTGATGTTCTCGTCATCGGTGTCGAGGCCCAGGATGCCCGCGACGAGCGCACGATCGGTGCCGTGGCCGCGGTAGGTATGGGCAAAGGAGTTCCACAGGCCAAAGGTGACTTTGGTGATGCGGCCTTCCAGCAGGCTGGCGGCAACTTGGGCGCAGCGCAGGGCGCCGGCGGTGTGCGATGAGCTGGGGCCGACCATGACGGGCCCCAAGATCTCGAATGCCGAGGTCGTAGCTAGTGTTTGCGGCTTGCCTGCCATGGCTGCTCCTTTACGTGGCTCGTCGTCCCGAGGGGCGGGGCATACTCTGTCCCGTCGTTCCGAGGGCTTTAGTATTTGGTCGCCTGCTCGGACAGTCCTGCTCGCACGGAGGCCACATTAAGTGGCCTCCTGCTCGTGCGGAACTCGCGATCGACCAAATACTAAAGCCCTCGGAACTTAGGATACATGGTTGGAGTCGCTCTGCTGCAAAATTTATCAGCATGTGACCTATTCCATGCCCCAGGTCGGCTCATCTTCACCACCGGTTAATAAAAAAGAAGTACCGGTTGGGGCCGGTACTTCTTTTGGTGCATCGTTATGTGGTTGCAGCTTTTGCCGTTGGCTTACAGGCCGCAGGCTGCTTTGAGTTCTTCGACTCGATCGGTTTTCTCCCAGGTGAAATCGGCGTCTTCGCGGCCGAAGTGACCGTAGGCTGCCGTCTTTTCGTAGATGGGGCGACGCAGGTCTAGGTCGCGGATGATTGCGCCCGGGCGCAGGTCGAAGGTCTTCTCTACGGCTTCAACGATCTTGTCCTCGGCAACATGCGCGGTACCGAAGGTGTCGACCATGATTGAGAGGGGCTTGGAAACGCCGATGGCGTAGGCAAGCTCGACCTCGCAGCGGTCGGCCAGACCGGCGGCGACCACGTTCTTGGCGACCCAGCGCGCGGCATACGCGGCGGAGCGGTCAACCTTGGTGCAGTCCTTTCCGCTAAAGGCACCGCCGCCGTGACGACCGTAGCCGCCGTAGGTGTCGACGATGATCTTGCGGCCGGTGAGGCCCGTGTCGCCCATGGGGCCGCCCACGACAAAGCGACCGGTGGGGTTCACGTAGATGTCGGCGTTGTCCCACGGCATGTTCTCGGCAGCCATGACCGGGGTGATGACGTGCTCGATGAGGTCGGCCTTGATCTTGCCCATGTCCTCGATCTCGGCGGCGTGCTGCGTGGAGATGACGATGGTCGTGACCTCGACGGGCTTGCCTTCCTCGTAGCGCACGGTGACCTGGGTCTTGCCGTCGGGACGCAGATAGGCGAGGGTGCCGTCGTGACGCACGGCTGCCAGGCGCTCGGCCAGGCGGCTTGCCAGATAGTGTGGCATGGGCATGAGGGTCTTGGTCTCGTTGGAGGCGTAGCCGAACATCATGCCCTGGTCGCCGGCACCGATCAGGTCGATCGGGTCGGTGGTAGCGCCGGTCTGGGTCTCGAAGGACTCGTCAACGCCCTGGGCGATATCGGGCGACTGCTCGTGGATGAGGCTCATAACGCCGCAGGTGTCGCAGTCAAAACCGAACTTGGCACGGTTGTAGCCAATGCGGCGGATAACGCCGCGGGAGATTTCCTGTACGTCGACGTAGGCCTGAGTGCGAATCTCGCCGGCGACGATGACCGTGCCGGTAGTCACGAGGGTCTCGCAGGCGCAGCGGACGTTCTCCACGTTGGCCGGCACGCCGTTGGGGGCGATGTAGCCCTGCTCCTGCAGCTCTATTTCTTTGGCGAGGATTGCGTCGAGGACGGCGTCGCTGATCTGGTCAGCGATCTTATCGGGATGACCTTCGGTCACCGACTCCGACGTAAAAACAAAGGACCCGTGTTGGGGCGGGATGGAACGAAGTTCTTCTGACATGATTGTCCTTTCAAAAACGTGTCCCGGCGACCGTTACCATTCCGCCGGGCTCTCTATGCAAGGGTACATCATAGCGCGTAAATCAAACATTCACACCCTTTCCGCACCTACTCATTGGGGACAGACTTAAATGATCAGCCTTACCTAAGCGCCGACAGGTTGCCCAAAGACTGATCATTTAAGTCTGTCCCCAATGAGTAGGTCGGTGCCCTTTGTGCGGAGGTTGCTTTGATGCTTTATACTGGTGCGGTTAGACATCCATCCTGCAATCGAGGAGATTTCCATGGCATCAGACGTTCGCGTCCGCTTTGCACCCTCACCGACGGGCAAGCTGCACATCGGCGGCGCCCGCACCGCTATCTATAACTGGGCTTTCGCCCGCGCAAACGGCGGCACGTTCATCCTGCGCATCGACGACACCGACCCCACCCGTTCCACCGACGAGAACACGCAGATCATCCTGCGCGCCATGCGTTGGCTGGGCCTGGACTGGGACGAGGGCCCCGAGGTGGGCGGCGACTATGGCCCCTACGCACAGACCGAGCGCCTGGACCTGTACAAGCAGGCCGCCCAGAAGCTCTGGGACGAGGGCAAGGCCTATCCCTGCTTCTGCACCAAGGAGCAGCTCGACGCCGATCGCAAGGCCGCCCAGGAGCGTAAGGACCCCTTCCAGGGCTATCAGCGCCGTTGCCGCGACCTTGATCCCGAGGAGGCCCGCCGTCGCATCGAGGCCGGCGAGTCCTACGTCCTGCGCATCAAGGTGCCCGAGGACCGCGGCGACGTCGTCATCCACGATGCCGTCCACGGCGAGGTGACCTTCGACGCCAAGGAGCTCGACGACTTTGTCATCTTCCGCTCCGATGGCACGCCCACGTACAACTTTGCGACCGTCGTCGACGACGCCATGATGAAGATCACCCATGTCATCCGCGGCGACGACCACCTGTCCAACACCCCGCGTCAGGTCATGGTCTACGAGGCCCTCGGTGCGCCTGTGCCCACGTTCGCCCACATTTCCATGATCCTGGGCGCCGACGGCAAGAAGCTCTCCAAGCGCCATGGCGCCACCTCGGTGGAGGAGTACCGCGACGCCGGTTACCTGTCCGACGCCTTCGTCAACTACCTGGCGCTGCTCGGCTGGTCGCTCGACGGCGAGACCACAATCATCCCGCGCGATGTCCTGGCCAGCAAGTTCTCGCTCGACCGCATCTCCAAGAACCCGGCGACCTTCGACCCCAAGAAACTCGACTGGGTCAACGCCGAGTACATCAACGGCATGTCCGATGCCCAGTTTGCCGACGAGATCATGGTCCCCGAACTGCACGAGGCGGGTCTCATCGAGGGTAATGTCGAGTACGGCGAGGACTGGATTGATGCGCTTGCCGCCATCGTCAAGCCGCGCACCAAGATGCCGGCCGACGCCGTGACCGTCGCCGCCCCCATCTTAGCCACGGCCGAGACACTCGAGTATGACGAGAAGTCCGTCAACAAAGGCCTGGCCAAGGAGGGCATGGGTGCCATTCTGGACGCCGCCAAGGCCGCGCTTGAGGGTGTGGGCGAGTGGACTGCCGAGACCATCGACGCCTCGCTTGAGCCGCTGCCCGAGCAGATGGACCTTAAGAAGCGCGTGGTGTTCCAGGCCGTGCGCGTCGCCGTCTGCGGCAACATGGTGAGCCCCCCGTTGGGCGAGACCATGGCGCTCGTCGGCCGCGACGACTGCCTGGCACGCATCGACCGCGCCCGCACGATGGCGCTGTAGCAGACGCGTAAACGCATGTATCCGAGCCCCGTTCCCCCGAGCGGGGCTCTTGTTTCTGTACCGATGAGTGGGTTGCTGGGACAAAATAATCAGTAGTGTTTGTCCCATGTTCGAGTGACGCAACAAGCTCGACACTCGTATCGGCCATGGGACAAACTCTACTGATTATTTTGTCCCACCCCTTTCAGGTCCGTTCGTTAGAGGTGGTGTATGGCTCAACAACTGTCGCTGTTTGGTTCGCCGGAACCGGAGGAGACTCCGGTGAAGCCCGAGCCTGCACCCGAACCCATCGCCGCCTACGCGAGCGTGGTCCTCGACATCCCCACCCGTGCGCTGTCGGAACCGTTTGCTTACGGCATCCCCGAGTCCCTTGCCAACGAGGTCCAGATCGGATCCACGGTCCTGGTCCACTTTGGTAACCGTGCCGCCGCGGGCTATATCGTTGATATTGCGCCTGAGCTGGGCGACCTGCAGGGTAACAACGCCCTCGACCCCGCGCGTATTAAAGCCGTCGAGGCTATCCTCAGCAAACCGCTCTTTACCGCCGAAGCCGCCCGTATCGCACGCTGGATGAGCCACGAGTACGTCGCAACGCTTTCCGAGTGCCTGCGCCTGTTTTTGCCCCCGGGCGGCAGTCCGCGTGTGGTCAAGGGTGACGACGGCGTGTGGACGGTTGAACGTCCAGCCGTCAAACCCATCCAAAATCGCTGGGTCATGCTCACGCCCGAAGGCTTCGACTATACGCCGCCCAAGACCGCGGTCCGCCAGCGCCAACTCATCGAGGCGCTCCAGTGCGGCCCGGTCACGACGCGCGACCTCAACCTTCTCTATAACAGCATGTCGGCGACCATCAAGGCGCTCGAAAAACGCGGCGTCGTGGTTGTGGAGGAGCGCCGCGCCTGGCGTGGCTGCAGCGAGCAGACCACGCTGTCCTCGGCGAGCGGCAAGGCCCCGATGGCACTCACCAACGGTCAGCGACAGGCCCTCGCGCAGATTGAGCGCGCACGCCTTGACGCTCACGGCGACGTGGTCCTAGTCGATGGCGTCACTGGATCCGGCAAAACCGAAGTCTACCTCTCCGCCATCGAGCGCGTTCTCGCGGCTGGCCGCTCGGCCTGCGTTCTGGTACCCGAGATCTCGCTCACGGCCCAAACCGTCGGCCGCTTCCGCTCGCGCTTTGGCGAGACGGTCGCGGTCTTCCACTCGCGTCTTTCGGCTGGCGAGCGCCTGGATCAGTGGGACATGGTCGCCAGCGGCGCCGCTCGCGTCGTCGTCGGCGCGCGCTCGGCACTCTTTTGCCCGTTATCCGACCTGGGCGTCATCATCATCGACGAGGAGCACG
>URUI01000103.1 GCA_900551015.1 uncultured Collinsella sp.
GATTCGGTCGCACGGAGAGCATTTCCCAGTTGACAAAACTATAGGAACACCCCCCCGACCAGAAACGAGAACCCGCCATGATGGCAGACCATAAATCGGTGACCCGCATGCTCAAAACGGCACGTGGTCAGATCGACGGCATCCTGCGGATGGTCGAGGAGGACCGCTACTGCGTCGATATTTCTACGCAGCTCATGGCAACGCAGGCGCTCATTGCGCGCATCAACGCCGACGTGCTCAAGGCGCATATCGAGGGCTGCGTGACTTCGGCAATCGAATCGGGCGACGAAGACCTCAAAGCCGCCAAGCTCGCCGAGATCGAACGCGTCGTCGACAAGCTCTCCAAGTAATTGGGGCATTGGGGACGGACTGCTTTGCACCTTCTTGGTGCATCGGGGACAGGTATGTTTGCACCACCTTGGTACAGATTGACCTGTCCCCCTTGCTCTAAATCGGGTATAAAGGCGTGCAGCATATCGAACGAAAGGCAATTTGCATGAATGACTTTATGAAGGGCCGCAATGGCGCCGATGAGCTCACCATCGTTATGGGCTTTGTCGGCATCGTCATCGCGATGATCGGATCGATAGCCCATATCCAGTGGCTCAGCTGGATTGCCATCGCCGTAATCGTGATTGGCGTGCTGCGCGGCCTGTCCAAAAACATCGATGCGCGTCGCAAGGAAAACGCTGCCTTTGTCGCCGCGACCGCGAACGTCCCCGGCTTGGGCAAGTTCGTCGCCAGCTTGGGCGGCGGCGCTGCAGCGGCCAGCACCTCGCGCGCGGCTGGAACGAGCAAGGAAGACTTTGAGCGTGCCAAGCGCACGGCTAAGAAGATGTGGAAGGGCCGCAAAACTACGGCATACCTCAAGTGCCCCAACTGCGGCCAGATGCTCTCCGTCCCCAAGGGCAAAGGCAAGATCCGCGTCACCTGCCCCAAGTGCCACGCCAAGATGGAAACGCGCTCCTAGCAGCTATACCATAGGAAAAATAAAAGCCGAGGCCTCGTGTTGAGACCTCGGCTTTTTTTGAACGCGGCATAGGGGCCGTCCCTTTGTCACACCTATGCCACGCCGTCGCGGGCGAGCTCCTCGGCCAGCGCTTCGGCAGGCATGGCCATAATCGTGTCGAGCTCGGCGTCCACCTCGGGAATACGCTTCACCTTGAGTTTGCCCACCAGGTTGCCGCGGCACATCACGTGCATTGGCTCGCGCAGAGCGCACAGGTCATCGAGCGGGTTCTCGCGCGTCACCAGGATATCGGCGGCCTTGCCGCACTCGACCGTGCCGGTCTCGTCACCCAGGCCCAGCAGCTCGGCGTTAACCTGCGTGGCCGTATGCAGCGCAAACGCATTGCTCACGCCCACGTACTTGGCAAAGTAAGCGACTTCGCGCCACATGTCGTACTGCGTCACAAACGGACAGCTCGAGTCCGTGCCCAGGCCCACCTTAACGCCAGCCTCCAGCGCGGCGCGGGCGCTCTCGATAATGCCCGAGCACACGATATCGCCGTTCTTCTTTTGTGTGTCGGTCGAATGGGTCTTCTCCGGGTCGAGCAACACAAACGGCAGCGCCGGGCTGATAGTGCAGGTCACACTCGGCGCACGGTCCTCAAGCTGCGTGCCCGCGGCGCCACGGTACAGCTCCAGAATCTCGGGCGTCATCGGGGCACCGTGCTCGATCGTATCGACGCCGGCCTGAAGCGCAGCCTTCACGCCCTCGGTGCTCTCGACATGAGCCATGACCGAAAGGCCAACCTCGTGCGCCGCCTTGCACGCCGCCGCGGCGACATCGACCGGCATACGCAGCACGCCCGGCTCGCCCACCTCGGTCGCGTCGAACACGCCGCCCGTTACGAACAGCTTGATGACGTCGGCACCGCGCGCATACAGATCACGTACCTGCTCGGCCGCCTCGGCGGGACTATTAGCCACCTGAGCGAACAAGCCTGCACCATGGCCACCCGGCACCGTGACGCCCGTTCCCGGCGCCACCAGACGCGGGCCCTGATACTTGCCGGCATCGATAGCGTCACGCACGGCAATGTCGGCAAACAACGGGTCGCCCGCGCCGCGCACCGTGGTCACGCCGCTTGCCAGCTGCTGCTGGGCACTGCCCTTGAGGATATGGCGCACGACGGCGCGGCCCACGGGATTGTCGAGCTTCTTCATCAGCGCACCCGCATCGCCCGCCGAGACCGGTTTGCCCGAACCGCACAGATGCACGTGCATATTGATGAGACCCGGCATGAGATACGCCCCTGCCAGGTCGATGACCTCGGCACCCGCAGGCGCCTGCGCCACAGCACTCAGCCCCATCCAGGTGATGATGCCACGCTCGACGGCCACGGCCATATCGGGCTGCGGCTCCATATGCTCCGAACCATCCAGAACGGTCGCATTGATAAACAACGTGGGACGATCAGCAGACGCCATATCGAGCTCCTCCCTCACGATCAACTTGAACATTTGTCCATTATCACCCAGCGCGGCAAGGTTGCTGCGGACACATCGGCTAACGGAAGGAAGAGAAGGGCGTGAGGATGAACAGACCCGCACAGCGATGCTTCGGTCGTTCCAGCAAAACGTCTTGATCTGTAACAGGTGGACCATCTTTAACCTTCCAAATGTTACAGATCGAGATTTTCAGTCGTGCGTCCAACCTTTGTCTCAATCTGTAACAGTTAGGTCGAATTTAGGCCGCTAGATGTTACAGATCGAGATATTCTCCAGCCCCGCTGTCAAACGTCTAGATCTGTAACAAGTAGACAGGTTTTCGGCCTCTAGATGTTACAGATTGAGATCTTTTAGCGGTAGCCAACCTTCTGTCTTGATCTGTAACAGTTACGAGGCCAAACGACCCCTTGTTGTTACAGATCGAGACAAACTCGGCAGGAACAACCACATCCGCGTCAGTTACACCCCTCAGCGCCCATACCACTGCCGCCTCCACTGCTCAGCCAAATCGGCCCACTGCGGAATGCCCGCCAGTCTCATCTTTTCAGCCAGCTTCCCCGGGTTCTTGAGTTCATCAAACGTAAACCGAAGCACCTTGTGCCCGAGCATCGTCAGATGAGACTCTCGCTGGCGTTCCGCCACGAACGGGTCGACCGACTCCCGGTCCTCACCATCCTGCAGGGTATACTTTCCCTTCCCGTCGAGCTCGCCGATGACACATTTCCCGTCCTCGAGCCTCCAAAAATAATCGACGCGAAACACTTGGCCCGGATCGAGCGGATCGCAAAACTCCACCTGCAACTCTGGCACCGGAAAACCGTATGCAATAAAGAACGCCCGAAAACGAGACTCGCCGCCGTTTTCGGACAGCCCGTCCGCATGCGACGCAATCACCTGAGCTCTGCGACACCCTCGCCTGCCCTCGCAATCGGCCTGGAGCCGTTCGCACAGGTCATCGCGCGATTCGCCCTTTGCCCGCAACGCAGAGTCGGCAATCGCCAGGCCATACGAAAACGGCGCGCGCAGCAGGCAATCCTCTACCGTGCGCCAAAACGGCGTCACCCGCACGCCGTCGACTTGTTCAAGCGCACCCGCCGCCTGCGGACGCAACAGCCGGCATCCCGCACTCAGCGGCACCGAGCAACCTGTCTTAACAAGAAATCGCGGTCCAAGCAGATCATTCGGCACCTCCAGGCCCCATATCAGCGCGGCATCATACCCCCAAAACGCCCAATCGGGATGAAACTCTGCAAGCCCTTTGATGGTACGCAGCGCTCGCTCCGCCGGCTTCAACGCATCCCAATCATGTTGCAAGCAGAACAAATACGGCTCGGGCTCCGCAATATCATCGGTTCCCACATGACGCCGCAGCCACATGAGCTCGGTATGGTCGTGTGTCACAAGCAGCACGCCTTGTTCAGCCGCCTCCGTGAGCCTGGCAAGCATCCTATTCCGCGCCAAAGTGTTACGTGTCGCCTGCTTGTGTTTAAGAACGGTATTAGACACTTTCATCACCACCACATCGGAGAAATGGGCCATCGCCGCTGTTGCCGCCGCCGACAAACGTCTTGATCTGTAACAGTTACGAGCACAAGTAGCCGCCAAACGTTACAGATCGAGACATTCGTGCAGCATTGCACCTCTTTGTCTCAATCTGTAACAGTTAGGTCGAGTTTTGGCCTGTAGATGTTACAGATTGAGACATTCCCCCAGCCAGGCGCCAAACGTCTCGATCTGTAACAGCTAGACGTTCTCCAGGCCCCTAAACGTTACAGATTTAGACAAACCAGCGGCGCCCAAGCATTCGTCTCGATCTGTAACAGGTAGACTGGTTTTTTGTCCCTAAACGTTACAGATCGAGACAAATAGACAGGCGACGGCGCTGCGACAGCCCGTCCCCTACTCCCATTCCTGCTCGTAAATATTGAGCGACTTTACGTACCGCCCCTGGGCGCCCATGATGTCGCGGACCAGCCGTAAGAAGAAGCTGATACACGAGGTGTCGAAACCGTCCTCTAGGTCCTCGGGATGCACCGCACCCGGCCCGTCGACCGCCGTGTCGCTCAGGCGCGCGATGTCATACAAGTAGAGCTGCCCCGCCGTCAGCCAGACATCGTCGACGCACGCGAGTCGCACCGCAATCGCTCCATCGTTCCAGTGCTCCTTTTGCACGATATGCGGGTCGTAGACATCAAAGCGATGATCGGTGCGTGTGTCCTTCAGCGCGACCATGCCGGACGCAGGATCCTTGTCCAAAATGCCAAAGCGAGAGAAGTACTGCGTGCCGCGCACCTGCTTAAGTCGCCCAAGCGAGGCAGGAGAAATTGACGCTGGCGGCTCATCCACATATAGCTCGAGCAGCGTCTTGCCATGGCGATAGGGGCGCTCAAACAGCAGCCAATCGGTAAACGCCATGTTGTAGGCCATGATTTCGTTTTGAGAAGGTTCCTCGCAATAGCTGAGCCACGGATCGACGATAATCTCGAACTGCTCGCGCGCCGGCTCCAGAAACTGAAACTTCCGCAGCATCCAAAAATGGGCCATGTCGGCAATATCGTTGCCGACGGCTTCAGCCAGCTCTGCTCGGTCAAAAACTTGGTCAGTCATGGCATCCTCCTCAAACTGATGGACCTCAATTTGAGCTTACGAGGAGGGTGGGCAGCCACTGTCGGCACGGGTAAAATAGGCCTCCGGCTGCAAACCAGATGCTAACCAAACACTTGGCGGGACACTTGACCGAATATGCGCGCCGCAAAGAAACGGCAGGTAGACATAGACAGCCGACCCGCCATTTTAAGCCAAACGCCCGCTGCCACCACAGAAACAACAGGTGGCCACAGCCCAAGAAGTCGGCAAATGAGCACCCACACGTCGACAAACGAGCAAATCGCTCGCAAAGAGTGTCCCCAACGACTAGACAAAAAATGACTAGTCATTGGGGACGTTCTTAAATGACTACTTTACAGCTCCAGCGCGTCGGCGACTTCAGCAGCGCAGGCCAGGGCGTCGGCCATAGCGCTCACCACGAGCGAGCTGCCGTTGCGAGCGTCGCCGGCAACATACACCGGCGCGGCATCCGCGGCGACGCCGTCGAC
>URUI01000104.1 GCA_900551015.1 uncultured Collinsella sp.
TATTGATGCTCAAGAGAGCCAAACGCCGCCTGTGCGAGGGCATCGACGGCGAGTGCAGCCGGCAGTCCGCCGGCAACGATGCCGCCCAGAATGCGCGCGAGGATCCACATCACCGTGATGTTTGCCATCAGCGCGATCCATTTAAACAGGACGCTCGCCACAATGTAGGGCGTTGCCTGCGGAACCAGGGAGAAGAGCCGCTTCTCGAACATGAAACCTCCTATGCCGTAACGGCGCCGGGCTGGGTCCTCGGCAGCCGCTTAGTTAGCCAAATGCAACTAGAGTAACATCGTGCAGCGGGTAAGTATGCCGAGGGTAATTTTTAGCCGATGAACTGCGTAGAAAGTTCAAAATTGTTGAGTGCGGCGAACTTTGTGGTGGACGGAATGCGGGCGCAATTTTGATCGTGTGCGGCCCGCTCCAAAACGTGTACGTCAGCCTCCAAAACCGACAAAAAATGACATGTTTGGAGGCTGACGTACATGTTTGGATAGGGGCAAGGGCGACGACGGACGAAAGTCACGCCTGTGCCACGTTCGATGTGCTAGCGTTTGGGTGAATAAAACGAGCCCGTGCGGAAAGGATCCGGACCGTATGCAACGTGGAAGTACATCTCCGCTGTCCCGCGAGACCGATGCGCCCGAAACCATCGTCAAGCTGGAGTGCGACATCGATGATGCGTCGCCCGAGGTGCTCGCCTACGCCGCCGACCGCCTGCGCGAGGCCGGCGCCCGCGAGGTGCACTGGCTTCCCCTCTACTGCAAAAAGGGCCGCCCCGGATGGCAGTTGCAGGTGATTTGCTCGCATGAGGATATCGAACGCCTGCAGACGATTATCTTTTTGGAAACCACGACCAACGCCGTTCGTCGCCAGGTGATGGAACGCGTTTGCCTGCCGCGCCGATTCGAGCAGGTGACGACGCCTTGGGGCGAGGTATCCGTTAAGGTGGCGACTCTGCCCGACGGCAGCGAGCGCGCGGCTCCCGAGTACGAGGATTGTGCCCGTCTTGCCCGCGAACATGGCGTGCCGCTCCAGCGCGTGATGCAGGCGGCTCAGAGCGCGGCGCTGCGATTTGAGTGATGCGGGCGAGTGACGTGCCGCGCCAATCCAATTAACCCCACCGAAAGGACCACCCATGAAATACCTCATCGCCTCCGACATCCACGGCTCGGCATATTGGACCGAGCGCCTCTGCGCCGCCATCGAGTCCGAGCAGCCCGACCGCATCGTCCTGCTGGGCGACCTGCTCTATCACGGTCCGCGCAACGACCTGCCGCGCGACTACGCCCCCAAGCGCGTGATTCCGCTGCTCAACGCCCTGGCCGACCGCATCATCGCGGTGCGCGGTAACTGTGACGCCGAGGTCGACCAGATGGTCCTCGACTTTCCCGTCATGGCCGACTACGCCACGCTGTTCGACGAGACCGGACGTGAACTGTTCCTGACGCACGGCCACGTCTTTGGCGCCGGCATGCATAACAGCGTTGACCACGCGCCCGCGCTGCCCGAGGGCTCCGCGCTCGTCTACGGCCATACGCACATCAAGGTTAACGAGGAAAGCGCCGCGCACCCGGGTCTGTGGCTCTTCAATCCCGGCAGCGTGAGCATCCCCAAGGACGGCACACATAGCTACGGCGTCTACGAGGGCGGCGCGTTCCGCCATGTGATCATGGGGGAGGACTAACCATGGCCGAGCATATGGCTCAGCAAAATGCCGAGGGTTCGCGCGACCTGTCCACGCTGGTAGACGCGTCGGCCGAGCTGCAGCATCTGGTGCAGACCATCTGGCGCCTGCGTCAGCCCGACGGCTGCCCGTGGGACCGCGAGCAGACGCACCGCAGCATTGGCAAGAACATGATCGAGGAAGCCTACGAGGCGCTCGACTGCATCGAGGCCGACGACGCGGCACACCTGCGCGAGGAGTTGGGCGACGTGCTCATGCAGGTCGTACTGCATGCGCAGATTGCGGCGGATGCCGGCGAGTTTTCGCTGGCCGATGTGGCGCGCGATATCGACGCCAAGCTCATCCGTCGTCACCCGCACGTGTTTGGCGATGCGGATGCCGACAACTCCGACGAGGTGCTCAAGATTTGGGACGAGGTCAAGCTTGCCGAGAAGGCCGCCAAAGACCAGGCCGTGGCGGCAGGCGGGGCCGCACCCGAGGGTCTGCTCGACGGTGTGCCCACGCACCTGCCGGCGCTGATGCAGGCTCAGAAGGTGTCGCGCAAGGCGGCTGCCGTGGGCTTTGAGTGGGAGACGGTCCAGGACGTGTGGGACGAGGTCGCTGAGGAGCGTGCCGAGTTTGAGGCCGAGGCTCCCGGCTCGCCCGAGCGCGAGATGGAGTTTGGCGACCTGCTCTTTGCACTGGTCAACGTTGCGCGCAAGGAGGGAATCGACGCCGAGAGCGCCCTGCGTGCCAGCACGGCAAAGTTCCGCCGCCGCTGGGCCGCGATGGAGCAGATGGCGGCCGACGCCCACGTGGATCTGGCCGAGCTTTCGACCCACGGCCTCAATGACCTCTGGGATGCCGCAAAGGCAGAGGAGTAAGACTGCGGGGGCGACGGGACGGACTTTCTCATCGCCCCCATTATTTTTCAAAAAGATTGTATCCCTTGGCTAACTTAGGGCATAATGCAAAAAGTGCGATAAGGCTAACTTATGAACCTGCGCGCCGCTGTAGCGTGCAAGCCGTGTCGCCAAGCATTCAACCCGTTTCCAAGTGAGAGGGAGACAACATGAGCGATATTTTGGACGTCTACGGTCGCGAGGTGCTCGACAGCCGCGGCAATCCCACTGTCGAGGTCGAGGTCGTGCTCGAGGACGGTAGCTTTGGCCGCGCAATGGTGCCTTCGGGCGCTTCGACCGGTGCCTTTGAGGCCTGCGAGCTGCGCGATGGCGACAAGGGCCGCTACCTGGGCAAGGGCGTTTCGCAGGCCGTCGAGCACGTCAATAACGAGTGCGCTAACGCCGTCGTGGGCCTCGACGCCTTCGATCAGCGCGCCGTCGATGCCGCGCTGATCGCCGCGGACGGTACCCCCAACAAGACCAAGCTCGGTGCCAACGCCATCCTGGGCGTGTCGCTGGCCGTTGCCCGCGCCGCTGCCGAGTCGGCGGGCCTGTCGCTGTACCAGTACCTGGGCGGCGTCAACGCTCATCTGCTGCCCACGCCCATGATGAACATCCTCAACGGCGGCGTGCATGCCGACAATAACGTCGACTTCCAGGAGTTCATGATCATGCCGGTGGGCGCCCCGAGCTTTGCCGAGGGTCTGCGTTGGTGTGCCGAGGTCTACCACACCCTCAAGGGCGTGCTGCACGAGGCGGGCCTTGGCGGCGGCGTGGGCGACGAGGGCGGCTTTGCCCCCAACCTCAAGACCAATGCCGAGCCGTTCGAGTACATCACCAAGGCCGTGGAGAAGGCCGGCTTTAAGCCTGGCGTCGACTTCATGTACGCCATGGATCCGGCCTCGACCGAGTTCTACAACGCCGAGACCGGCATGTACGAGCTCAAGGGCGAGGGTGTTGAGTATACGAGCGCCCAGATGGTCGATTACTGGGAGAAGCTCGTCGATACCTACCCCATCATCTCCATTGAAGACGGCATGGCCGAGGAGGATTGGGACGGCTGGGTTGAGCTTACCCGTCGCATTGGCAACAAGGTGCAGCTGGTGGGCGACGACCTGTTTGTCACCAACACCGAGCGCCTTAAGAAGGGCATTGAGCTGGGCGCCGCCAACGCGATTCTGGTCAAGGTCAACCAGATCGGCACACTCACCGAGTCGCTCGAGGCCATCGAGACCGCCAAGGAGGCCGGTTACGCCTGCATCGTGAGCCACCGCTCCGGCGAGACCGAGGACTCCACGATCGCCGACCTGGTCGTGGGCGTCAACGCCGGCCAGATCAAGTCGGGCGCCCCGTGCCGCAGCGACCGTATCGCCAAGTACAACCAGCTCATCCGCATCGAGGACGAGCTCGAGGGCAGCGCGCGCTATGCCGGCAAGGCCGCGTTTTACAACATTCGCTAAACGGGCGAATTTGGCGAGGAGGAGGCTGACTCGGTTCCGCCCCGCCTTGGCTGGACGCCGCAAAGCGCTGTGGGCGCTGGGCCATATGGCTCAGCGCCTTTTTTATGTCGAGCAAAGGCTGGCGAAGGTGGTGCGGGCGCTCGTGCTATAACTAAAGGACTTAGCGCAAACAAACCTCAACCGCACAAGGCGCACATGGATCAGATTTACGACAACAGGTACTATTCCGCCGGTTCGCGCGAGCCGTCGCCTCGCCGTGCGCGCACGGTGCAGCTCGGTGGGTCCGCCTACGCCGGCGTCGACCGCCCCGCGCAGCGCCCGACAAGTACCTCGCGCCCCAATGCTCAAGTGAATACTTCGACAGATGGACCGGTGCGCCCGGCACGTTCGTCGCATACGTCGCGTCCCTCGACTCAGGCACACGACAAATCGAGCAGGCCCTCGAACCGTTTTTCGGGCTCGGACTTTATGCGCTACGCCAACGACAACGCGGTGGTCAAGGCGATCTATGACTTTACGCATGGCTCTCTGCGTCCGCTGTTTATCGGTATCGTGGTGGCGCTGGCGCTCGTGAGCCTGTATTTCCCCGTGCGCGACCTGTACGTTGCAAAACGCTCGAACGACATCTTGGCCAAGCAGGTCGAGATTCGCGAGCAATACAAAGATGAGATGAAAAAAGACACTGACAAGTGGCTCTCGGAAGAGGGCATTAAGGATCGGGCACGGGAACTGGGCATGGCGATGCCCGGCGAGAAGAGGATTGAAGTGCTGGGCCTGGACGATGATTCGGATTCGTCGTCGAGCAAAAAGTCCTCAAACGCCAAGAAGGCCAGTGAAGTGGCCAAAGAGATCGAAGAGGTCGGCAAGGACGCACCGTGGTACATCCAGACGCTCGATATGCTGTTTGGATTTAACGGCGTCGAGGGCCAGACGGTCGCGTCCAGCGGCGAGTAGGCGAGTAGCGCCTGGAGGGGAGCCCGCAATGGCAGATTGCAAACGATATAAGGTGGCCGCGATCGACCTGGGAACGGTGTCGTCGCGACTGGTGCTGGCGCAGGTCGAGGCCGGGGCGATCGTGGAATCGTTCAAGCATACCGAGATCACCGACCTGGGCGAGGGCGTGGACGCGACGGGTCGCTTTTGCGAGGCGGCTGTCGAGCGTGTGCTCGATGCGTGTCGCATGTTTGTGGATGAGGCACGTGCCTTTGGGGCCGCCTGCGTCTGCACCACCTGCACGAGTGCCGCGCGCGATGCGTCCAATGCCGCGCTGCTGCTGGACGGTCTGCGCGATCTGGGGCTCGAACCGCAGGTGATTCCGGGCGAGGTCGAGGCGCGCCTGACGTTTTTTGGCGTGGCACACGACTTTGCTGGCGAGCGCATCATCGTCGCCGATTCGGGCGGTGGCTCCACGGAGCTCGCGACGGGCGTCTATGCGCCTGAGCGCGGGGTCTTTGC
>URUI01000105.1 GCA_900551015.1 uncultured Collinsella sp.
GAGCGTCGCGGGCGTCACGTTGCGCAGACGCGCCTCGCCAATCTGGTCGCACAGGTCGCGGTTGCGGTCGGCCAGGTCGCGCACGGTGGCAAAGTCGAAGCCGGGGTCGCCCTCGGCGGTAAAGTACTCGGTCTCGAGCACCTTGAGGGCCTCCTCGCCCTTCTGGCGCTCGGACTCCATGGCGCCGTGGTCGCCGTAGATAAACATGGGGATAAACGGCTGGCGCTCGTATTCGAGTGCTTGCGATACGTTCATATGCTACTCCTTGGACGGGCCGCGTTGTGCGGCTCGAGGTTACTGAGTTATGGCGAGATGATAGTTTACCATAGGCAACTATTGGCACCGCGCCCGGGACAACTACAATACCCTAGTTGACCGCTAGGACTTTTACAATGCTGCCGAAAGACACGAAAGGTTCCATCCGTCATGGATTTACTGATTGATATTCTGCTCGACGCCGGCAAGGACACGCTGTCGCTGGTGCCGTTTTTGTTGGTGACGTATCTTGCTCTCGAGACACTTGAGCACGTTGCGGGCGACCGCGTCAACGGCGCTATCAAGCGTGCCGGCGCTGCGGGTCCCGTGGTTGGCTCGCTGCTGGGCATGGTGCCGCAGTGCGGATTTTCGGCCATGGCAGCAACGCTGTACGCCGGCCGTGTCGTGACCTTGGGCACGTTGGTGGCGGTGTTCCTTTCGACCTCCGATGAGATGCTGCCGCTGTTGCTTGCCGAGCAGGTTCCCGTGCAGACTATGGCGATGCTTTTGGCTTCGAAAGCGCTGATCGCACTGGTCACGGGTTTTATCGTGGACGCTGCCATTCGCGGCCTGCGCCGTAACGCCCGCGCGCACGCGGCGATTCGCCGTACCGTGCTGGGAACCGCGGCCAACCCGGCCCACGTGAACTGCGCGCACGACGACCACAGCGGCGGTGACATCATCGACGAGGTGGCCGAGGCAGGCGTGAGCGCCGACCACATCCACGAGCTGTGCGAGCGCGACCATTGCGGTTGTGATGAAGACGAGGACGAGCACGAACACGGACATGGCCACGATCACGGTCATGAGGGCGAACATGAACACCATGATGGTCACGGTCACTCTCACTCCCACGAAGGGACGCCTGTCCTGTCGATCATCCGCAGTGCGATCTCGCACACCGTGCAGGTCTCGGTATTCATTTTTCTGGTGACGCTGATTCTGGTCGCCGTGCTCGAGACGTTCGGCGAGTCCGCGATCGAGCAGTTCCTGCGCGGCAACGAGACACTCGCTGTCCTGGGTTCGGCGCTTGTCGGGCTGATTCCCAATTGCTCGGCGAGCGTGGTCATTACACAGCTGTATCTGGAAGGCGCGCTGCAACTGGCGCCGATGCTCGCCGGCACGCTCATTTCCGCCGGCGTGGGTTATCTGGTGCTGTTCCGCACCAACCGCAGCGCCCGCGAAAATGCCGTGTTCCTGATCATGATGTACGTCATCGGCGCTGGCTGGGGCCTCATCCTCTCCGCCGTTGGCCTCTAAGTAGGCCTAAAAAATGGGCTTCAAATAGCCATGCTCAGCGCCTGCGCAATGCGGCGACGCATGGCATTTTGAAGCCCGTTTTTTGTTGAGCCATGGATTCCGAGCGCTCACACCGCTCAAAACAAAAAGGTAGATTTTAGGCATGTCTCAAAAATCTACCTTGGTTAGTGCAGCAACTCGGTGAGGTTGCGTTTAAAGCGGGCGCGGTCTTCGCTGGTAAATGCTGCCGGACCGCGAGTGCGTCCGCCGGCGCGGCGTACCTTCTTTTCCTCGTGGCGAATAAACAGCTGCATGTCGATAGTCGCCTTGTCGTACACGCGCCCGCGCACACCGATGGCGGCGGCATCGCGCCCGAGCACCATGCTCGCCAAGCCAATGTCCTGCGTCACGACCACGTCGCCCGCCTGCAGGCGTTCGACAATGGCAAAGTCGGCGCTGTCGGCGCCCACGCTCACGTCGAGCGTCGTGACCCAAAAGCCGCGTCGCGCGTGCTCGGCATCGCGCGGGTCGTCGCGGCGAATGTGTCGTTCCAGGTTTTGCGTGCTGTTGCCGGCGATAACAACGGCGACGCCCGCCCGCCGCGCGCAGTCAATCGACTCGCGCGTGACCGGGCAGGCGTCGGCATCAATAAAGAGCGTTCGCGGCATCTAGTGCACCAGTTTGCCAAATTGAATGGCGCGAACAATGAGCGTTACGCCAAACACCAGCAGCGCGGCGCCACTAAAGATGACAAGCATCTTGGCCGACCACAGCGGATAGATAAACACGAACATGCCGGCGATGATGGAGAGTGCACCGCTCAGGATGGCAAGGGCGCGGTTGGACGAAAGCTCGGACTCCAGAATGGACATGACACCTTCGACAATCCAGCCAAAGCCGGCCACGATAACCACCATCGTGGTGAGTGTCGCGGTCGAGAAGGCCTGGTTGCGCAGGATTATGACGCCGCCCAGGATAATGAGTAGGTTGGAGATGATGCTCGTCACGCGCCAGCCAGTGGGCAGCAGCGGCTCAAAAATGGCAGTGAACAGCCTGATGGCAGCGGTGATTACAAAGTAAAAACCCAGGACGGTCGTCAAAAAGACGAGGGACTTGGCGGGTGCAAAAAGCAGCGCGATGCCAGCAATGAGCGCCACGACGCCCGTGATGGCGTAGATCCAGCGCACGGCCTTGACGGCTTTGCCCGCCATACTTTTCTCGTCAAATCCAAACTGGCTCGATTTTTGGTCATCGTTCCTAAAGATACCCATAACGTCTCCTTTCCGTGCGGCGTAAGCCTTGATCGTTACAACCAGTATCGCTTAAAGGCGCTGGCGTATGGGTCGGGGAGGGCGAAACGTAACCCAAAGGTCCCGAATTGTTTCCGTTGTTCCCCACGTCGCGGTTTTCTATTCAACAGGTGTAGAACATTGCAGCCCTGTTCGTTATTGCCTACGTTTTAGGTTAGATTTTCCTAAGGACAATTGGCTTGTATTGGGGGTCCCTATGAACGAAGCAGTTCCCGAGGCACCGTCGAGTGTCGAATCGATGGCAAAGCAAGGTTGCGAAAAGCTCGGTCTGGAAGCGTTTGATGCGCTGATCCGTCGTGCCCGTACGTGCCGTCGCTTTGACGAGTCTATGCGCGTGCCGCGCGAGTTTTTGCTCGAGCTGGCGGAACTGGCGCACCTGGCTCCCTGCGGCGCCAATGCTCAGCGTCTGCGCTTTCACGTGGTGAGCGGTGCAGAGGACTGCGCGCGTGTATTTGACGAGCTTGCATGGGCCGGTGCGCTCAAGGATTGGCCGGGTCCCGATGAGGGCGAGCGCCCGACCGGCTACATCGCGATTCTTGCTGAGCGCGCCGTTCCGGGCAAGCCCGCCGCTCCCATTACCGATGTCGACACGGGCATTACCGCGCAGACGATGATGCTCGCCGCCCGCAGCGCCACGCCCGAGGTGGCAGCCTGCATGTTCAAGGCCTTTACGCCCCACGCGATCGATGCCACGGGGCTCAATAACGACAAGTATGAGCTCAAGCTGATCATGGCGTTTGGCATTCCGGCCGAGACACAGGTGATCGATGCGATCGATTCCAACCCCGACGGCTCCATCAATTATTGGCGCGACGAAGCGCGGGTGCACCACGTACCCAAGCGTCCGCTTGCCGACGTGCTGCTGTAGTTGTGCGTCGTTGCGGTGCAATCCGGCGGCAAAATCACCACAAAGGCTCCTGTCCCCTTTGTGGTGGTACGAGGGGAGGGTGTGTGGCAGATCTGTATTTGGTGCGGCATGGGCAGACTGAGCTCAATGTGCAGAGCATTTTGCAGGGCTGGCACGATTCGCCGCTTACGGCGCGCGGGCGCGAGCAGGCGCTGACGGCGCGTACGGCGTTTGCGGCGCGTGGCGTGGCCTTTGATCGTGTGTATTCCTCGCCGTTGGGCCGGGCGCGGCATACGGCCGAGCTTATCGTTGGCGAGGGCCGTTCCATTGAGCTGGTCGATGACCTGCGTGAGTGGCATTTTGGCTCGCTGGAGGGCACATCAAATCGCGAGATGCCGCCGCAGCCCTGGGGCGATTATCCGGTGGCCTTTGGCGGCGAGTCGGAAGTGCAGCTTCAGTCGCGCATGGTCGCGGCGCTGTCCCGCATCATGGCCAGGCCGCAGCACGACTGCGTGCTGGCGGTTTCCCACGGCTCAGCCTGCCAGGAGTTTCTTGAGTATGTGACTGGCGGGGGAGAGCTGCCCGACAACGGTGCCGTGCTTCATTTTGGCTATTGCGATGGGGCGTTTTCGCTCTTGGGTTGGTAACGAACGAAAGGACCCCTATGAATAAAGATCTGTATCTGGTCCGTCATGGACAGACGATATTCAACCTTAAGCGTATCATTCAGGGGTGGAGTGACTCGCCGCTCACACAGCTGGGCTGCGATCAGGCGGCGCGTGCCGGCATGTTCTTGCGTGCGCGCGGCATTGAGCCCGACCACGCCTACACCTCTACGCTGCACCGCACCGAACAGACCATCGCCAACCTGTGGTCGGGCATGACGTACGAGCGCTTGGACGGTCTGCGCGAGTGGTTCTTTGGCGACTTTGAGGCCGAGCGCGTGATGCTTATGCCCGAGCGCCCGTGGCGCGATTTCTATCGCCAGTTTGGCGGTGAGGGCCAGATGCAGGTGCGCGAGCGCATGGTGACGACGCTGACCGATCTTATGCGACGCCCGGACCATTCGTGCGTGCTCGCGGTGAGCCACGGGTCGGCCATCAAGGAGTTTTTGGATTACGTGAAGGGCACGGAGGCCGACGAGCGCGAGCGCGTGCCGGGCAACTGCTCGGTGCTGCATTTCGTGTTTGACGATACGACCGATACGTTTGAACTGGTTGAGATCTTTACGCAGGAAGACTACGCGCGCGAGCTGGGGCTTGAGCCGCTCGTGGCTGCCGCGGGTCCGCAGCGCGGGTAGTTTGGGCGTGGCGGTGCGGGTCGCCGACTTACTTCTCGACGCAAAAGGGGCGGAGATGCATGTACCTGCTGCATCTCCGCCCCCTGTTTGTTGAGCTGCCGATTTTTGTGCTGGGCGGTCTGGTCTTGCTAGAACCGCGCGACCTGGTGCGTGAGCAGACCTGTCGGAACTTGCGGCGCGGCGCCGCTGACCTGCGCGGCGGGGATGCCTTATCTTCTTCAATATCACGTACCGTGGAGACCTTCAGGCAAAGTCGCTCCG
>URUI01000106.1 GCA_900551015.1 uncultured Collinsella sp.
GGCTTCGACGACGGCGCCCTCAAAGGCGCGGCGCAGCAGCAGCGAGTTGCCCTCCCCCATCAGGCTGGCGGGAATACGCGTCAGGTTCTCCTCGTCGCCCAGAATGTGGTCGATGTTGGAGCGGATGGGCAGTCGATAGTCAAAGACCAGCTCGGAGGGGTCCTCGGCAAAGCGCACGCGACACGGAAGGTACTCAAACGAGACCAGCATGGGGTCACTTTCCTTAAAGAAGCCCTTCAAAAACCAGCGCTGGCGCGCGTCGGGCTTGGTGTTGGGATCAAACAGACCGTAGATGGTCTCGTAGCGGCGCGTGTACAAGCCGGTATTGAATAGGCAGCGGTTGTCGTCGAACACCAGCGGCAGGTTGGACGGCGCGGTCTGGTTTAAGTCGCGCTCGGTCAGGAACACCGCGCGGCTAAACGAAAACGACAGGTAGTTTTTGAGGATGCGGTTGCTGGGACCCCAGTCCTCGGAGTCGGCGAGGTTGACCAGGCGGTCGTAACAGGGCTCGGGGCAAAACGCGAAGTCGTACACATTGCTGCACAGGGAGCTGGGGATTTCCATGTGGCGTCCAATCTATTGAATAGTCGGCGTGCGGATGCTTAGATTCTATACGTGCGACGGGTCGCCCGTGCCCGCAACGCAACCGCGGCGTAGGCCTTCGGCGAGGTCGGCGCGGGAGCGGTTTCCGGAAACGAGGTCCTGGATCCAAGCGTAGTACTGGTTGTCTTTGGGCTCCGGGCTGTCGGACAGCACGACCGGAGTGCCGACGAGCCTTAGAACGGACAACGCAAAGACAAGGCTGGTGCGTTTATTACCGTCCTCAAAGATGTGGTCCTTGACCATGTGCTCGGCAACGTAGGTGACCTGGTCAAAGATGTCTGCGAAGCGATCGGCCGGCGATTGGCCGAATATCGTACAGAATGCACCCGCAAGCACGGACTCGACGCGCCCAAGCTCAAGCGCGGCCCGGTCGCCTGTGGCGTCGGTTGTATAGCAGCGCCCGACCGTTATCAGCGTGCTGTGCAGGCGCATCACGGCCGCGGCCATATCTTCGAGCGAACCGGCATCATCGAGCACGAGCGGCGCGAACGGATGCGCTCCCCGCTTCGTGTCCGCCATCATGAGTTCTCCAAGAGCCTGAGCGCGTTGGGCATGTTCGAAATGGTCAGCCGAATAGCTTCGTCGATTGACGTGGTGCCGCCGAGCAAAATCGGTGATGCTGAATTTGCCACGTGCGCAGTTGAATGATCTTCTTGAGCAACGCAATCAGCGCCGTCATCTTGTTGAACATAGCTCCAAGGCATGTCTGACTCCTCTATAGCTTTACAGACGAAATAGCCTGCGAGTCGTACTCCAGAGCAATCGGTTGCCAGACGAGGTCTTCGATGGTGCAGTTTAGGGTGTCTGCAAGCGCCAATGCCGAGGAAACCGAGGCACGGCGTAGGTCGAGCTGGTTCTGCTCGTAGAGTTGTATGGCGCGAAGCTTAACCCCCGATTGGGCGGCGAGCTGTTTTTGCGTTAGTCCGGCAGCCTTTCGTGCCGCCTTGAGGCCCTTTTTGTCTGCCTGGGCGTTGTTCCATTTTTCGATGACAATCTGGGCGAATTTATCTTCGGAGGCCTCGTGGAGCGGATGGTACGAGCCGATGATCCAATCAAGAGGAGCGACTTCGAGTAGCTCATTAAAGCCCAGGCTGCACATCCATTGCGTATAGGCCAAAACCCAGCCCGCCCAATACTGGGGCGAACGGTCGAACGGATAGGTCTCCCTGCATTCGACGGGGACCAGTCCCGCATGGGCGATAATATCGCGCGCGAGCTCGTCGCCCGCCATGCCGCAGACAACACGAGGCATACCGCGCTCTAACTGTTTCATCTCAAAAGCGTTCGACAGGATCGCCGTCAACTCAGCTGGAGTCAGCCCTTGGTCACAGAGGGCAAAATCGACCGCCTCGCCCAGCGTTCTCATGGCATCCTCGAGATACATCTCACTGTAGGCGTGGGTCATCGCCCGTCATCCCCTCTCGAATGATATCGACGATACGAATTCCCTCAAACGGGTTTTCGGTAAGTAGCTCCCGATACTGCGCCCTTGCCGCTTCATCTCGCTCCTTGGCCAATGGACCATACAGAGCTTGCGGCGCACGTTCAAATCCAGCAAAACGAATGTTCATAAACGCACGCTCGCTTTTGAGCACAATCTGCTCTCCCAGATTGCCGAGCCTCATAGATCGTCCAAGCTGATCGACGGTGATCGTATTGTTTACAAAAGCTCTGGCATAGCTAAAGTACGAGTCGTCCGCACGCCACCCCCTTATTACGTCGCAAGTGCTCGTCTGAGGTAGAAAGTGATCATGGAGATATTCGCACGCCCCCGCGGCAATGGCGGTATCTTTGCGAAAAGAACGATGCTCAACGAGCAACGCTATCCAATGCAGGACGCAATATTGCGGCGATAGCAAGTCGAGAACTTTGAGATCGGCTATATCGAGTTCATAGCGATTCGCAAAGCCATCGGCATCGCGCGAGCATGCCCATTCCCTTGCAAGGTCGAGGCTCTCTGTGCAATAGAATCCCTGTCCATAGTCGTTATGGATTTTCCCCAGGCCAAGCTGGGGAGTCTCAATGATTTTCTGAGAACCATGCCACAGTTCCACGCGAGTCTCCTAACAGGTATCGCTCTAGCGATAGTATAACATACTATCGCTAGAGCGATACCTGTATTCAAATAGCAAGAGGGTGTCTGGAACCGAGTTTGAGTTCAATACTGGCTTCTAAGGCTCGCCGAGTCCGGAAGTATGCGACAAAATTTAGACTTGCTGATCACGCCGGAGCACACTAACGCCTCGTCCTGCTTACAGAGCTTCATAGACACGCACCTCATCTTGCTCGATGCTTTTGCGGAATGCCGGGCGCATGTGCTCTGGTGGGTTGGTGACGATATCAACCTTTCGCCCAAGTTCCCTCTCGAGCTCATGGGAGAGTTCGTAAAGCGTGCCGAACGTCATGGTGTTGCCGCAGACTAGGCGCAAGTCAATATCGCTATCGGGCGTTTGTTCGCCTCGGGCAAACGAGCCAAATAAATATGCTTTGGTGACGTCGTATTGAGCAAGCACGCGAGAGGCGGAGGTGGATATGTCGGTAGGCGAAATCATGGGTTATTTGCCGTTCAACAGTAGAACGTCAGGGGGCCAGCGTCGAAACCACCGGTCCGGCTTTTTGGCGTTCGGCGAGCTCGAAGATAAACGGGGCGTTTGATCTAATAAATTCTGTCAAGAAATTGAGGTCATCAGCAGTAAATCCTTCGACGTTGAACCATTTGACCGCAGGCAAGAAGCAATCCGCATGGTCAAAGCCAAAGTCAACCGGGCGTTCGACGGCTACGCGAACGGTTCCGTCTTCTCTTGTCTCTGAGTAGGCAAACTGAGTGCCGTCATCAAGCTGAACATAGCTCCAAAGTATGTTTGCCTCCTTAGTGTTAACAGCCGAGTATAAAGAACAGATTAGATGCAGCGTGATGCGAATTAAATTATTCTCATATGACCTGAACTGCTGATTATTTGATTTGTTGAGTTTTGAGCTATCTCACACTTCAGTGTCTTTTTGGCGTGGAAAACCGTCATTGTGCGATGGTCGGACATTATGTCAAGGATCGTATTCAGATTCAAGCGCCTGCATGCTCAACAGCTTGCAGGCGCTTGAATCCTATAGATTACGCAAATGCTGCTCAACAGCCTCCATGCCAACCTCCACATATTTCAGGAGGCCTTGTATATCGTTGCAGTTTTTGGGCAAGCGATCTTTTTCAAAACCAGTAATTTTGGCAAATAATTCGATTGTCAGATCGAGTGCGAAGTCGATTAGTTTTTGAATTTCGCCGTAAGTTAAAGGAAGTCGCCTAACAAGCTCATCATATTTCAGTGCTTCCATGTCGCTATGGGCGAAAACCTTATTTCGCTGATCGCGAAGCATGTCGGTTAGTTTACGGAGACTGTTGAGTCGTTTTTCCATAAATTGGAAAGGTCATGAGTGGTTATACACACAGTAACCATTTCGTAATGATTTCCGAACAGTTTTTCATCTGAGCGTTGAGACTCAACTTCTTTGGGGTAGAAACGCTCCTCGTCCTTTGCCAATGGATGAACGATTGGATTAAGCCTGTCAAAGTTTGGTCGATCATTAAATAAGGAGATTGCAAGCGCGTCGATTTCAACAGAATGAGACTTGACGTCTTCTATCAAGTTCCCAATACTGACGTCGCTTTTGGCATCAAATAACCGTGCGCAATTCATGAAACATGATTCGGTTAATGCAAGTTGTGTAAAGTTAAAGAAGCAGCCAGCGCAAATAACTTCATTCTCATAGTCGGAAGATGCTTTAGACAGTTCGCGAAGGATTGCTAGTTCCGTGTTGGCATAAAATGCCTCGTGGTACAGATAATTGCAACGCTCGAACAGCTCAAGAAGGCCGGCGTCTTTTACGTTCTTGGCAGCCTCAGCTGTATGATCCGATTCGTGGTTCATGTTAGATAAGTCCCGAGTAATTGTCGTAAAAACTATTCTACTAATTCGTCGTTACGAAAATAGCCTTCTATAAAGCCTATCGAAATGGTGCTTCAGCAGCGGCACGCAGCAGCCAGAAACACTGTCGCCAGCAGGAAAAACGTAAAGGAGGCGACGACCCAGTTGCTGTCGCCGGTCTTGGGGAGTGCCGCAGTTGTTGCGTTGGCAGGCTTGGGCTTGACCGTCTTGGCGACCGTGGTCTTGGTTGCTGCCGTTGTTGTCTTGGTTGTCGTGCCCGCGGGTTTCAGCGCTGGATTTGTCGTGGGCCCTGTGGTGGGCTCTCCAGCAGCTGGGTTAGCATCGGCGGGAGACTTGTCCGTGACATCGCCCGGCACCTCGCCCCTGTCGGTCTCCCCCGTCGGCGGCGTGGCCACATCAGGCTCAACCACCACATGCGGTGCCACCGCACCGGAGGCATCAACCACGCCACCAGCACCAAAAGCCCCACCTGCAGGCGCCACAAACCGTGCGGACACAAGCGACCCGCCCAGGCAAGCAACGCCGCCGTCGGTACCGGCCGCATCAAGCCACGAGGCGTCGACGGAAAGCCGACAGCCGGCCGCACCAGCGCCAAGGCCC
>URUI01000107.1 GCA_900551015.1 uncultured Collinsella sp.
TCCGTGCTGCTGCTGCTCTGAGGACAGCGGCAAAGAATGATCCGCAGACCGGCGTGAGTCGGCAGGCCGCCAGGAGACAATCATTTCCCGGCGGTTTCTTTGCCGCCGCGCACATATATCCTATGGAAGAAACAAAGCTATGAAATTCACGATATTACACGATTCAAACGGCAGAATGAGGATCCACGCCGCGAAAAGGCACATGACCCTTGAAGAAGCCGATATACTCGAATATTATCTCAGAAGCATTCCGGGCGTCGGGAAGGTCTCGGTCTATGACCGCACCTGTGACGCCGTTATATACTACACCTGCAACAGGGCAAATCTCATCGACAGAATAGCGAAGTTCCGCTTCGACCTCGACAGCGCGAAGGCGCTCGTCCCCGCGAAGACCGGACGCGCGCTGAACCGTGAGTTTGAGAACAAGCTGCTCGCGGCGCTTGCCGGGCGGATGGTCAGGCGGTTCCTGCTGCCTCTGAATATACGCAAATACATAACGATTGTCCGCTCGTTCAAGTACATCCTCAAAGGGCTGAAATGCCTGATGAAGGGTAAGATCGAGGTTCCTGTGCTCGACGCGACGGCGATCACCGCCGCTATGCTGACGGGCGACTTCGGAACCGCGGCGTCCATCATGTTCCTTCTCAGGATCGGCGACATACTCGACGAGTGGACCCACCGCAAATCGGTGAACGACCTCGCCGGGGCGATGTCTCTCGGCGTCGACAAGGTCTGGGTGAGGAAGGATGGAGAAGAGATATCCGTACCCGTCCATTCTGTGTCCGCAGGCGACGAGATCGTCGTCAGGACCGGCAACATGATCCCGCTCGACGGCAGAGTCGTGTCCGGTGAGATGACGGTCAACCAGGCGTCAATGACCGGTGAATCTGACGCCGTGCCGAAGTCGCCGGCATGCCGCCGAACATGAGCATCTGGTCGTACTCTTTGCGCTTCTTCTCGTCCGAAAGCGTCTCGTAAGCCTCGCTAATCTCCTTGAACTTGGCCTCGTCGCCGCCGGCATCGGGGTGGTATTTTTGCGCGAGCTTGCGAAACGCGCTCTTGATCTCTTTGTCGGAGGCGCTCTTGGATACGCCCAGGATGTCATAGAAGGTTTTGCCTGCAGCCATCGTAGCTCCTCTCCTGTTTCATCCACCGCTCAACGGGCGGCGGCTCATACTGTCATATGGCACTAGGCCAGAAAGGGCCCCGGGTGTTGCCCCGGGGCCCTTCTCAATTACTCCTCGGTGCTCTCAGCCGTATCGGCCGCAGCATCCTCGGGCGCCGCTTCGGGCTCCGGTGCGGGGCGCTTCTCGCCACCGTAGGTCACCGTCACCATCGCGGAGCGCAGGATGCGGTCCGCCATGCGGTAGCCCTTCTGGTACACGTCGTTGACGGTCTCGTCGTACTGCGATGCGTCCTCGACACGCCCCACGGCCTGGTGCTCGAGCGGATCGAACGCCTCGCCCTTGGGGTCGATGGGCTCAACGCCCTCGTGCGCAAACACATCGAGCAGCTTGGCATGCACCGCATCAACGCCATCGACGAACTGCTTAAAGTCGTCGGAAAGCTCCTGGCTACGGGCATGGTCGATTGCACGCTCGATATCGTCAACCACCGGCAACAGCGCGGTGACAAGCTTCTCGGTCGCGCGCTCGCGCTCGGCGATACGCTCGCTGGCGGTGCGGCGACGGAAGTTCTCCCAGTCGGCCTGCAGACGGGCGGTACGCTCGGTGGCGTCCTTTGCCTTGTCCTCGGCGGCCTTCTGAGCCTCTGCCGCAGCATCGAGCTCGCTGCGTACGTCGGCAAGCTCCTTTTGGGCCTGCTCGAACTTAAGCTTAAAGTCGTTGTCGGCGGCTTCCTCACCGGCGCGGATAGCGGCTTCCACCATCTCGTCCTCGGTCATCGTCGCCTCCTTGTTGGAATCCTCTACCTGGTTCTCGGCAGCCTCGGCGGCCTCGGCCTCGTTGGCCTCGGTATCGTCGACGGCTTCTACGGGAATCTTCACGTCCTTCTCCTCAGAGTCAACGGGGGCGGCGCCAGCGGCAGCCGCCTCCGTGCGAGCTTTACGGGCGGACATGATTACTTGTCCTCGTCGTCCACAACCTCGTAGTCGGCGTCGACGACGTCATCATCGGCAGGCTGGGCGCCGGCGGCACCGTCGGTCTGCTGCTGAGCGTCGGCGTAGACAACCTGGGCCAGCTCGTAGGCCACAGACTGCAGGGACTCGCCAGCGGCCTTGATAGCCTCGACGTCAGAGCCCTCGAGCGCCTTCTTGGCGTCGGCGATAGCAGCCTCGGCCTTGGACTTCACGTCGGCGGAAACCTTGTCGCCCAGCTCGTTGAGAGTCTGCTCGGTGGAGTAGCACAGGCTGTCGGTCTGGTTGCGGACCTCGACCTCTTCCTTCTGCTTCTTGTCCTCCTCGGCATGAGCCTCGGCGTCCTTGACCATACGATCGACTTCGTCGTCGGACAGAGCGGTGGAACCGGAAATGGTGATCTGCTGCTCCTTGCCGGTGCCCTTGTCCTTAGCGGAGACCTTGACGATACCGTTGGCGTCGATGTCGAAGGTGACCTCGATCTGCGGCACGCCGCGGCGGGCAGCCGGGATGCCGGTCAGCTGGAACTTACCGAGCGACTTGTTGTCGCGGGCAAGCTCGCGCTCGCCCTGGAGCACGTTGATCTCGACGCTGGTCTGGTTGTCGGCAGCGGTGGAGTAGACCTCGGTCTTGGAGGTCGGGATCGTGGTGTTGCGGTCGATCATCTTGGTCATGATGCCGCCCATGGTCTCGACGCCCAGCGACAGCGGGGTAACGTCGAGCAGCAGGATGCCCTCGACGTCGCCGGTGAGCACGCCGCCCTGGACGGCAGCGCCGTCGGCAACGACCTCGTCGGGGTTCACGGACATGTTGGGCTGCTTGCCGGTCATGGTCTTGACGAGCTCCTGGACGGCGGGCATACGGGTGGAGCCGCCGACGAGGATGACCTCGGTCAGATCGGAGAGCTTGAGCTTAGCGTCGCGCAGGGCGTTGGTGACAGGCTGCTTGCAGCGCTCGAGCAGGTCGCGGGTGATCTTCTCGAACTCGGCGCGGGTCAGAGTGTAGTTGAGGTGCAGCGGGCCAGACTGGTTCATGGTGATGAACGGCAGGTTGATGGTGGACTGCTGGGCTGCGGAGAGCTCCTTCTTGGCGTTCTCGGCAGCCTCCTTCAGACGCTGCAGGGCCATGGGGTCCTGACGCAGGTCGACACCGTTCTCCTGCTGGAACTTGTCGGCCATCCAGTCGATGACACGCTGATCCCAGTCGTCGCCGCCCAGGTGGTTGTCGCCCGAGGTGGACAGAACCTCAAACACGCCGTCGGCGAGGTCGAGGATGGAGACGTCGAAGGTGCCGCCGCCCAGGTCGAAGACCAGGATGCGCTGGTCGGTGCCCTGCTTGTCCAGGCCATAGGCCAGAGCAGCAGCGGTCGGCTCGTTAACGATACGCTTGACGTTAAGGCCGGCGATCTTACCGGCATCCTTGGTGGCCTGACGCTGGGCGTCGTTGAAGTAGGCCGGGACGGTGATGACGGCGTCGGTGACGGTCTCGCCCAGATACTTCTCGGCGTCGGCCTTCATCTTTGCGAGCGTCATGGCGCTCACCTGCTCGGCGGTGTAATCCTTGCCCTCGATATCGACGACGGCGCGGCCACCCTGGCCCTCCTTGACCTCATACGGCACGGTCTTGATCTCGGAGGTGCACTCGGAGTACTTGCGGCCCATGAAGCGCTTGATGGAGAACACGGTGTTCTTGGGGTTGGTGACAGCCTGGTTCTTAGCGGCCTTACCCACGACGCGGTCGCCGTCGGCACGGAAGCCCACGACAGACGGGGTGGTGCGGTCGCCCTCGGCGTTCACGATAATGGTCGGAGAACCGCCCTCGAGGACGGCCATTGCGGAGTTAGTAGTACCAAGGTCGATACCAAGAATCTTACTCATTAGAAATTCCCTCTCTCTTTTGCGTTCGCGCCGCCTCGACGATCTGTCGCGCGGCGCTTCGGCTTGTCTTTCAGGATGTAGTGTATCCCCTTATGGGCCGGAATATACAAAATCTAAGTCAATTCATATAAGATTTCTTATTGTTGAGAGTTTAGGTTCTTAAATGCGCAGGTAGATGCGCTGAATGAGTTCTCGGCAAATCTATTGAGATCTATGTAGAGATGGCTGAGGTTTGCGTCCGGGGGTGCCTGGGGGCCGTCTTGCGGCAAGCGCATCCCGGTTTGAGCGTGGATTCCGGGTCGCAGTTTCCGTCTGAAGGCTCAACCGGAAACCGTATCCCGTTTTGAGAGCTGATACCGGGTCGCAGTTTCCGCTAGCGGGCCCAACCGGAAACTGCGACCCGGTTTTCGGCCAAATAACGGGATGCCCTTTCCGCAGGCGCGCTCAATAGGTCAATATTACAAGTCACCTATAGCTAACATTTGCGCAGCTCAACGGCCCACCTGCGCGTTTTTTAGTAAACCTTGGCATACTCGGCGAACGGTATGAAGATGCCGGCCAGAGGGTATTGCAAACGGTCGCTCCCGTGGTATGTTTTTGCCCGAATCAAACCGGCGCGCATCGCCTGTAGCGTCGGTCAACAGAGAGGAAACTACCATGGCTCATCCCGTAATTGATGCCGACGAGTGCATCGCTTGTGGCGTTTGCGTCGACTCCTGCCCCGCTGGCGTTCTGGAGCTCCAGGACGTCGCTACCGTCGCCGACGAGGACTCCTGCGTCGCCTGTGGCGCTTGCCAGGACGCTTGCCCCGCTGGCGCGATCACCGAGATCGTCGAGGAGTAACAACTCCCCCACTTGCACACTCAAAAGTACACCGTGCACAAAAAAGGAGGCTTCCGCATCGCCGCGGAGGCCTCCTTTTGTTTGTACAGGCAGCTAATTGGGGACGGGGCTACCTTGGCAGTTGCGGTGGAATAGTTCCTGGCTCATTGCTTAGGTGCCGATTGTAGGAACTATTTCACCGCAACTTATATAGACAGTAGGTTGATTTCCGATCTCAGCCGAACACATTGAGCAAATAGGCCATTCCCGCAGTT
>URUI01000108.1 GCA_900551015.1 uncultured Collinsella sp.
CCCGAGCGCCCGAGCGCGCGTCCGCTCCCAAGGCTCAGCCCGCCGCGCCGTCTGCGCCATGGGAATCCGAGCAGGTTCCCTACGACGATGCCATGGTTGGCGGTTTTGTTGCCGATGCTGGTGGGGACGATCTGCCTCCGTTCGACGTGCCGGGTGCGGCGTCCGCGCCCAAGTCCGCTGCAACTGCCCCCAAAGAGGAGGACGCTCCTGCAGCTCCCTGGGAGTCCAACTCCGGTGCGGGCGGCCCCTTCGGCCATCAGGGTGCAGCCCCGAGCATCCCGCAGACCGAGGACGAGGCCAAAGCCCTCATCCGCAGCGTCTTCGGCCAGTCCACCATCTTCAAGCCGGTGGAGTAGCTGCGCAGGCGGGTATACTGCTCAAGAAGAGAACCCCTTGCCCGGGCGCATCTGTATTTCGGACATGTGCAACGTGGTGCCGCGTATATCGCATTCGAGCAGACAGGCGCGTGACGGTCGGCCTAGGATGCTGAGGTCGATACGATACGTCGCATGGCTGTCCGTGTACTCGACTTGCTCGGCGTTGACGGTTGCTCCGATTGTAAATAAAGAGCCCAGTTCGGCATCGACAATCTTGGAGTCCTTTATCTTGACCTTGAACTCTTGGTAGAGGGACGGGCTGTTGTAGTAAATGGTTCGGGTTCCGTCGGTGCATTCATCGGTCGTCTCCCATTTGACGACGGGCTGGTCCGAGCTGGCTATCAGCAGTTCTGCTCCAAAAGCTATGGCATGGGTGATGATAACCAGTAATACCCAGACGACAAAGAGATAGAGAACCACATATGCAACGGGGTGTTTTGAGCGGATGTTTTGGAGTACGGCTGGGACATTCACGAGGGCACCTCCAAATCGTCATCTATGACAATCAAATTATACCCAGCCGCCATGCGTGCCGCCTCGAGCAGCGGCTCGGCATTTTGCCATGTAGCCTTGTAGCCCTACGCATAAACTGCCTGGTTCCAGCTCTGCTAGATGTAGCTTGAGATAATTATGCAACCTTGCATAATTCGACCTTGCATAATCTTGGGCGTGCGTCACGCTCAAGGACATGTATATCGACTGAGGTAGCGTGTCCGCCCCGCTTGCTTGCCCCGCGCCGTGGTACGATTTTTTAGTTTGAAAGTCCCGTCGCGCTCCGGCTGCCCTTGCAGCTTGTCGCGCGGCCGCACGTAAAGGAGCCATCATGGCCGGTATGAACATGCAGCAAATGATGAAGCAGGCTCGCAAGATGCAGGAGCAGCTTGCCGCCGCGCAGGAAAACCTTAAGTCCCAGACCGTCGACGCCTCTGCCGGCGGCGGCATGGTCAAGGTGACCGTTAACGGCGAGATGGAGCTCGTCAACCTCACCATCGACCCCGATGCCCTCGATCCCGAGGACGTCGATATGCTGCAGGACATGATCATGGCTGCCGTCAACGAGGCCGTCCGCGGTGTCAACGAGCTCGCCAACAAGCAGATGGGCGCCATCACCGGCGGCCTCAACATCCCGGGCATGCCGTTCTAAGACACGCATATATATGAGTGCCAACCATAGTCTGCAAAAATTGCTCGATGAGCTGGGCCGTCTGCCGGGCATTGGTCCCAAGTCGGCCCAGCGCATCGCCTATTACCTGCTCGAGGCCGATGCCGAGGAGGCGCGCCGCCTGGCCGAGGCTATCCTGGAGGTTAAGCAGGAGGTTCACTTTTGCAGCCGCTGCTTTAACTACGCCACGGCCGACGAGTGCTCCATCTGCCAGGATTCGATGCGCGATACCACTCGCATTTGCGTGGTGGGCGAGCCGCGCGATGTCCAGGCGATTGAGCGCACGGGCAGCTACCACGGTCTCTACCACGTATTGGGCGGCGTGATCAGTCCCATGGACAAGATTGGTCCCGAGCAGTTGCACATTCGTGAGCTGCTGGCACGCTTGGGCCACGAGGACATCCACGAGGTCATCATCGCCACCAACCCCAATATCGAGGGCGAGACCACGGCGAGCTACCTGGCCCGCACTATCAAGCCGCTGGGCGTTGAGGTATCGCGTCTGGCGAGCGGCCTTCCCGTGGGCGGCGACCTGGAGTATGCCGACGAGCTTACGCTTGGGCGCGCCATCGAGGCCCGTCGCACGATTTAGGTGGCGAGCCTGCTCCTGCCGTATGTCTTCATCGCGACGCACGGGGTAGCCATAATTTCCCCGTGCGACTGTAAGTTTGTTGTGCAACAAAGATGCTTTGTATCCGCTTATCGCATGGATGCTTCCATTCGCATCCTTAATTTGCTCATTCGTTGCGCAACCTTTTGGGTTCGCTGATACACTCAAATATGGATTCGAATGAATGCGCCGCTCCCGAGCGGCGTGTTTTTGTTGGAGGAGAACGCATGCGGCCCGGTGGCACTCAGACAAAGCGCGGCGCCGCGGTGCGCATGCGACGCCGACTGGGCTTGGCGCCGCGGGCGTACGCACTGCTGTCTTGCTCGCTGGTGCTGGTCATAGCTGGCGTTTCTGCCTATGGCATGACCGTGCCGTCCATGATGCAGGCACATGCCGCACGCGAACCGCGCGTGGGGCATGAGGTCAAAAGTGACCTGGGGACCACGACTGGATATGCTTGGGCAAGTGTGGTCGCGCATATTGTGTTTGGCACCGACGACGCGGACGGCGCCGAGGCCCCGGACAACGAAGTCACGCTTGCCAATGGCAAAACCATCGTGCTCACCAACACCAAGATCATCGATCGGTTGTCCAACAATAGCGTGGCGGCAACGGTGAATAAGGTCGAGCAGCAGAAGGAGCAGGACGCCCAGCAGTCCGGAAAGCCCGGTAGCTCGGATACTTCTGGCTCCGGCTCGGATTCGTCGAGTTCGGGCGGTGGCTCTGGGTCGGGTTCCTCTGCCGGAGGGTCTGGAAACGGCGGCTCGACGGGCGGCAACACTGACAACGATGCAAACTCCGGTGGCCTTTCCGCTGCTGAGGAAGAGAGCATTCACAGTTGGCTTGTGACCAAGTACAACATGCTCGACGGCTATGTTTCTCGTGCCAATGACGTGGTTTCGACCTATAACTCTACGGGAGATCCCAGGCCGTGCGACAGCCTGGTCGGGGAGATGTTTGTCATTCGAGCCGAGTTCGGTCGTCAGACATTCTCGCCCCGGTCAAAGTGGTATCAGCAGTATGCCAATCTGTGGGGCTGTTACACCAACCTATGTCAATGGGTCGGCCATTACGGCGATGATGACGTCGCGCTCGGTAACTTCAACAATAACGTGGCGGCGCTTGCCCTATGATGACCGATCTTGCATCCACCACACCACAATCGCTCGGTCGCGATCCCATGGTCGGCCTGCGCCTGGCGCGTGTCGACGGGTTTGAGCCGGCCATTGCGCTCGGTCAGGACGAACTGCCTGCCTATCTGCGTCGTTTTACGATACTGTTTGCCGACGATGCCACCATGCGCCGTGGCGGTATCGGCCGCGTGACGCGTGCCGTCAACGCCCAAGGCGAGGCCGTAGCACTCAAACAGCTCATCTTGCCAACGTGCGATGAGTTTGACGATGCCGCCGCCCATGAGGCGCTGGTCGCCAAGTTCAAAGCGGCGTTTCGCGAGGAATACGAATGCCATCGCGCCCTTTCGGGCCTTAAGGGCTTTCCCCGCCTCTATGGCTGGGGCGAGGTCGACGGTGTGCCTGCAATTGTCATGGAATGGGTCGAGGGCGAGACGCTCGCCCGCTTGCGCTCGCGCTTTGCCGTGGACGATGCCGGCCGCCTATCGCCGCTTGTGGCGGCGCGTCTGGGTCGCGACCTGTTCGATCTGCTCTGCCGTATGAGCCTGGTGGGCGAGGGCTTTGTCCATCGCGATATCTCGCCCGCTAATATTATGGTGCGTACGGCGCGTCTACCGCTTGACCGGCAGCTTGCCGAGGGCACCTTTGACCTGTGCCTGATCGACTTTGGCTCGTCGCTGGCGCTCGAGCCTGCGTCGGCCGTGGCCGGTACCGGCGGCAAGGCGTCGTTTACGGAGCGCTATGCCACGCTGCGTCGCGCGACGGTTGCCTATGCCCCGCCCGAGATGCTCACCGACGATATTCCCGACCTGCGCGCTTTGCGTATGTCGCCGGCGATCGACGTCTATGCCGCAGCAAGCACGGTTTACGAGCTCATTGCCGGCGCCGCGCCATACGAAGCCGCGCCGAGCACTTCGGGCACCTCGGGTTCGCGCAAAAAGACGCGCGACATCGCCAGCCCCTACCGTCTCAAGATGGACACGCTGCCCGACTATCCCATTGGTGCCCATGCGCCCGGTTGCGATTTGACTCAGCTGCTTCGTCGTGAGCCCGATGTGGCGCTCGCTGCGGCCGAGCAGGCCCAGCAGCTGGGGCTTGAGCCGGATTCCGAGGAGCTACGCGATGCGCTGGCGTTTGTCGATGCCCAGCTGTTCGACGTGGTGATGGCCTGTCTGTCCAGCCATCAAAAAGATCGTCCCGAGCCGGCGGCGGTCGAGGCGGCGCTCTCGGCGTTTTGTGACCACTATGCGCAAAATGTCGGTCGTTCGCTCCGCGGCGAGCCGCTCACGCCGTGCCCCATGGATGCGTCTGGCCGCGCGGTTCGTCGCGCGCTGATGGTCGGCGCGACGGTCGTCTGTGGCGTGGTTTGGGCTGT
>URUI01000109.1 GCA_900551015.1 uncultured Collinsella sp.
CGGTTCGCGCGGGTGCAAAGACTATCTATATTGGCTTGGGCGGCAGCGCCACCAACGACGGCGGCGCCGGCATGCTGCAGACGCTGGGCGCGCGTGTGGTCGATGATCGGGGCTGCGATGTCGCCCCCGGTCTTGCCGGCCTTGAGCAGGTGGCGAGCGTTGATTTGGCGCCAGCGCTTCAGGCTTTGGATGGCGCTCATATCGTTGTGCTTTCGGATGTCGAGAATCCGCTCGTAGGGCGTCGGGGCGCATTGGCGGTGTTTGGCGGGCAGAAAGGCTTGCCGACGGGTGACGCCGAGGCGCTGAGCAGGTGCGACAGCTGGATGGTCGGCTACGGTCGTCTGCTCGATACGGCAATTGTCGAGGCTCGGGCCCAGGGGTTGTTGCGCACACCCGAGGGCGCACGGACATTTGGCTCGGTGCTCGGCGTGCCCGGAGCGGGCGCTGCCGGTGGCTTGGGCGCGGCGTTACTGGCGCTCGGTGCGGAGCTACGCTCGGGCGTGGAGACGGTGCTCGATCTGATTGGGTTTGACGAACATGTGCGCGATGTCGACCTGGTCATAACGGGCGAGGGCAATATGGACGAGCAATCTGCCGCCGGCAAAGCGCCGGTGGGTGTGGCCCGCCGTGCCAAGCGATATGGCAAGCCGGTGGCCGCTGTCGTGGGCGGTCGCGCCGACAACCTGGATGCGGTGTACGAGCAGGGCATCGACCTTGTCCTGCCGATCTGTCGCAAGCCCATGGACCTGGAGCGGGCGCTCGATCCGCAAGAAGCTGCAACCAACCTCATCTGCGCCGGCGAGTCTGCCGCGCGAGCCTACGACCTTGGCCGCCTCTAAAACCAATCCCTCCCCAATAACTTGCGGTGAAATACGGAGTGTTTTTGCCTTTAAGGCGCCAATTCAGTCCGTATTCCACCGCAACTTCGTGAATGGCCATCCGAGGCTGGTCGCCTTGTGCTTTGGGTCGGACCGTCTGCCATGAAATGCGGTAATCTACTACGTTAAACCGGTCACCCTCGACCATCCCGGAATTTGCAAAAACAAAACCGCAGGTAGAGAGCTTGCCGATTTCCGAAAAAGCCGGCTATGGTCGACCCCTGCGACCTAAACGTAGTAGATAGGCCCTTTTCGTGGCGCAACGTCAGACCAGTCTATTTGGGACGGGGCTTTCTTGACTACTTTCGCCAATCTGATGCCCCCAGTCAAAAAGTAGTCAAAAAAGCCCCGTCCCAAATTAGCTGTCTTGCCCCATCGGGCGGGAGCAGGTAAGATATACCGAGCGCCTAGCGCGTTCGATGGGTTCGGATGACGACATGTTCCGAATCTGGTCAGGTCCGGAAGGAAGCAGCCATAAGGAGCCTCTGTCGGGCATCCGAATCCATCGAGCGCACGGGCGCTTTTTTGGTGCCGCGATGCGGTCCCGGTGCCGGCGGGCTGTTTGGTGTCTCGCTGGTCCTCGGCTTTGCCTGCGGGATCGCTCGACTACCAAACAGCCCGCCGGCACCGGGACCACTTCGTCCAAAAAACACCCGTAAAGGCGCGTTAGCCTAATTAAATCTATCCCTTAAGGAATGCTGCTCGTTGGCATTGTTTGGAGCGCGGTGGCGATGTGCTTCAAGAGACAGTGGCATTACCATTTGTTTTTACAAGTAAAGAGGCCCGTTTCCCTGGGTTGGGGAAACGGGCCTCTTTTGTCTCTGGGTTTGTGGATTGGCGAAGGTAGTATGCTCTGGCAGCTACCTTGAGTTCTTGATGCGGCGTGTGGCTGTGGCGGTTATTCCGAGTCCTGCGGCGGCGATTCCTGCGAGTGTGATTGCGCTCGGCGCTGCGTCGCTCGTGTTCGCGAGCTTGCCGGCGGTCGTATCTGCTTGCTTGCCGCTGCTCGAGTTCGCCTGCTTGGTGGAGCTTGGCGGGGTATTTTTGCCGGTCGCGGGCGAGCCGGTGGGCTGTGTCGCCTCGGCCGGTTGCGCCGAGTTGGAGGGAGGCGTCGTCTCGGTCGGTTGCGTTATCTCGGGCGAGGTGGCCTTGTCTGCCGCGGCCTTTGCCTCTTCGTATGCCTTGCAGGCGTCGTCATAGGCCGTTTGCGCTTTTTTCAAATTGTCGAGGAGCGCATCTCGCCAGGCTATGAACCGGTCGATATCGCCTTTATATTTCTCTACAGCACGTTCACAGTTATTAACTCGTCTTTCCTGATTTCTGAGGCGGTACTGGAACTCGCGGAGCTCCTCTTCGCAATGGCCTACTTGCGCTTTTGCCGTTACGATCTCACTGTGCAACTGCTTTATTTGCTGTTTAACAGTTTCGACAAACTCCTCGTAGCCGAGTGCTTCGAGTGTCTTAAGCATCTCAAGTTTCTTGTCTAATTCTGCCTGGAGCTCGCTTACCCGGTTGATGGCCCCGTCGTATTTGGCTTGGGCTGCATCGATGTCCGCTTGCATGGTGGGAAGGAGTCCCCTCTCTTCGGCGGCTTGCGCCGCCATCTTGTCGCGGAGCTCTTGAAAACGGGCAATGTCATCATTGAATCTCGCAATTTTCTCGGGACTTGCGGCGTCTTTTGCGGCCTCGAGTTTTTTGAGCGCTTCCTGCATGGCTGCATACGCTTTTTCTTTTGCGGCGGCCGCGTCTTCTGTCTGCGGGGCGCCCGAATTGCCGTTGGCGGCGCTCGTCTGCGAAACGGCCGCACCGGTGGGGGAACTGGTTTCTGCCGCGATCGCCGTTGCGGGGGCGATTCCCGCGATAAGTGCCGCGGAAAGGGCGATGCCCACGGTTGCGCGTCTTGCACTTCTTGCGAGAATGTCGTTCATCTCGGCACCTCATTTCAAGGGTCGGCGACTAACTTGGTAGCACTAATGTAAGTATACCAAGCGATTGGCCCGCCACTGGCTGGGTGTGCGCGTATGCTCCTCTGAAAACTGAATCCCGTTAGAAATGACGAGTTGTTTACGCTTCTTTTGGGGTGGCGGTACTATCATGGTTCGAATTGAATGTGGATGATGATAGGGAGCGCCTATACATGATTGAGTTGCTCAGGCGTTTTGGTGGCAAGTTTCGCCGGTATATGGTGATTGGCCCTGCGTGCAAGTTGATTGAGGTGATCTTTGACTTGCTGACGCCGTTGGTGATTGCCCAGATGATTGATAAGGGCATTGGCGCGCACGATGTGAACGCCGTCGTCCGTTACGGCGTGGTGCTCGCCGCCATGGCTGTGATCGGCATCTCGTTTACGCTCGTCTGTCAAAAGATGGCGGCGCTCACCTCGCAGGGCATGGGCACCGACATCCGCGGCGCGCTCTACGGGCACATCAACAAGCTGAGCTACGCCGAGCTCGACCGCTTCGGCACGCCGTCGCTCATCACCCGCATCACCAACGACGTTAACCAGGTGCAGCTCGCTGTGGCGCTGGGCGTACGCATGCTCATCCGCTGGCCCTTCTTGGCCGTGGGCTCCATGGTCGCGGCCCTTGCCATCGACCTTAAGCTCGGCATGATCTTTTTGATTTGCACGCCCGCCATCGGCTTGGTGTTTTGGTTTGTCATGGCGCGCTGTATCCCGTACTACAAGCAGCTGCAGGCAAAGCTCGACCGCATCGCGCTTATCTGCCGCGAGGGCCTTTCGGGCGCCCGCGTGGTTCGCGCCTTTGTGCGCGAGGACCATGAGCGCGAGCGCTTTGCCCAAGCCGCCGATGACCAGGCCAATACTGCCATCGCGGTGGGCAAGCTCTCGTCGATTCTCAACCCCGTCACGTTTCTTGTGATGAACCTGGGCGTGTGCGCCATCCTGTGGGTGGGCGGCATCCAGGTCAACGTGGGCGAACTCACGCAGGGCCAGGTTATGGCGTTCGTCAACTACATGACGCAGACGCTCACTTCCATCGTGTACGTTGCCAACTTGGTGGTGGTCTTTACCAAGGCGAGCGCCAGTGCGTCGCGTATCAACGAGGTGCTCAATTGCGTGCCAAGCATCACCGATGGGGGCAACCAGCCGGTCGCGCTGCCCAAGCCGGGCGTGACGGGCAATGCCGCTCCGGTCTCTGCGCTGAGCTTTGACCATGCGAGTTTTTCGTTTGGCGCGGGCGCTGCCAACGCCGTCGACGATGTGACCCTGGAACTGCCGCTGGGCAAGACGCTTGGCATTATCGGCGGCACGGGCAGCGGCAAGTCCACGCTCGTCTCGCTTATCCCGCGCCTGTACGATGCGGGCGTCGGCAGCGTGAGCGTGATGGGCGCCGATGTGCGCGCCTGGCCGCTCGACCAGCTGCGCCATGTGGTCGCGACTGTCCCACAGCGTGCGTCGCTGGTGAGCGGCACCATCCGCAGTAACCTGACCTGGCGTGACGAGGCGGCGACTGACGAGGAGCTTTGGGCGGCGCTCGATATGGCGCAGGCCAGCGAATTCGTGCGCAACAAGCCCCAAGGCCTGGATGCCCCGGTCGAGGCGGGCGGCAAGAACTTTAGCGGTGGCCAGCGCCAGCGCCTGACCATCGCACGTGCCCTGGTGGGCTCTCCACAGGTCCTAATCATGGATGACTCCGCCTCGGCGCTCGACTTTAAGACCGACGCGGCGCTTCGTCATGCCATTCGCGAGCGCAGCGTGCGCGGTGCCGCCGAGGGCGGGCTGCCGCTGACG
>URUI01000110.1 GCA_900551015.1 uncultured Collinsella sp.
CGGCGTGGTGCCCGAGCTACTTGCCGCCGTCAACGGCGGGAGGCTTGCCTTTGTGGCGCCGGCGGACGAGTGCCTGTGCGGCACGGCGACCCTTATTGAGCAGCTGGCCCAGACCAAGGGCATCCCGGTCACGCGCGTGGACATTCCCGCTCAGCTCAAGGGCGCGCTGTTCCTAGTGAGCGACGAGCACGGCGTGGTCCCCGCCGACGATACCGATGCCGCCGAGTCCGACGCCGCCACGGTCGCCTTCTTCGCCGAAGGCTACGAAAAGCTCCGCGCCCGCCGCTAAATGATTTTTCTGGGACGGGGATTATTTAATCATTTGATCCCCGCGCCCGCTGCGAGCGAGGGGCGATTCGAACGCTTTCGTTCGCGAACAGTTCTGTCACCTTAATGCCGCGCGAGGCGCGCACCGGCGACTTCGCGGCAATAATGGCAGTAAGACAACCAAGAGGGGGGAACGGAATCCATGGCGCTGATCTATATCGTTGAGGACGACGAGCCCATTCGTCGCGAGCTTGCCGACATCCTTGCCCGTGCCGGTTTTGAGGTCGAGGCCTGCGAATCGTTCGAGCACGTCTCGCGCGATATTCTCGCTGCCGCGCCCGATCTGGTACTGCTCGACCTCACGCTTCCTGTCAAAGACGGCCAACACATCTGCCACGAAGTCCGTCGCGAATCCGAGGTCCCCATCATCGTCCTCACTTCGCGCACGACCGAGATCGACGAGGTCATGGCCATGACGCTCGGCGCGGACGATTTTATTTCCAAGCCCTATAGCGCCCGCGTCCTCGTGGCGCGCATCAACGCGCTGATGCGCCGCACCACGGCGGCAGGCGAGCGTAGCACCATGGTCCACAAGGGGCTGGAACTCGACCTCGCCCGCTCCGCGGTCACCAACACGGCAACCGGAGACAGCACCGAGCTCACCAAAAACGAGCTGCGCATCCTCTCTCTGCTCCTGAGCCGCGCGGGCAAGATTGTCTCGCGCTCGGCCATCATGCAGGACCTGTGGGACTCCGATGCCTTCGTGGACGACAACACGCTCACCGTCAACATCAACCGCCTGCGCACCACGCTCGACAAGATCGGCGTCAAGGAGTATCTGACCACGCATCGCGGCCAGGGCTATTCGGTCTAGGTGCCAGCTATGTCGTTTGGCAAGTTCTTTAAAGATGCGCTGTTGCCCGTCGCCGTGTGGACGTGCGGCGTGCTGCTGAGCTGCTTTGTGCTGACGGTTGCCGGGGCCCCGGCATCTATCGTGGTCGTGGCGGTCGGTGTGTCCTTTATCTTTGGCATGCTCGGCATCGTGATCGAGTACGCGCGCCGCCGTCGTTTTCTGCACCAGTTGGAGCGTGCAGCCGAGGAGCTGGAAAGTCCCGCGTGGGTACAGGAGATGGTGCAATGCCCAACCTATGCCGAGGGCGAGCTCGAGTACGAGGTCCTGCGCCGGGTGGGCAAGGCTGCCTGCGACGAGGTTGCCGAAGGCCGACGTCAGACCGATGACTATCGCGACTATATCGAGAGCTGGGTCCACGAGGCCAAGCTGCCCCTGGCGGCAGCTCATCTGATTTTGGAAAACCTGGACGGCAGCGAAGGTGACCTCTCGCGCGTGGATGACCTGGGTCGCGAGCTGGCCCGCGTGGAGCGCTATATCGATCAGGCGCTGTACTATGCGCGCTCGGAAGTCGTGGAGCGCGATTACCTGATTCGCCGCTGGGATCTTAAGACCTTGGTGACGGGTGCGATTAAAGCCAACGCGCGCGAGCTCATTGCGGCGCATGTGGCTCCGGTGTGCGAGAACCTTGACTTCGAGGTCTTTACCGACGAAAAATGGCTCGAATTTATCCTGGGCCAGCTCATTCAGAACAGCATTAAATATGCGCGCGAGGACGGCGCGAAGATCGTGTTTTCGGGCGCGTTGTTGGACGAGGGCCTGGCGAGCGAACGCATCGAGCTCACCGTTGCCGACAACGGCTGTGGCGTGAGCGCGGCCGACCTGCCGCGCGTGTTCGAGAAGGGCTTTACCGGCGACAACGGCCGCACCACCAAGCGCGCAACGGGCATCGGCCTCTACCTGGTGGCGCGTCTGTGCTCCAAGATGGGTATCGACGTCACCGCGGCATCCGACTCCGGCGAAGGCTTCGTCGTAACATTCGCGTTTTCAACGAATAAGTTCCAATATTTCGAGTAACGCACGCGGCAGACGTCCGCCCAAACAAAACGTGCCACCCCAAACGGGGCGGCACGCCATCTTTTATCAGCCAACTCGCTGAAGTAAGACTGCGAAGGCCGCAGGGCCGGGAGGGGTTTCCTAAGGGCATATCCCGCAGCCGCAACGCGGCGAGGACGTGCCCGTGGAAACCCCGCAGGCCCCGCGGCCGGTGGGAGCAACGCTACTTCACAACCAAAATGTCGCAGTCCGTATTGCGCAGCAGGAACGTCGAAATTGAACCCAGCAGCGCATACTTGATCGAGGACAGGCCGCGGGCGCCGCAGAGCACCAGGTCGGGCTTAACCACGTCGAGCATCTCGTCCTTGAGCGTCTCGCGAATGCGGCCGGCGCGAATCATGACCTCGACCTCGGGAATGTCGGGATTGGCCTTGGCCTCTTCGAGCTGCTTGGCGATGGAGTTCTTAAATGCCTCCTCTAGGCCGTTGACCAGGTCGACCGGATAGGAGCCGGCGCTCTCGAGTGCCGTGGAATCGATAACGTGGCCGATAATCAGCTTGGCGCCGTTGTTCGCGGCGACCTTGATGGCGCGTGCGAGCACAAAATCCTGCTGCTCAGTACCGTCGAGTGAAACAAATACCTTGGTGTAGCCCTCGTTCATGGTTTCCTCCTTGGTCTATCGCACGGGCGAGGGGCTCGTGCGTCGGGCGGGCGCGGGCGCGTTGGCCGCCGGACACTTTATCTTGTTGCAGTTATACCCAAGGATTTCGGTTTGACCGCTCGCAATTCTGTGAACGGGCGAGTTTTTTGGTAAGGGTAGGCGCGGTCGCACCGCCAACGGTTGATAATGGGACATCGCCCGCATCGTCCGCAGAACATCTACCGGCGGGTGTCTAACGAGGGGGTCCCTTTGGATATTATCGAGCTTCTAAAATCTGCCTTCATGGGCCTGGTCGAGGGCATCACCGAATGGCTGCCCGTTTCGTCGACGGGTCACATGATCTTGGTGGACGAGTTCGTCAAGATGAACGTGAGCGAGACGTTCTGGAATATGTTCCTGGTCGTGATTCAGCTCGGCGCCATTCTGGCCGTCTGCGTGCTGTTTTTCCACGAGCTCAACCCGTTCTCGCCCAGCAAGGGCAAGGAGGGCCGTCGCGACACCTGGGTGCTGTGGGGCAAGATTGTGCTCGGTTGCATTCCTGCGGCGGCGATCGGCCTGCCGCTCAACGACTGGATGGAGGAGCATTTCTACAATGCTCCCGTCGTGGCGCTGGCGCTCATTGTGTACGGCGTGCTGTTTATCGTGATCGAGAACTGGCGCGCAAACAAGCGCGAGGAAATGACCGTTGCCGGTTCGTTTGGTTCGCGTGCTGTGGTGTCGGGTGGACGTCCCGCCGGTGCGCACTTTGCGGCGCCCGCCGCGGCTACCGCTGAGGATGAGGACGATGACGAGAACCTGGACTTTGGTTCCATCGCCACGCTCGAGGACCTCAGCTGGAAGACTGCGCTGGGTATCGGCTGCTTCCAGGTGCTTTCGCTGGTGCCTGGTACGTCTCGCTCCGGTTCTACCATCATCGGCGGCCTGCTGCTGGGCTGCACGCGCTCGGTGGCGTCTAAGTTCACGTTCTTCCTGGCTATTCCTGTTATGTTTGGCGCAAGTGCGCTCAAGCTGGTCAAGTACTTTATTAAGGGCGGCACGTTTGGCGCCAACGAGATTGCCATCCTGGGCGTGGGTTGCGTCGTCGCCTTTGCGGTGTCGCTCATTGCCATCAAGTGGCTTATGGGCTTCGTCCGCCGTCATGACTTTAAGTGCTTCGGCGTGTATCGCATTGTCCTGGGCATCGTAGTGCTTGCGTACTTCTTTGTCCTGGAGCCGATGCTCGGCCTCTAACTTAGTCGACGCTGCGCGGCGGTCAGGACGACAACTTGTCATTCAAAGGGGGTGGCATGACCAAAAGGTCTATGCCGCCCTCTTTTCATGCCAATTTGTTCGCCCTGACCGTCGCTCGCTGCTGCTGCCATGACATCGGCGGTTTCGTGATTGTCAATAGATTGGTGCAGACTAACCTGACCCCATTGCACCAAATTCGCTGGGGTGGGCTTGATTGCGGCGCACGGAGTCGTGGTGTGATTTGCGTCGGTGTCCGCGCGGCTCGGTATACTGGTACGGCTCAAACTATGGCGCTGCCCGCAGGCGCGCCGTCCGTCAGATGAGGAGTCGCCCATGACCCAGCCCCTGCCCTGGGAAAAGAACACTGCCGCGCCCGTGCCGCCCGCGCCGGAACCCGTGCCACTCGATGCATACACCGCCCCCGCT
>URUI01000111.1 GCA_900551015.1 uncultured Collinsella sp.
CTCGAGAATCGCGAGCCCGATACCCCGACGTTCGGTTCGCAGATCCGCGACCACTTCGCCGACCTCAACGATAACGGCGTTTACGACGTCTACGATTACTCGTTCACCATGGCGGGTCTTGACGGCGGCACTAAACAAAAGGGCAAGGTCGCAGGTTCGCTCGCGGTGATTCCGAGCAAGACCGAGGTCGAGGCCGGTGATGAGATCACCGTTGATGTCTATGCGGCCGACGCCAAGAACGTCAACGCCCTGGGCGCCCTCGTCAACTTCAAGAGCGACCAGTTCGAGTTTGTGTCCGAGAGCATCGCGCAGGACGGCTCGACTGCCGGCATGGAGAACCTGTCTCGCGAGAAGGTCCAGTTCGTGGACGGAACGCAGACTATCAATCTCGCCTTTGCCAACCGCGGCGATGGCAAGCTCTACAACGGTACTGGCGCGGTGGCGAGTTTCAAGCTCAAGGCCAAGACCGCCGGAAAGGTCGAACTGCCCTCGACATCTTGGCTTATCGGCCCGGCATGCGACGCACTTGAGTTTGCGAGCGACGGCACGGTGACGATGCCGGACGTTCCTCAGCCAACGGTCGCCGAGTACGCCCAGGATGCCTTCAACATCACGATGACCAACGATGAGCTCACGACCGACGACGGGACCAACGTCGAGAAACTTATCCAGCAGAAGAGCTATAACGCGCTGTTCGATAATAACGAGGGCGACAACGGCTTTGAGTTCCTGTGGAACTGGAGTGGCAACTGGGACAGCGAGGGTAAGCTACCGAGTTACGTGAAGCTTCCCACCACGATGACATTCGCATTTAAGACGCCGTCGAAACTCGATAGCGTCGAGGTCGTTAACCGCAACGGCGGCAACGGAACCGTACAGAAGATCAAGGCCGTCGTGACGTTCGAGGATGGCTCGATCCAAGAGTTCGCGGGCGGGGAGTACGATTCCTTCCTGGCTCGCTACGCCTTTGACCTCTCTGCCGAGAACAAGGGCAAGAAGGCGACCAAGGTCGAGGTCACGCCGCTTGAGGCATCGGGTGACCAGATGCTCACACTGCGTGAGGTCAACTTCAACTACACGCAGGGTGTCGAGGCCATCGAGGGTGTCGAGCTAGGCAAGAACCAGACCGAGTTCTTTGAAGGCGACATTACGCCCGTCGACGCCAAGGCTACGCCTGAGAGCGCTGGCTACCCCTATGTGACGGTCGAGAGCTCCGACCCCTCTGTGGTAGGCGTCTCCGCTGTTCAGGCTGGCGATAGCGTGAGCTACTACCTGCGTGCCAACAAGGCCGGCAAGGCAAAGATCACGGTGGCGTCGGTACTCGACCCCTCCAAGACCGCATCCTATGAGGTCGAGGTCAAGGCTGGTGTCGATACCTCTGCGCTCGTGGCAGCGCTTTCCAAGGCCGCGGGCTACAGCGAGTCCGTCTACACCAAGGATTCCTATGCAGCTCTCACCACTGCGGTCGAGGCGGCTCGGAAGCTTCTCGACAGCGGCCAGGGCAGCTATAGCAAGAAGGATGTCGCAGACGCCACTGCCAAGATCGAGAAGGCAATCGACGGCCTCAAGATGCGCCCTGTCGATGAGAAGATCCTCATCAACACGCCCGAGAACCGCAAGAACGTCAAGGTGGCCGACTTCTCGAGTGAGGCCGACTACGAGGGCAGCAACGCCGTCAACGCTCTCGACGGCGACGAGCGGACGCTTTGGCACAGCGACTGGGCCCATGGGACCGGTATGCCCCAGTATCTGAGTGTCGACCTGGGCCGCGACTACGATCTCACCGACGTTACATTCCTGCCGCGCCAGGACGGCGGCACTAACGGCGATATCTTCGAGGCCGAGATACTGGTCTCCGACACTGCCGACGGTTATGAGATGGGCACCGCCGCGTCGATGGGTACGTTCGCCTTCGACAACGACGGCCGCGTGCTCACCGACCGTGGCGACTGGAAGCAGATGAGCTTTGGCGCCGCGCGCGGTCGCTACGTGACCGTCAAGGTGATTCACGCCGGCGGTGGCGACGTTGATGCCTACTGCAGCATGGCGGAGCTCAAGTTCTACGGTACGGCCGTCCCCGATCCGGTGGCGAAGGATGATCTCGCTACCGCGATCGAAAAGGTTGATGCCGAGGTTGCTGCCGGCGACCTCAAGGCCGGTGACTACACCGAGGCCTCCTGGACGGCGCTCGAGAACGCCCTGGCGAGCGCCCGCGCCATCTTGAGTGACGAGAACGCCACGCAGGACGAGGTCGACCAGGCGCTCAGGGCGCTCGAGAGCGCCCGCGGCGCGCTCGAGAAGACCCCGGTGGCCCCGGTCGAGAATCCGACTAAGAAGCAGCTCAAGGCTCTGGTCAAGCAGGCGAAGGAGACTGACACCAGGGGCAAGACGGCCGAGTCTGTCAAGGCCCTGACGGATGCCATTACCTACGCCGAGGACGTCTTGGGTGATGAGGATGCTTCCGACACCCAGATCCAGGCGGCCTATGGCCAGCTCAAGCTGGCCATTGAGAGCCTCAAGGATGCCGATTCCGGCAACCAGGGCGGCTCGGGCAACCAGGGTTCCGGCAATGGCTCGAACGGCGGCAACCAGGCGGGCAAGCCCGCAGGCGACAAGGCCCAGGGCAGCAAGAAGAACGGTTCGGCGATTCCCAATACCGGAGACCAGACGGCGGCGACCGTCGCGACCGTCGGTGGTCTTGGCGCCATCATCGCCGCGATCGGCGCTTTCTTCCATCGTCGCAGCAAGGCTAAGTAGCCCCAGCAACAGCTAAGCAAGCGTGCCCGCCGCCCCACCCAAGGACGGTGGGCACGCTTTTTGAATGTAGGCAGAAAGCTCCGACCCTTCGGCCCTAATCTCGCAAAGCGTTCCGTCTCCCGCCGAACACATCAGCATCGGCGGCTATACTTGATTTATTTGCAGTTAAGGGTCGCGGATTCGCCGCGTCACCGCTCTCAACAGGAGGTCTTTGTTTATGGCAGATCAGAAGCCGGTTGTCGGGATCATCATGGGCTCCAAGTCCGATCTGGGCGTTATGGAAGGTTGCACCGCCGAGCTCGAGGCGCTAGGCGTGCCCTATGAGCTCGTGATTGCGAGCGCGCACCGTACGCCGGCGAAGGTCCATGAGTGGGCCTCGACTGCTGCTGACCGCGGCATCAAGGTGATTATCGCTGCTGCCGGCAAGGCTGCTCACCTGGGCGGTGTCGTGGCGGCCTTTACGCCGCTGCCGGTCATCGGCGTGCCTATGAAGACGAGCGATCTGGGTGGTATGGACTCGCTGCTGTCGATGGTGCAGATGCCTTCGGGCGTGCCCGTGGCCTGCGTTGCCATCAACGGCGCCAAGAACGCTGCCATCTATGCCACACAGATTCTGGGTGCTTGCGACCCCGAGTACCGCAAGGTTATCGAGAAGATGAAGCAGGAGATGGCTGACGCCTAAGCGTTCCGCCGTTTCACCGCAGTATAAGGAGAGCCATGTCCGATTATCAGGGAAAACGATTCAAGGCTTCTCAGATTCCCGATCCGTCGAAGCCAGGTGCTGCCCGTGCGGCACAGCAGGGTCGGACATCCTCTCCTCAGCAGCCGCGCGCGCCGCGCCCCGTGACACCGGCGACGCATCGTCGACAGGACGCGCCGGCCGCATATCGTCCTTCGTCTTATAGCTCCGCTAAGAAGCCGCCCCGGTCTTCATCGCATGCCGCGCCGTCGGATTGCACCGAGCCGCCGCGCAAAAAGCGCCGCTCCATTATTCCCATTCTGCTCATCATCATCGGTATCGGTCTGATTGTTGCCGCCGCCGCTATTTTTATTAATGCCCAGATTGGCTATAAGCAGGCGAGCGATTCGTATCAGAAAATCGAGAAGCAATATGTAAGCGATAAGGACGCCAGCGGCGTGCCGATTATCAACTTTGATGCACTTGCCCAGACGAACCCCGAGATTGTGGGTTGGATTTACGCACCGGGAACCAACATCAACTATCCCGTGGTGCAGACCAACAACAACTCCAAATACCTCAACACGCTGTTTGACGGTGCGGCAAACGCATCCGGTGCCATTTTCCTGGATAGCGATGACACCGCGCCGGGAATGGTTGACCAGCAGACCACGATCTACGGCCACCATATGAACGACGGGTCGATGTTCAACGTGATTTCGGACACCACTGATCAGGCGACGTTCGATAGCATCGAGTTTGTGTATTACATCACACGGGATGCTACGTATAAGCTGCGACCACTGGCGACCAAAGTTGTCGAGGACACGTATGCCAAGGCGCGCACGCCCAACTTCGAGGGCGACGACGGGCTCAAGAATTACCTGTCCGAGATGCTCGACGGCGCT
>URUI01000112.1 GCA_900551015.1 uncultured Collinsella sp.
CAGGTCGCGGCGTGTCCCGATCGTCCCAGTAGCGGTTGAGAAGGGCGCCGTCATCCAGCTTCACCACGCGTTTGTTGGCCTGGCCCGGCTGCAGGCCATCGGCACCCTCCATCCAGTAGGCATACTCTTTTTCCATCTGCGGACGGTATTTTTTCAACGCATCTTTATCATGCGTCGCCAGCAGTTCCACCATCAGGGAGAAGAACGGCGGCTGCGAACGGCTCAGGTAGTAGCTGCGGTTGCCGTTGGGGATGTGCCCGAAGGTGTCAATTTCATAGGCGAAGTTGTCCACCATATCGCTGATTTTATCCCAGTGGCCGCTTTCGGCCAGGCCCAGCATGGTGAAATAGCTATCCCAGTAATACACCTCGCGGAAACGTCCCCCGGGCACGACGTAGGATTTCGGCAAGGGCAGGAGTGAATCCCATTTACTGCTGGCTTTGTCCGTTGTGCGGGTCAACACGGGCCACAGCCCATCAATGTGCTCGCGAAGGCTTTGTCCGGCGGGGGGAACGTATTTTTCGCCTTCACCCGGAAGCGTGAAATTCACGTCAACGAAATGGCGTAAATCAAAGCCCGACTGCTTACGCTGCATGCGATAGTCGGCGAGGATGGTCAGCGGATCGCTTTTGGGGACCGCATCGGCAAAGGTTTTTTGATCGGGAAACAGTTTGGCACTCTGCACATCGCTGAAGAGGGGGCCGAGCAAAATATCGGGCGGGTTCGTTTGGCCAGATGCCATCTCTTCAGCGCTGGCCGTGGTCTTCTGTGGCTTCGCCTTCGGGCTTTTCCTTGGCGGCCGTCATGCGGGCGACAGCGCATACGCGGTCGTTGTCGTCGACGGTCATCATCTTGACGCCCTGGGTGGCGCGGCCAGTCTGGCTGATCTCGTCGGTCTTGACGCGAATGACCGTCGCGCCCTCCGTCACGATGAACAGCTCGTGCTGCGGGCCCACCGTCTTCATGGCCGCGAGGTTACCCTTACGCTCGGTCATTTGGATGGTGTAGACACCCTGGCCGCCGCGATTCTGCTCCGGGTAGTCCGCGACCGGCGTGCGCTTGCCGTAGCCGCGCTCGGTGATGACGAACAGATCGCCGTTGCCGTTAGTGACTTCCATACCCAGAACGCTCACGCCGTCCTTCATACCGATACCGCGAACGCCGCTGGTATCGCGGCCGGTGGCGCGCACCTGCTCCTCGGAGAACATGATCGCCTTGCCCGCGGTGGTGGCCAGGATAATCTTGTCGCCCTCGCGCACGCGGCGCACGTTCAGCAGCGCGTCGTCGTCACGCAGGTTGATAGCGATCAGGCCGTCGCGACGGCTGCGGTCATATGCGCTCATCACGGTCTTCTTGACCATGCCGCTCTTGGTGGCAAACATCAGATACTCGTCGGCAGGGAACTCACGGCAGCTGATGACGCTCGCGATCTTCTCGCCCTCCTCGAAGGGCAGCAGGTTGACGATCGCGGTACCGCGCGCCTGGCGCGTACCCACCGGCAGCTCATGCACCTTCAGGCGATAGACCTTGCCCTTGTTCGAGAAGAACAGCACGTACTCGTGCGTGGACGCGATGAACATCTCGTCGATGACATCGTCCTCTTTGAGGTTGACGCCCGACACGCCCTTGCCGCCGCGTTTCTGGGCGCGGTAGGCGGCCACCGGGATGCGCTTGACATAGCCGGTGTGGGTGATGGTCACGACCATGTCCTCGTCGGCAATGAGGTCCTCGACGTCCAGGTCCTTCTCGACCTGGCTGATCTCGGTGCGGCGCTTATCGCCAAACTTCTTGGAGATCTCGCGCATCTCTTCCTTAATGACGCCCAGGATCTTCTCCTCGTGCGCCAGCAGGTCCTCGTAGTAGGCGATGGCGCGGCGCAGGCCGTCCAGCTCTTCCTGAATCTTGTCGCGCTCCAGGCCGGTCAGGCGGCGCAGCTTCATCTCGAGGATGGCCGTGGTCTGCTCGGGCGTAAAGCCAAAGCGCTCGATCAGGCGACTGCTGGCCTCGGAGTCGGTCTGCGAGGAACGAATGATGCTAATGACCTCGTCGATATGGTCGAGAGCCATCAGGTAGCCCTCGAGGATATGCGCGCGGGCCTGGGCCTTCTTAAGGTCGAAGCGGGTGCGGCGGGTGACGACGTCGACCTGGTGGTCGATGTAGTGCTGCAGCATCTCGCGCAGGCTCAGGCATTTGGGGACGCCGTTGACGAGCGCTAGGTTGTTGGCGCCGAAGGTCGTCTGCAGCGAGGTGTACTTATACAGGTTATTGAGCACGACCTGCGGAATGACGCCCTTCTTGAGCTCGATGACCAGACGGATGCCCTTCTGGTTGGACTCATCGCGCATATCCGAGATGCCCTCGATGCGCTTGTCGTTGACGAGCTGGGCGATCTTCTCCTGCAGGGTGCCCTTGTTGACCATGTAGGGGATCTCGGTAAAGACCAGGCGGTTGCGGCCGGTCTTGGTGGACTCCACGTGAGCCTTGGCGCGCACGGTAATGGAGCCGCGGCCGGTCTCGTAGCTCTGCTTAATGCCGGCGCTGCCCATGATGATAGCGCCGGTGGGGAAGTCCGGACCGGGCATGATCTGCATGAGCTCGTCGACAGTGGCGTCGGGATTATCGATCAGGTAGCAGGTTGCCTCGATCGCCTCGGTGAGGTTATGCGGGGCGATATTGGTGGCCATGCCGACGGCGATGCCCTGGCTGCCGTTGACCAGCAGGTTGGGGAAGCGCGCAGGCAGCGCCTGAGGCTCGGCGAGCGATTCGTCGTAGTTGGGCTGCCAGTCGACGGTATCCTTCTGCAGGTCACGCAGCAGCTCCATGGCGGGCTTTGCCAGGCGGCTCTCGGTGTAACGCATGGCAGCGGCGCCGTCGCCGTCGATGTTGCCGAAGTTGCCGTGGCCGTCGATGAGCGGCGTGCGCATGGAGAACCACTGCGCCAGACGAACCATTGCCTCGTAGACCGCGAAGTCACCGTGCGGATGGTACTTACCGATAACTTCGCCGACCGTCCAAGCGGACTTCTTGTGCGGGCGGTTGGGGTAGATGCCGCTCTCGTTCATCGCATACAGGATGCGGCGGTGCACCGGCTTTAAGCCGTCGCGCACGTCCGGCAGGGCGCGCGCCGTGATGACCGACATCGAATACTCGATAAATGACTGCTTCATCTCGCGGCCAAACTCCGAAATCTGGAGCTGGCCACCGTTGATATCCTCGCCGGCCGAGGCGCCGCGATCGACTTCGCCAAAGCTCTCCTCGAGCTCACCGTCGTCGTCCTCTTCCTCGTCATCATCGGCATCGGGGTTATAGGCATCCGGATCGCCGTCCTCGCCCTGCTCAGCACGGGCAAGCAGGCGCTTCAGATCGTCGGGCATGCCGGCATCGCCGGCCTCGCCCATACCCTCGTTATTGTTGATATCGTCTGCCACGTTACCTCCTCTTAAGCGTCAAGGAAGCGTGCATCATGCGCATGCTTCTCGATGTACTCGCGGCGATAGCCGACCTCGGAACCCATCAGCTCGCGCACGGCGCGGTCTGCCACCACGGCATCCTCGATCGACACGCGCTGCAGGATGCGGGTCTTGGGGTCCATCGTCGTTGAGGCAAGCTGCTTGGGATCCATCTCGCCCAGACCCTTGTAGCGCTGGACGGTATAGCCCTTGCGCTTCTTGGTGATCTTGCCGTCCTTGGCCTTGCCGTCCTCGTCGTTGTCGTCGGGGTTCAGGCCCAAACTCTGGATGGTGTCGCGCAGGATCTCGTCTTCGGGCTGGCGGCCGTTGGGATACACGTAGTGGATCTTGTTGCGCACCTTAATGCCAAAGATGGGCGGGCAGGCAACATAGACGTAGCCGGCATCGATCAGCGGACGCATGTACTTGTAGAAGAACGTCAGCAGCAGGATGCGGATGTGCGCACCGTCGACGTCTGCATCGGTCATGATGATGATCTTGTGGTAGCGCGCCTTGGTGATATCGAAGTCGCCACCGTCGCCGGCACTCGTCGTGACGCCGCAGCCGATCGCGGTAATCAGCGACTGGATGGTGTCACTCGAGAATGCGCGATGGTCACCAACGCGTTCGACGTTCAGAATCTTGCCGCGCAGGGGCAGAATCGCCTGGATGTCTCGGCGACGGCCGTCCTTGGCCGAACCGCCTGCCGAGTCGCCCTCTACGATGAAGAGCTCGGTCAGCTCGGCATCGCGCACCGAGCAGTCAGCGAGCTTACCGGGCAGGGACGCCGTCTCGAGCAGGCTCTTGCGGCGGGTCGCCTCGCGCGCCTTGCGGG
>URUI01000113.1 GCA_900551015.1 uncultured Collinsella sp.
CCCGCATCAACTGCGGGCAGCGCGCCTTTTTTGGTTTGAAGGGAAACTGCGTCCCGTTTCGCGTCCGTCCTCAAACGGGAATGTCACCTCCGCACCAGCGTCGGCTATTTGCCGTCGTCCTCGTCGGCTTCTTCATGCGCATAAAGCTCCAGCATGCGACGGCGGTACTCATGCACGGCGAGCTTGGCGCGCTCTAGGCGGCGACGCTCACGCGGGGTGAGCTCGGACGGATCTATCTCATCACCATAAGTCTTATCGGCAAGCAGATGCGCCGCATCCACAATGCGCGCATCGATGCGTTCGCTCGCCGCCCGATCAGAAAGGCGCTCGGCAATCGTATCGAGCGTAGGCAAGCCCTCGAATACACGACCATGTCCATGCGAGGTCAATAGCTCGTGCTCGCGGGCGAGAAGACTTGCAAGGTCGTGATGGGCGCGCAGGATATTGAGCGCATCGGAAGGATGCTCGGCAACCTCCGCCACGGCGGCGACCGGCGCGGCATCGACCACGCGGTAGAAGAACTGCGCGAGCAGTGGCATCAGGAACACCGTGATAGCGCCGGCCGCCACCATAACCGAAGCAACACCCTGCGATAATGCGCCGGCATTGACGGCAACGCTCGTCACGGCAACGATAATCGGCAACGCCGTGGTGCAGTAGAGCGCTACGGTAATGCGGCCGTGGGCAGAAACATCGCGCGTCTTGGGGCAGATGCCCATGGAGACGACAATGGGCACGGCGCGGATAACCAGCAACGCCACGATAAAGCCCACGAGCAAGCCGGGGCGCGATGCTACAGCAGTCAGGTCGATCTTGGCACCCGACACGGTAAAGAACACCGGGATCAAAAAGCCATAGGCAAGGCCATCGAGTTTAAGCTCGAGCGTATGGTTGCCCTCGGGGATGATATAGCGCAGGACAAAGCCCGCGGCAAAAGCGCCCAACACGATATCGAGGCTAAAAATGGCGGAAAACGCCACGAGCGTGACCAGGATGAGCACTGTGAGGCGCACGAACGTCTGAGAAGTCGTATCGGCGCGCTCCTGAATAAAGGCAAAGAAGCGGCTGCCAATACGCTTGGAGCGACTGGGGACCACGGCAAGCAGCACGCACACCACGGCGAACAGCCCCAAGATCAACAGCGTCTCGACACCCGTACGGGCAGACAGCAGCACCGACATGGCGAGCACGGGCCCGAGCTCGCCCCACGTACCATAGGCAAGAATCGAATCGCCGACGCGCGTCCCAGCAAGCGACCGCTCGCGCAAGATGGGCATGAGCGCCCCAAGCGCCGTCGAGGTCAACGCCAGCGTCACGGCGATGCCATCAAAATGACTGACCGAAAACCATGGGGTAAAGCGCACGGCAAGCCAGGCGATGCCAAACGTAACGACCCACGTCGCCATGCCGTAACGCCCCTCGATGCCCGTGATGTTCTTGGGATCGATCTCAAAGCCGGCAAGCAGGAACAAAAAGGCCAGGCCGAGCTCGGACACGAGCGAGACCTCGGCATCCACATGGATAATGCCGAGCATATGAGGTCCCAGCACCGCGCCAAACACGAGCAAAAAGACCGTCTCGGGAACGGGTTTTCCGGGAATCGCCGAGGCGATGAAGGGGCTTGCAAAGGCCACGAGTGCGATGATGGCGAGCGAAACAAATGCCATGTGATGCCTTTCTCTTGTTTGCGCTCCACTGTAGCACCCTCGCCGTCCTCAACGCGCCACGAGCTGTCGTATCATAGTGAGGTTTAAAAGTATGTGGCTCAAGGCGACCGCGAGGCTTGCCCCGCAAACCGACCGCTGCCGCATACCGCACCGTACGCCCAACCGATCAGGAAGGCAGGAACCAATGGTCTCTCGTATCTACGTGGAGAAGAAACCCGGGTTCGACGTCGAGGCTCAGCAGCTCAAGGGCGAGCTGACCGAGATTCTCGGCATCAAGGGCATCGAGGCCCTGAGGATCATCAACCGCTACGACGTCGAGGGCATCGATGAGGAGCTGTTCCGCTCCTGCGTGCCGACCGTCTTTAGCGAGCCCCAGGTCGATGTGACCTACGACGAGCTCCCCGCAAGCGATGGCGTCGTCTTTGCCGTCGAATTCCTGCCTGGCCAGTTTGACCAGCGCGCCGACTCCGCCAGCGAGTGCGTGCAGCTCATCAGCCAGGGCGAGCGCCCCGCCGTGCGCTCCGCCAAGGTCTATATGATCTCGGGCGCCCTGGACGAGGCCGCCATCGATGCCATCAAGCACTACGTGGTGAACCCCGTCGAGGCGCGCATCGCCTCGCTCGACCTGCCCGAGACGCTGTACATGGAGACACCCGAGCCGCAGCCTGTCGAAGTGCTCGACGGTTTCCGCGAGCTCGACGAGGCCGGCCTTGCCGCCTTTATCGCCGATCGCGGTCTTGCCATGGACGAGGCGGACATCGCTTTCTGTCAGCAGTACTTCCGCGATGAGGACCGCGACCCCACCATCACCGAGATCCGTGTGATCGACACCTACTGGTCCGACCACTGCCGCCACACCACCTTCGGTACCGTCCTGGATGACGTGACGATCGACGACGCCGTGGTGCAGCAGGCCTTCGACCGCTACATGGAGATGCGCCACGAGCTCGGTCGCGACGCTAAGCCCGTCTGCCTCATGGATATGGGCACCATCGGCGCCAAGTATCTCAAGAAGACCGGCGTCATGACCGATGTCGATGAGTCCGAGGAGATCAACGCCTGCACCGTCAAGGTGAAGGTCGATGTCGATGGCGAGGACCAGGACTGGCTGTTCCTCTTTAAGAACGAGACCCACAACCACCCGACCGAGATCGAGCCCTTCGGCGGTGCCGCCACCTGCGTGGGCGGCGCCATCCGCGACCCGCTCTCGGGCCGCAGCTACGTGTACCAGGCCATGCGTGTCACCGGTGCCGGCGACCCCACCGTCCCGGTTTCCGAGACGCTCGAGGGCAAGCTGCCGCAGCGCAAGCTCGTGACCACTGCCGCCGCCGGCTACTCCAGCTACGGCAACCAGATCGGCCTTGCCACCGGTCAGGTCAACGAACTCTATCACCCCGGTTACGTGGCCAAGCGCATGGAGGTCGGCGCCGTCGTGGGCGCTACCCCGGCAAACCACGTTCGTCGCGAGTGCCCCGCCCCCACCGACAAGATCATCCTGCTGGGCGGCCGCACTGGCCGTGATGGCATCGGTGGCGCCACCGGCTCTTCCAAGACCCAGAACACCGAGTCCATCGAGACCTCGGGTGCCGAGGTCCAGAAGGGCAACGCCCCGGTCGAGCGCAAGCTGCAGCGCCTGTTCCGCCGCGGCGACGCCTGCCGTCTGATCAAGCGCTGCAATGACTTTGGCGCTGGCGGCGTCTCGGTCGCCGTGGGCGAGCTTGCCGACGGCCTGTACGTGAACCTGGACACCGTGACCAAGAAGTACGACGGCCTGGACGGCACCGAGCTCGCTATCTCTGAGTCCCAGGAGCGCATGGCCTGCGCCATCGCCGACGGTGACGTCGAGGAGTTCATGGGCTACGCCGCCGAGGAGAACCTGGAGGCTACCGTTATCGCCGAGGTTACCGCCGAGCCGCGCATGCGCATGGCATGGAACGGCGTCGCCATCGTCGATCTGTCCCGCGAGTTCCTCAACTCCAACGGTGCGCCCAAGCACCAGGTCGCCCACGTCTGTACCCGCAGCGTGTGGCAGCCCAGCTGGGCCGGTACCACGCTTGCCGAGCGTATGACCTCGCTTGTCACCGACCTCAACGTCGCTTCCAACAAGGGCCTTTCCGAGCGCTTCGACTCCACCATCGGCGCCGCGACCGTGCTCATGCCCTTTGGCGGCAAGACGCAGCTCACCCCGAGCTCGGCCATGGTCGCCAAGTTCCCCGTGGACGGCGAGACCACCACGGCGAGCGCCATGGCATGGGGCTTCAACCCCTATCTGATGGAGGCCGACCAGTTTGCGGGCGCCTACCTGTCCGTGGTCGAGTCCATCGCCAAGCTCGTTGCCGCCGGCTTTGAGCACAAGCGCACCTACCTCTCCTTCCAGGAGTACTTCGAGCGCCTGCGCACCGAGGCCGAGCGCTGGGGCAAGCCCATGGCTGCCGTCCTGGGTGCCCTTATGGCCCAGGTCGACCTGGGTGCCGGCGCCATCGGCGGCAAGGACTCCATGAGCGGTTCGTTTGAGGACGAGGCCGGCGAGCTCAACGTTCCGCCGACCCTGATCAGCTTCGCCGTCGCCGTGGGCAAGGCCGCCC
>URUI01000114.1 GCA_900551015.1 uncultured Collinsella sp.
GCGACCACCTCGCTGCAGGCCGCCGCCGCTGCCGAGGGCATCTCGCCTGCGCGTACCATGCGCATCGCCGAGTCCCTCTACATGGCCGGTCTCATCAGCTACCCGCGTGTCGACAACACCGTGTATCCCGCGACGCTCGATCTGGGCGCCGTGGTGAGCGACCTGGCAAAGATCAACCCGGCGCTGGCGCCCGTGTGCAAAAAGGTGCTCGCCGGCCCCATGAAGCCCACGCGCGGCAAGGTCGAGACCACCGACCACCCGCCTATCTACCCCACGGGCGAGGGCGATCCGTCCACGCTCGACGGCGGCCAGCGCAAGCTCTACGACCTCATCGCCCGTCGCTTCCTGGCGACGCTTATGGGTCCCGCGACCATCGAGAACACCAAGCTCGAGCTCGACGTGAACGGTGAGCCGTTCGTGGCTTCGGGCGATGTGCTCGTGACTCCGGGCTTCCGCGAGGCGTATCCGTATGGACTTAAGCGCGACGAGCAGATGCCGCCGCTGGAGCAGGGCGATACGGTCGACGTTTTCGACATTAAACTCGAGGCCAAGCAGACCGAGCCGCCCGCGCGCTACAGCCAGGGCAAGCTCGTGCAGGAGATGGAAAAGCGCGGCCTGGGTACCAAGTCCACGCGTGCGAGCATCATCGAGCGCCTGTATGCCGTGCGCTATCTCAAAAATGATCCCGTTGAGCCGAGCCAGCTGGGCATCGCCATCATCGATGCGCTGACGCAGTTTGCCCCGCGCATCACGAGCCCCGATATGACCAGCGAGCTCGACGGCGACATGACTCGCGTCGAGCGCGGCGAGGACACCGAAGAGCATGTCGTGACGCACTCGCGTGCGCTGCTGGCCGGCGTGCTCGACGAGCTGCTCAAGCATACGCAGGAGCTCGGCGACGCCATCAGCGACGCCGTCACGGCTGATGCGCGCGTGGGCGCCTGCCCCAAGTGCGGCAAGGACCTGGTTATGAAGACGAGCGCCAAGACCCGTGGCAGCTTCATTGGCTGCATGGGCTGGCCCGACTGCGACGTGACCTATCCGGTGCCGAGCGGCGTCAAGGTGAGCCCGCTCGAGGGCGAGGCCGCCGTGTGCCCCGAATGCGGTGCGCCGCGCATCAAGTGTCAGCCGTTCCGCCAGAAGGCTTTCGAGATCTGCGTGAACCCGACGTGCCCCACCAACTACGAGCCCGACCTTAAAGTGGGCGAGTGCAAGGTGTGTGCCGAGGCCGGACGCCATGGCGACCTGATCGCGCACAAGAGCGAGAAGAGCGGCAAGCGCTTTATCCGCTGCACCAACTACGATGACTGCGGCGTGAGCTATCCGCTGCCGGCGCGTGGCAAGCTCGAGGCGACGGGCGAGACCTGTCCCGAGTGCGGCGCCCCCATCGTGGTGGTCAACACGGCGCGCGGTCCGTGGCGTATCTGCGTCAACATGGACTGCCCGACCAAGGAGAAGAAGCCCGCCCGCGGTCGCAAGACCACAACCAAGGCGAGCACGGCAAAGAAGACGACGGCGGCCAAGAAGACGACGGCTAAGAAAGCCACTGCCGCCAAGAAGACGACCGCGAAGAAGTCGACTGCCAAGAAAACAGCCGCCGACAAGTAACGGCGCAGTCGAAACATTGCCCAAAAAAACGAGCGAGGACCCCGCGATCCTCGCTCGTTTTTTTGACCGGCAGTTAGGGATGTTCTTTTTCTGCCGGCAGTTTAGGAACGTCCCTAACTGCCGGCTCGGGAACGACAAAGCGCTAGTTCACCTCGACAGGCTTGGCGCCGGGATAGCGCTCCTCAAAGTCTAGGCGGTACTTATTGTCATTGGTGCCCGCCACGTTGTCGCGCGACAGCGGCGCCACGATCTCATTCTTGTGGTCCGCAGGCTTGGCGTATTTCAGGCTGATCTCCCAGGCATCACAGATTGCGTCAATGCGGTGATCCAGGTCGTCGTACAGGGCGATGATGTCCTTCCAGGAGCTGTAGTTCTTGGAGCTCGTCGGGACGTCCAGGTCCTCGACGATGTCGTAATACTGCTCGATGGTGTCCTCCGTGCGCTCGGCGACGTCGGCGAGATTTTGACGGGTGGTTCGATCCTCTTCCAGATAGTTGCCGTTGAAGTTCTGCGCGCAGCCACGGACCTGGCTGTCGAGATCTTCGAGCAGGTCGTAGTATTCGCTCAGTCGGCGGTAGAGGTTCTGCTCAGAGAGCGTTGCTTCGCCGCCATCCTCGTCGTCATCATCGTCATCGTCGTAAAGGCTATTGGGATCGCCGAGAGGCTCAAGGTCATCATCGTCAACATCGTGGTGCAGCTTGGTAACCTCGGCGGTCGTCTGCGTACCGGCGTTGTCGAAAGGCTTGATCACAAAGAAAATGACCAGGGCGATGATGATCGCCACCAGCACAACGATAACGGCGATAAGCGGCCCGGTGCCGCTCTTTTTGGAAGCGGGGGTCTGTGGCGAAGCGGGCGCGTATGCGGGAGCCGGCTGCTGTTGGGGCGAGCCGCTCGCGACGGGTATGCGCTGCGTGGTCTCGACGGCCTCGGTCCTTGCGGCGGGGTCGGGGCTATAGGCGAGGGGGTCGTCCGCCTTGGCTTGCGGCGCATCAAGGGAGCCGGTCTGCTCAAAAGCGGGCTGGCTATCGCTCGCGGCTGTTTGCTCAACGGGTGCACCGCACGAGGTGCAGAACTTGGCATCATCTGCAAGACGCTTGCCGCACGAGGCGCAATACCGAGACATTGCCACTCCTTTCGCCACATTTCAATGCAATACGACGATTATACCCAGCGTACAAAAAAGCCGGCAGTTGGGGACGTTCCTTTTCGGCCGGCAGTTTAGGAACGTCCCTAACTGCCGCCTGAGTAGCCATTGGCTAGGTGGGATTTGGGACGTGCCGAGCACTGGGGTATCATGGCTTGGTTGATATATCTGCATTTACGCGCCTTGTAGGAAGGGGCTGCGCCCATGGCTTTTGAGCCCGCTCAACATAGCTTTATCACGCTCGAGGGCGTCGATGGCGCTGGTAAATCTACGCAGGCGCGCCTGCTTGCCCGTGCGCTCGAGCTCGCTGGCCACCAGGTTGTGAGCCTGCGCGAACCGGGTGGTACTGCCATCAGCGAAAAGATCCGTGCTCTGCTGCTCGACCCCGCCAATACAGCGATGGGCGACACCTGCGAGTTGCTGCTCTACGAGGCGGCGCGCGCCCAGTTGGTGCACGAGGTCATAGCCCCCGCCCTTGCGGCCGGCAAGGTGGTCCTGTGCGATCGCTTCTACGATTCCACGACCTGCTACCAGGCGTTTGCCGATGGCCTCGATCGCCAGATAGTGCGCGACGCCAACAACCTGGCCGTCGCGGGTACGCACCCGGCGCTCACACTCGTCTATCACATCACGCCCGAGCAGGCGGCGCTGCGCATGGCAGCCCGTGGTGCGGCAGATCGCATGGAGGCAAAAGGCATGGCATTCCAGGAGCGTGTTTACCAGGGCTTTTGCGCAATTGCTGCCGAGGAGCCAGACCGCGTAAAGCTCATCGACGCCACTGCGCCGATCGAGGATGTCTTCGCGCAGACGGTCGAGCAGGTTCGCGCGTACGGCCTCGATATCCCGCAGGATGCCGTCGTCGCCGCGCTTGCCCAGGAGGCCGAGTAGCATGGCCCCTGCGCAGACAAGCTTGCTCGCCAAACTCGATACCCAAGAACGCGTGCGCGACTTTTTGACCAACGCCGTCGCCAGCGGTCGCGCATCGCACGCCTATCTGTTCTTGGGAGCGCCCGGCGCCGGCAAGCTCGATGCCGCATGGGCGCTCGCCCAGGCATTCCTGTGCGAGCAGGACGGCTGCGGATCGTGCGACAGCTGCGTGCGCGTCGCGCGCCATACGCACCCCGACGTGCACTATTACACGCCCGAAAGCGCCACGGGCTACCTCATCGTCCAGACGCGCGAGCTACTCGACGACGTGCCCTTGGCGCCCATCCGTGCCAAGGGCAAGGTCTACATCATCGACCGTGCCGAGCAGCTGCGCGCCAACACCGCCAACGCATTGCTCAAAACGCTCGAGGAGCCGCCCGAGGGCGTCATGTTCATCCTGCTGGGCACCTCGGCAGACGTGATGCTGCCTACCATCGTGAGCCGTTGCCAGTGCGTGCCGTTTCGGCTGGTGTCGCCCACCGTGGCCGCGCAGGCCGTGAGCCGCGCCACCGGCCAGGACCTC
>URUI01000115.1 GCA_900551015.1 uncultured Collinsella sp.
GCCGCGCTTGGGACGGCTCGGACGCTCGCCGTCGCCGCGACGCTCATCGCGACCGCGGTTGGAACGACCGGCAACATCGCCGTAATCGTCGCCGTTGCGCTTGCCGTCGCGACGTGCCTGCTCGAGCTTCTTCTTGCTCTTGGACTTGCCGCGCTTGGTCTTCTTCTTCACCTTAAAGGCCGCAGGGTCGCGCTCGGGATCAACCGCGGGCGGGTTGGGACCCACATGCAGGTCGCCGGCCTCGTAGATGTCGGCGGTCTTGTCCATGAGCTTCTCGATCTCATAGAACTCATCGACGTCCTGCTCGGTCACAAACGTGATGGCCCAGCCCAGCTCACCGGCACGGCCCGTGCGGCCGATGCGGTGGATGTAATCGGTCGGCTCGGCCGGCACGTCAAAGTTCACGACATAGCGCACGTCGCTGATGTCGATGCCGCGAGCGAGAACGTCGGTTGCCACCAGCACGTCGACGGTACCGTCGCGGAAGGCCGAGAGCGCGCGCTCGCGCTGGGCCTGGCTACGGTTGCCGTGAATCGCGGCGGCCTTGATGCCCTTACGCTCCAGACGACGGCAGCAGCTGTCGGCGCGGTGCTTGGTACGCATAAAGACGATGGTGCGCTCCGGACCCTCCTTCTTGAGGAACTCGGGCAGCAGGTTGTTCTTGGCCTCGATGGACACCGGGAACACAAACTGGTCGACGGTGTCGGCGGTCGACGTGGCAGGCGCGATCTCCACGCGGGCCGGATCGCTCACCAGGTCGGTGATCTCGCCCACGGCCTCCTCGTCGAGGGTCGCCGAGAATAGCAGCGTCTGGCGCTCGACCGGCGTCTCGCGCACAATACGGCGAACGGCGGGCAAAAAGCCCATGTCGAGCATGCGGTCGGCCTCGTCGAGCACCAGCACCTTGACCTCGTTCAGGTGGCAAGCGCCCTGCTCAATCAGATCGACCAGACGGCCCGGCGTGGCGACAAGGATGTCGCAGCCGTACTTGAGGGCCGCGGTCTGGGGCTTGTAGCTCACGCCGCCCACGACGGTCACGGCGACATGGCCGGTGACGTCGGCAATCTTGCCGGCGACCTCGTCGATCTGCTGCGCGAGCTCGCGCGTGGGGGTGATGACGAGCATCACGGGACCGCGGCCGTTGCCCTCGGGCTTTTTAGCACCGCGACGACGGTTGCGGCCGCCGCGCTCGCGTACGGGTTTGGGAGGAGCGATGTGCTCCAGGTTGTTCATGGTCGGCAGCAAAAAGGCAGCCGTCTTGCCGGTGCCGGTCTGAGCGGCGGCAAGCAGGTCGCGACCCTCGAGCACCACGGGAATCGAACCGGCCTGCACGGGCGTGGGCGCCGTGTAACCCAGGTTCTCGATGGCACGAAGCATCTCGTCGGAAAGGCCCAGCTCGTCAAAGGCGGGCAGGCTCTCGGTAGCGGACTCAACGGCCTCGGCGGCATTGGCCTCGTCGGCCGCGTCGAAGGCAGCCTGAGTCATGGCCTCGCGGGTCTCGTCCAGAATCTCGGCGTCGGTGACGTCGGATACAGAATTACGCATATGTTGTTGTTCCTTATCTGCACGCGCAATGGACACGGCATGCGGCCGCGCGGGCGTGCTTGGTAGTGCGCTAATACATACAAAACAGGTGCGCACAGAGAGGACGTTGCTCAGCACGCTGGCGATCGCTTTGGCAGCCCTATCACGCGCCGTCCAGACGCAGCAGCTCTAAGCGATGGAGCAGATTCGCCGCCGGTTAGTATACCCGCACTCCGTATGCCCCCACGTAAACCACAGATGACGAGGCGGACGGGGCGGACCTGGGCCAATTGTCTCAATCTGTAACAGATACTCAGCAAAAACCGGTCCAGCTGTTATAGATCGAGACAAACTCAAACCTCGCAAAACAAAATCTCGATCTATAACAATTAGAGGTCATTTTCCCTGCTAGATGTTACAGATTGAGATGTTTGACAGGGACTGACAACGATTGAGCAGCCACCCTCATCTGTATCGAAATGTCATACATTTCTTTCTGCACTGGACACCCCCAGGGGGTATGGGTGTACAGTATCAGCAGGTTAACAATTCCAACACCGAACCACGGAAAGGAGAAGCCATGACTCAAGATAAGTTCGACGTGGGCGGCATGACATGCGCCGCCTGCCAGGCGCACGTGGACCGCGCCGTAAGCAAACTCGACGGCGTCCAAAGCGTCGCGGTCAACCTACTCGCTGGTTCCATGATGGTCGACTATGACCCCGCGCAGGTCTCCCCCGAGGATATCTGCACCGCCGTCGACCGCGCGGGCTACTCGGCCTCGCCCGTCGATGCGGGCACCGGCGCCGCTGGCTCAAACGGCAGCGTGCAAGCCAGGTCCGGCGCCGCCCATATGGAGTCGCCGACCAAAAAGCTGAAGGCCGCCGCCTCTGCCATGCGCACCCGCCTCATCGTCTCGATTGCCTTCCTCATTCCGCTGTTCTACATAGGCATGGGGCACATGCTCGGTTGGCCGCTGCCCGGCATTTTCACCGACCATACCCACAGCATGACGCTCGCCCTCACCGAGCTCGTCCTGCTCATCCCCATCGTCTACGTCAACGACGCGTACTTTATCAACGGATTAAAATCGCTCGCGCACGGCGCGCCCACCATGGACGCGCTCATCGCCGTAGGCGCCACCGCGTCGATCGCCTGGTCGCTCTATGCCATGTTTATCATGGCCGACCAGCTAGCCGCGGGTCAGGTGCACGAGGCCATGATGACGAGCATGGACAATCTCTATTTTGAGAGCGCCGGCACGATCCTGTCGCTCGTCACCGTGGGCAAATACCTCGAGACGCGCAGCAAGTCCAAAACCGGCGGCGCCATCGAGGCGCTGATCGACCTGGCGCCCAAGACCGCGACCGTCGTTGCCGACGACGGTACCGAAACCACCGTCGACGTCGACAGCATCCTTCCCGGCCAGGTCCTGCGCGTGCGCCCCGGAGAGTCCATCCCCGTCGATGGCGTGGTGCTCGAAGGCAGCTCAGCCGTGGACGAAAGCGCGCTCACTGGCGAATCTATCCCCGTGGAAAAGACCGCCGGCGACACCGTCAACGCCGCCACCGTCAACCGCACCGGCTCGTTTACGTTCCGTGCCACGCGTGTGGGTGCCGAGACATCGCTCGCCAAGATCATCAAGCTCGTCGAGGACGCCAACGCCACCAAGGCGCCCATCGCCCGCATGGCCGACAAGGTCGCCGGCGTGTTCGTGCCCGTGGTGTTTGTTATCTCGGCCGCGACCTTTGCGGCGTGGATGGCACTGACCGGCAGTATGAACGAAGCGCTCACCTCCGCCGTGGCCGTGCTGGTGATCAGCTGTCCGTGCGCACTGGGCCTGGCCACGCCTGTTGCCATTATGGTGGGCACCGGCAAGGGTGCCGAGATGGGCATTCTGTTTAAGAGCGCCGAGGCGCTGGAGAACCTGCGCGGCGTGGACACCGTGGTGCTCGATAAGACGGGTACGGTCACCCGCGGCAGACCGTGCGTGACGGACATTGTGGTGGCGACGCGCGCCGACGGCTCGCCCGCGGCGAGTGAGAAGGCGCTGCTCAAGCTGGCCGCCGCGTTGGAACGCTCAAGCGAGCACCCGCTGGCCGAGGCGATTATGGCCGAGTGCGAGGTGCGCGGAATCGCGGCGCGCATGGTCGAGGACTTTGCCGCCGTGCCCGGTCGTGGCGTTACGGCACGCGAGGGGCAGAATGTCATCGCAGCCGGCAACGTGCGTCTGATGGACGAGCTGGGCGCGAAGGTGCCCGCTGGCCTTGCCGAACAGTTCGCCGCCGAGGGCAAGACGCCACTGTTCTTTGCCAAGAACGGCGAGCTCGTCGGTACCATCGCCGTGGCTGACGAGGTCAAAGAGACGAGCGCCGAGGCCATCGCCGCGCTCCGCAAGCTCGGCGTCGACGTGCGCATGCTCACCGGCGACAACCGCGTCACTGCCCAAGCAATCGCCCGCCGCGTGGG
>URUI01000116.1 GCA_900551015.1 uncultured Collinsella sp.
CTGGAGTGGGACGAAGGCCCCTACTACCAGCACGACCGCCTAGACCTGTACGAGAGCGCCTTGCGCCGGCTGAAAGACGCCGGCCTCACCTATCCCTGCTTTTGCACACGCGCCGAGCTCCACGCCGCGAGTGCACCGCACGCGAGCGACGGCACGCCCATCTACCGTGGCGCCTGCCGAAGTCTTTCGGCCGAGGAGGTGGCCCGCCGCAGCGCCCTGCGCGCCCCGGCCACACGTCTGCGCGTGCCCACCGTCGACGACCTCGCAGACGACGTGATCGAATTTGTGGATCGCACGTACGGCGCCCAATGCGAAGCACTCGCCACCGAGTGCGGCGACTTTTTGGTGCGCCGCAGCGACGGCGTGTTTGCCTATCAGCTAGCCGTGGTGGTCGACGACGCTGCCATGGGCGTCACCGAGGTCGTGCGCGGATGCGACCTGCTGGGGTCCACGCCGCGCCAGATCTATCTGCAGCACCTGTTGGGACTGCCCACGCCGCACTACGCACATATTCCGCTGCTCATGGCACCGGACGGCCGCCGCCTTTCCAAACGAGACCGCGATCTGGACCTGGGCGAACTCCGCGCCCGCTTTGGCACGCCCGAAGCGCTGCTGGGCTGGCTCGCCGGGCAAACGGGCATCGCGCCGGACACCACGCCGCGCTCTGCCGAGCGGCTGGTCGAGCACTTTAGCTGGGATGTTATCCGCAAGCACAGGGAGAACATCACCGTAACGGCTGAGTAATCAGGCACCCCACCCCTACGCAACATCCCAGGGCTGGAGTTCGTCGCCCAAGCGAACGATGCAGTCGTAGAGCACGGTATGACGCTCGGCCGGGTTGGCATCTCGATGAAAATGCCCGTAGTACCAGCGCCTGTAGTCCAAGCGGTCTTCCAGCTCATCGAAAAATGCCGTAAGCCGATCAACGGCAGGGCAATTCCAGCCGGGCCCCGGATAGAGCGTGGGCGAAAGCATGCGCGTGGAGCAGGTGTGGGTGATCACGTAGTCGACCTTCCAGCCCACGCCGTCGAGCTTTGTCCGTGCCTCCTCAAAGTTGCGCTCGTCCGGCAGCTCCTGCGGCCACCAGCTGGAATACGGAATGCGGTATTCCTTGTCCACGCTCGTGGCGCCGCCCATGGTAAAGACCGTTGAGCCGTCGAGCTCAAAAACCTCGCCGCGCGTCAGGCGCCGTATGGGCGAGGTGTCCGACAGACGCTGCGTCAACCCACCATGCCACAGCTCCATGGGGCGCTCCGCCCAATGGTCGTAGCGTTCGTGGTTGCCGTCGACGAACAGCACGGTATAGGGGCGCGACTCCAGCCAGGCGATATCGGCGCACTCCTCGGCAGAAAAATCCCAGGGAAAGCCAAAGTCGCCCGCGACAATCAGATAGTCGTCACTCGTCAGGCTATCCCCAAGCTCCCAGTCGCGCAGCTTTTGCATGTCAGCGCCGCCATGGACGTCGCCCGTCACATAGACCGTCATCGGATCACCACTTCCCTGTAAGTCGCTAGCCCACATTCTGCACGATCACTAAGCCAACCGTTCCAGCCCTTCCATCCTTTAGGACCTACCCCTCGCTCTTCCATCCAAACGGGTCAAGCACCCAAAAAACCAGATCGAGCACGCCGCTGGTCATCATGGCACCGGCAAGGGCCATGCAAACATGCAGAGAACTGGCACTTCGGAGCACGTCAAATGGTCCCAGAACAGCCAGCAGCGCGACCGCCACGCCGGCCGCGCACAGCACAAGACACGGCCCTGCGTCCTTGACGCACTTCTTTGCAAGGTGCTTGGTGTTGCCACTCATCAATATCGAACTCCTTAGAGGGTCGTTTTTCAGATGCATGCCGCCGCGACGGAGCATGGCGGCAGGGTAAGTGTCACATATCGTGCGGACATCAATGGAGAAACCGCCTGCTCGACCAACCCTTGACGCCGTTTTGCATCGGTACCCCATCCCCCGCTATCGGGCTCTATTACTTTTTCCGCGAAGTGAGCGTCTGTTTTTGGACCCCTGGAGCATCCGCATTTTTCAACGGCATAAACGCAGGATTCTGGCATCAAAACCGCAGAGAACGGCGCCCTCAAAGTGTCAATGCTTCGGGGGTCCGATTTTGCTCGTTCACTTCTCGGGAAAAGTATTAGACTTCGCCGCGGGCCACTAATAATGACCCCTCTATACACACCCAAAAACTCATCCAACATTAATCTTGGCTCAAGAATCGCTTAATCTATAACCTGCACTATAGAGTTCGACCAAGGGCGGGCGGCACCGCGCAACGCAGGCCGACGAACGCAACGCTCGCGCCCGGGCAGGTCGCCCGGCGTCGCGCCCATCGAACGAAAGGACAGGTCATGGACGACCTCGAAAAAGTTGAAACCATCCGCACCAAGTGCAACGTGAGTTACACCGATGCCAAGGCGGCGCTCGACGCTGCCGACGGCAACGTTTTGGATGCCATCATTTGGCTCGAGTCGCAGGGCAAGACCCAGACCACGTCGGCGCAAGCCGCCACCGAGTCCGCGCCAGTCGATGAGCCCTCTGCCGAGATGGTCGCCGCGCAGGCAGCCTACGAAAAGTCGAGCGAAAAGACCGACTTCTCCAAGAAGATGGACAGCGTGTGGGAGTACCTCAAAAAGCTCTTCCGCCTGAGTCTGGACACCAAGTTTATCGCCACGCGCCGCGATGCGATCATCCTCAACATCCCCATCCTGATCCCCATCGTCGCGCTGTTTGCCTGGGGCGCCACGATATGGCTGATGCTGATTGGCCTGTTCTTTGGCATGCGCTACCGCATCGACAGCGACGGCGACGTGCCCGGCAGCATCAACAACCTTATGGATAGCGCTGCTAACGCCGCGGACGACATCAAGCAAAATCTCAACGACGACAAGTAATCGCAGACGGGGGCACGCATGGCACGGATCCTGATCGTAGAGGACGAGGAGAAAATCGCCCGCTTTGTGACGCTCGAGCTGGAGCACGAGGGCTACCAGGTGGAACACGCCGCCGATGGCCGCACTGCCGTGGACCTGGCGCTGGAGCGCGACTACGATCTGATTCTGCTCGACGTGCTGTTGCCGCAGCTCAACGGCATGGAGGTCTTGCGGCGTGTCCGCAAGCACAAGGATGTGCCGGTGATTATGGTCACCGCGCGCGATGCCGTGATGGACAAAGTGGCCGGGCTCGATGCCGGCGCCGACGATTACCTGACCAAGCCATTTCTGATGCAGGAACTGCTTTTGCGGGTGCAGCACCTTTTGCAGCGTGCTTACCGGACCGAGCTTTCCCGGACAAAAGCAGCAATCTTACAGCTGGGCGACCGGAGCGTGGACCTGCACGATGCCCTTGTGACCCTGCCGGACGGAACCACCCTTGCCCTGACAGCGACCGAGCGGACGCTTTTGCGCAAGCTGGCCGAAAACCGCGGGCATATCGTGACCTACGATGCGCTGTGCGAAGCGGTGTGGGGCGCGGATTATTATGGGTATGAAAACAGTCTGGGTGTTCATATCCGGCACCTGCGGGAAAAGCTGGAACCGGAGCCGGGCAGGCCGCGCTTTCTGCAGACGGTGAGGGGCATCGGGTACAAGTTGGCAAAGGAGGATGCACGATGAAAACCTTTGTGCGGCTCATCCGGCGGTATGTTCTGGCGGCGGTGGGCATCGTTCTGCTGCTGGTATTTCTGGGCCTTGGGCTGCTGGTGTTTCTGGGCTGGCAGGAAACGACCCATCTGCCGCAGAGGACCTATGCGTCCAGCGAAATTGCGGATGCCATGGTGGAAACTCCGGCGGGGCTTGCTCTTGGCGCAGCGCACACCCCGGAAGAATGGATGGACGGCTATGCATGGGCCATGGTGCTGGACGATACCGGAAATATCCGGTGGAACTATGCCCTGCCGGACGCGCTGAACCACGCCTATACCACCGGAGAAGTGGCGGGGGTTG
>URUI01000117.1 GCA_900551015.1 uncultured Collinsella sp.
CGCCGGCGCGCTTGCCGACGGCCTGCTTGGGCGGGATGCCACCGGCCTTGAGGATCTGCACCTCGCGGTCGGTGAGCTCGCGCCACGAGCCCTTGGCCACGCCCTCGAGCTCAAGGCCGGCAAAGTTGCAGCGGTGCAGGCGGATCACCGGATGGTGAATCTTGCTCAGCATGCGCTTGACCTGGTTCTTGCGCCCCTCGCGGATGATGACCTCCACGGCGGTGGTGCCGGGCTTGATGCCTTGGGGAGCTACGGCCTCGGCCTCGCGCGCGTTGATGACGCGGCAGATCGCCGGCTGGCACAGGCCGTCGTCGAGCTCGATGCCACGGCGGAGTGGGTCTAGATCGCGGTCGGACAGCTGGCCGTCAACGAGTGCCTGGTAGGTCTTGTAGACGTGCTTGCTGGGGTGCAGCAGGTCCTGCGACAGGTCGCCGTCGGTGGTAAAGAGCAAAAGGCCCGTGGTGTCGCGGTCCAGGCGGCCCACCGGGAAAAGTCCCGGAAAGCGGTCGCGGGGGACCAGGTCGGCCACGCAAGGGCGCTCCTGCGGATCGCTCATGGTGGTGAGGTAGCCGGTCGGCTTGTAGAGCATCAGGTACACGGCGCCCTGGTTGAGCTTGACGGGCATGCCGTCGACCTCGATATGGTCGCGGTCGACGTCGACCTTGGTACCTAGTTCGGTCGCGACCTGGCCGTTGACGGTCACGCGGCCGGCGGTCATCAGGTCCTCCGAGCCGCGGCGGCTCGCCACGCCCGCACGCGCCAAAAAGCGCTGCAGGCGCATGGTGTGCGGATAGACGGGCTGGGTGTCGGTTGCGGGTATTGCGTTGCCCATGGCGCGCGTCTCCCCTACTTCGTTAGTCCTCGTCATGCAAATCCTCCGAGGTCTCGTCGACGACCAGGGTCTCCAAGTTCTCGACTGCCTCAACATCTTCAACATCGGTATCGAGCAGTTCGCGCTCTTCGTCCAGGTCCTCAGCCTGCTCTTCGAGCGTGGACTGAATACTGCGGCCGCTCAGGCGCTCGCGGATAAACTGACGCGACTGTTCGTCGGGGGCAAACTGCTCCAGGTCGGGCAGGTCGCGGGTGGAGCGCAGACCGAACTTTTCCAAGAAGGCGTTGGTCGTGCCGTAGATAATGGCTTGACCGCGCTGGGGGTCGCGGCCGAGCTCGCGCACCAGGCCCTTGTCGACGAGCGACGCGATGACGCCGTCGGAATTGACGCCGCGGATGCCCTTGACCACCTCGCGCGTCACAGGCTGGTGGTATGCGATGACGGCCAGGGTTTCGAGCGCCGCTTGCGACAGCTTTTGCGTGTCCCAGCTCAACACATAGGCCTCGACTACGTCGTGGTAGGCGGGGTGCGTAAACAGGCGCCAGCCGCCGGCGACCTCGCGCAGCTGAAAGCCGCGGTTGGCCTCCTCGTACTCAACCTTGAGCTCGGCGAGCAGCGACGCGCATTCGCCGGGGGCGATATCCAGCGCACCTGCCAGCGCGGGCGCGCTCACCGGGTCGCTCGACACCAGTAGCAGCGCCTCGAGGGCGCCTTTGAGGCTGTTTGCCTCCAGCGTTGAAAGGGTTGACATGGTTGCGGCTCCTATTCGGTGAGCTCGGGGCCCTTGCCGGGCACGTATGCCTCGGCGCCCTCGACTCGGTTGATGCAGATGGTTCCGAAGATCTCGTCCTGGCTCAGCGTGAGCGAGCCGCGCTTGGCGAGCTCGAGCATGGCCAGGAAGGTGACGACGAGTTGCTCGGTGGTGGCGTCGCCGTCCAGCAGCTCACGGAAGGTGCAGGTTTGGTGCGCCATGGTAAAGCGATCGACCGAGGCCACGGTCAGGTCGAGCGGCACACGATGCGGCGCCACGTGCTCGGCTTCCAGCAAGAAGGTCTGTCGCTTGCCGTCAAGGTCGGCACAGATGACGGCCAGACCGCGTAGGGTGATGCCGGCCAGGTAGTCGGGCATGAGCCCCAGGAACTCGGGGTCGGGGCCGGCCACACGCGGGTGCATGCGGCTTTCGGCCTGCATGCGGGCACCGAGGGCCGCAGCCGCGCCTTTAAACTGCTTGTAGGCGATCAGGCGCTGGATCAGGACCTCGCGTAGGGCGTCGCCGTCGAGCGCGCTGAGTTCCTCGAGGTCTTCGTCGAACTCGTCATCGTCGTCATCGACTTTGCGCGGGGCCTCCTGCGGCACCAGAGAGGCGGCCTTGATGTCCAGAAGGGTTGCCGCGACCAGCAGAAAGTCGCTCGCCACGTCCAGGTCCAGCGCCTCGATGCGCTCCACCTCGGCAAGGTACTGCTCGGCCACCTCGCTGATGGAGATGGCGCCGATATCTACTTTTTGGCGGGTTACCAGCTGCAGCAACAGGTCGAACGGCCCGCTGTAGACCTGAGTCGACACGCGATACGACATCTTCGACCTCCTTTGACGGCGCCTTCGCGGCGCGGTTTGGGTGCATGTTGCGACCGTTTTGCGCGGTCGACCTGTAAGTTTACCTTAGATGCCGGCGATTGCGAAGTTGAGCAGCCACTCGGCCAGCGGATACACGGTAACGTCGAAATAGCGGCCGATCACATCAATGCCAGTCCACATGGGCAGCAGATACAGCACGATGATGAGGATGGGCATGGCGTATTGCTGCAGGTGGTAGTAGTTGTTGAGCGCCTTGCCTTTGAGGAGCGGCACGATGATCGACGAGCCATCGAGCGGCGGGATCGGGATGAGGTTGAAGAATGCGAGTGACAGGTTAACCACGATAAACGTGGCGCCGAAGTTCATGATCTGTGACGCCAGGGCAAAGGAGATGCCGGTGTAGAGGTTGCCGTACGCCACGTGCATGAGTGCCGCGGCAAGGCACGCGAGTGCGATGTTCGACGCGGGGCCGGCCGCGCTCACCAGGACCTCGTCGCGCTTGGGGTGCTTGAGGTTGTTGAGGTAGACGGGCACGGGTTTGGCGAAGGCGAACACCGGGCCGCCGGCCGCGAGCATGAGCAGCGGCAGGATGATGGTGCCAAACGGGTCGATATGGTTAAGCGGGTTGAGTGACACGCGGCCGCGCGAACGGGCCGTCTTGTCGCCGAGCGCCCAGGCCGCGGCGGCGTGTGCGCTCTCGTGGATCACGATGCCCACGATGACGGCAACGGCGCTGGCGAGCAGGTTCATGAGGTAGCTGCTGGACATGGCGCTCCCCTAGCGGACGCGGCGCGTGGCGCGCGTGAGCAGGTAGTCGATCACAAACAGGATGACGGCCACGATGGCGTAATCCAGACGGAACACGCCGCCAAAGGGCGATGTGATGACGCCGTAGCCGGCGATGGCATTCGGCAGTGCGCGCGAAAGCTCGACGACAAAGCCCACAATCTGCAACTTGGCGGTGAGGCCGCTAAAGCACAGCAGCACGGTCATCGCACTCATAAAAATGCCGCAGATGCGACAGGCGATGGCGATGATGCTCATCGCCACGGCAGCGGCCTTACGAGAGTTCACGCGCGGTCTCCTCTTCGATCTGGGTGGAAAGCTCCAGCCATTCGTCCTCGAGCTTGGGCAGCTCTTGCTTAAGGCCGTTATATTCCCCCAGCGCGGCGTTGAACTTGTCTTGATCGGCATAAAGCTCTTCGCTTGCCATCAATTCCATAAGCTCGTCATAGCGGGCGCGCTTTTTGTCGAGCTCGGCCTCGATCTTCTTGAGCTGGTTGCGCACGTCCTTGAGCTTTTTGTTGAGCGCAGCGCGGGCTTGGGCCTCGGCGCGCTTTTGCTCCTTGGTCTTTTTGCCCTCGGCAGGCTTGGGGGCGGCGACGGGGGTGTCGGCCTGGGCGGCGCTGGCCTTGGCACGTTTGGGCTCCCGGTGGCCGATGTACTGGCTGGCGACCACCGCGCCGCCGGTGGCCAGTG
>URUI01000118.1 GCA_900551015.1 uncultured Collinsella sp.
CGAGCGAGATCCAGCGCGAGGCCTCGGCAGACGAAAGCGCCGCCGCCATGGTGCCGGCACCGTAGGTCACATCGAGCTTGGGCAGGGACTCCCCCACGCGGGCGGCTGCAACGAGGTCGTCCTCAAACCCCTCCGGGATAAAGAACACGCAGTCGGCGCTGCCCTTGGCGCTATTACTCTTGGAGAGCGCATCCGCAAGGTCGTACGTGTCGTCACCAACGCCCGTGACCAGGTCAAAGCGTGAGCCAAGATGCTTGGTAAGCGCCCGCGAAAGGTCGCTATTGTCGCGGTCGACCACGATCACGTTGGTGTCGTAGGGCCTGTACTCGGTAAGCTGCGACGAGTTCCAGCTCACCGAGGCCGCGATGAATACGCCCATGAGTGAGATGAACACCGTATAGATGAGCAGGTAGAACGGGTGCGCCAGCGCCATACGAAGCGCGGTCTTAAAGGTGCTCATAGCGGCTCCTTCCAAAGATCAGCGTAGCGGCGGCAACGAACAGCAACGCCATAAGGACCAGCGCGCCGGCGCGAACGACAAAGGGGCCCAGGTCCTCAAAGAAATACAGGCGGTTGAACATGTCGCAGATGAGCTTGACGGGGTTGAGCCAGCACTCGGCCGGGCAGGCGCGGGCGACGTCGTCGGCAAGCGCCATCGCCGGCTCGCCGTAGAAGCCGGCGAACAGGGCGCACGTGGTAGCAAAGCCCGTGAGGATGCCGGACTTGGACGCCTTGCCGCCCTTAACGGGAAGCGTGCCCACAAAGAGTCCCAGGCCCGTGGCGGCAAGCGCGGAAGCGGCGCCGCCCACCAGACACAGCCCCTCGCGCCCGCCAAAGTCGACGCCCACGACCAGGCGCACGTAGCCGATCGCGATCGCCATCGAGGCAAAGGAGACCAGCCACGAGCCCACAAAGATACCGGCCAGCGACGCCGTTTTGGAAAGACCGCCCGCGCAGCGGCGCGCGCCAAGGACCGACAGATTGGGCTGCAGATCGACGACGCTCAAGGCGGCAAACTCGGCAGACATCATCGCCACCAGGCCAAAGAGCGCGTAATAGTAGATGACCGTACCATCGGGCGTGGTGCGTGTCAGGCTTACGCGGCGAGTGCCGCCCTTAAGCGACAGGGCGCGCGCAACCGCCTCCGGGTCGGCGAGCGCCGCCGGGTTGTCCTGGGCAATCTGGCGCATGAGCTCGGCATTTTGCGTATACGAGCTCGCCACCGTCTCCAGGATGCTGCGGTCGGTGAGCGCCGTACTGGCGCGCGAGCTATCGTAGCTCGAAAGCAACGTAAGCTTGGGCGCGCCCGCGGCATCGACCGTGTAGACGCCCGCGACTTCGCCGGCCTTGAGTGCACAGTTCGCGGCGTCCACATCCTCGCACTCGTGGATCTCGAGCAGTTGATCGTCACCCTCCTTGGCAAGCGAGGTCGCCACGTCCTTAAAGGTCGAGACGTCCCAGGCCCCATCCGCTACGACGGCCACCGGCACCGGGTCGACCTTGCCGTCGGAGCTGAGGTTCGCAAACATAAACATGAACATCGTTGAAAGCGCAATGGGAAAGATCGCGCCCCAGACCCATGTACTCGGTCGACGCAATAGCGTCTTGAGCGTGGTGATGATGGTGTTGAACATGGCCGCCCCCTAGTCGCGCAGCTCGCGGCCGGTGATCTCGAGAAACACGTCGTTGAGGGTCGGCGGCTCGCTCCACACGCGGCCGAGCGCCACGTCGGCGGCGCGCAGCGTGTCGAGGATGTCGACCAGGTTGTGCGGGCTCGCCTCGCAGGTGCAGACAAGTTCGCCGCCGGACAGCTCGACCGAAAGCACGTGCTCGAGGGCACGCAGCCGCTCGACTGTGGCGGGCTCGACGGCGCCGACCTCGACGGTCACGCGCTCACCCATTTGAATCATGCGCTTGAGCTCGTCGTTGGTGCCCTGCGCCAGCACGCGGCCGCCGTCCATGATCATGATACGGCTGCAGATTTGCTCGATTTCCTCCATGTAATGGCTGGTATACACCACCGTAGCGCCCTCGTCGCGCAGGCGGCAGATGCCCTCTAGAATGGCGTTGCGACTCTGTGGGTCGACCGCCACCGTGGGCTCGTCAAAAAAGATGAGCTCGGGCTTGTGTGCGATGCCGCAGGCAATGTTGAGGCGGCGCGCCAGTCCGCCCGAAAGCTTGCCGGGACGAAACTTGGTAAAGTCGCCCAGCCCGACAAAGTCGATCGCCTCGTCCACCAGCGCGCGGCGGCGCTTGCGGTCGTTAACGTAGAGGCTGCAGAAATAGTCGATGTTCTCGCGCACGGTGAGCTCGTCGAACACCGCCACCTGCTGCGGCACCACACCGATGCGGCGCTTGAGGTCGTAGCGGGCGGGCGTCATGCGCTCGCCGAACAGCTCGATGGTGCCTTTGTCGTAGGCGAGCAGCTGCAGGATGCAGTTGATGGACGTGGTCTTGCCCGAGCCGTTGGGGCCCAGCAGGCCAAAGATCTCGCCGGGGGCGATACTCAGGTTAAAGTGGTCGAGCGCAATAAGGTCGTCGTAGCGCTTAACGAGGTTTTCGACGTGGACGATGTCTGTCATGAGGCGGCCCTTCTGTTGCTTGCGGCCCGGTACGATTGCATCATCGCAGGAGCTGACGGCGCGCACCAGTGAGCTTTGTCACGAGTGCGGGGCGGTCGCGTAGCCTGCTGACGCGACCGCCCCGCCGCGTGGGAGGAATGTCACGCTTGCTTTGAGTGGCGCCTCCCCCGTGCGCGGCATCGCGTACAATACCCGTATGAACAGGCTATTCGACAAATCGATCGTGCTGGCGTGCTGCATCGCAGCCGCCACGGGCCTTGCTGTGGATGCTCGCCTGGTCGCGGCGTTTTGCCTTGGCGTTGTCATCGCCGCGCTGGCCGAGGTCGCGCAGGGAGAACGCGCCCGTCGCGCCAGCGAGGCCGGCAGCTACGCCTACGTCATCGCGGCTGTCTTCGTGCCGCCGTTTGTGCCGTTCGCACCTCTCGCCCTCTATGACATCGCGCGACGCGTGCGCCGTGAACGCATCTGGCCCGCGCTGGCAATTGGCTCCGTGTTTGCCTGCGCACTTGCCACGGACCTTCGCTGCGGCGCGCTCACCACCCGAACGCTGTTGCTAACCGCCGTCCTTTCGGTCGCCGCCACGTTGCTGTCGCTGCGCACCGCGCAGCTGGAGCGCGAACAGGAACGCATGCGTCGCACCCGCGACAAGCTGCAAGAACGCGCCCTGGCACTCGAGGCACGCAACCGCGACCTCGCCGACCGCCAGGACTACGAAGTCGAGCTCGCGACGCTCGCCGAACGCGCCCGCATCGCGCGCGAGATCCACGATAACGTGGGCCACCAGCTCACGCGCGCTTCGCTTCAAACCGAAGCCCTGCGCGTGGTCCATGCCAACGAGCCCGGCGTTGCCGCCGATTTCGCCGACGTCAAATACACCGTTGACGAGGCGCTCCAGCTCGTGCGCGCCAGCGTCCACGCGCTCAACGACAACGCCGTCGACCTTTCCGTGCAGCTCGAACGCATTGTTGAAGGCGCGCGCTCGGACGGCGGTCCGCGGATTGAGCTTGAAGTTATGACCGAACATGCGCCCGCAAACGTCGCGAACTGCTTTGCGGCGGTCCTGCGCGAGGCGCTCTCCAACACCATGCGCCACGCCCATGCCAAAACCATTACCGTGCGGTGCATGGAGCATCCGTCGTTTTACCAGCTCATCGTTACCGATGATGGCGCAGACGCGACCCCGGCGAGCAGCAGCAACGTCGCAGAAGGCATGGGGCTCGTCTCCATGCGCGAGCGCGTCGAGGCGCTTGGCGGAACCTTCACCGCCGGCCTGCGCGCCGGC
>URUI01000119.1 GCA_900551015.1 uncultured Collinsella sp.
CCTGCTTTGTTTTGAGAAGTTCGCGAAGCCCACTTCTCAAAACAAAGCAGGCACCCCGGCCCTCGCCCGTATTACCCCGCTGGTCGAGCCATAGACGCCGCGCACCGATACGGTAAAGCGGCGGCTTGAAATTGGTGCTATATTCAGCTTGAGTTGTTTAATGCTAGTACGGGAGGCTGATATGGGGCTGTTCAAGAAGAAAAATCCGCAGGATGCCTTTGATCCCGATGTGTTTACCATCACGGATACGATTTTGGACCCGCCGCGGTTTACGTTTTTGCCGGCTATCTACCAGGATGCCACGCGTCGCAAGTGGGCCGTGCATCAGCGCGGCGGCGAGCCGAAGATTTTTGACTATGCGGACGTGTTGCAGTGCGAAGTAGCCGAGGCGGGCGATCCGGAGGCCGAGGAAGTGGCCTCAAAACAGGAATTTGCCCAGCGTATCCTGGCAAATCCTGCCAAGGCGGCAAAAATGAACGCTGCCAAGCGTAATATGTGTCTTGGTATGGGCGTTGTTGTGGCGGTTCAGACGGGAAAAGATGAGGTTTCCAAATTAGAGATTCCCGTTATGACCGACGAAGTCAAACGCGATTCAAGCCTATATAAGTCGTATCGGAATGTCGCCGAGAAGATCAAGGCCGAATTTGATGCCATGGGAGGGCTGATCTAATTTTGGCGGCATACGTTTCTGAATGAGGAGTCTGTGCAATGGCAGGCGAATCTTATGCAATTCCCCCTAAAGATCGTGCTGTTGAGGGAATTCTATGGTATATCCAGCACCATCAGCTTGCCGGCGGCGATCGCCTGCCGGCCGAGCGCGTGCTGTGCGAAGAGATCGGCGTTTCGCGTACGGCGTTGCGTGCCGGTATCACGCGGCTCATCTCGTGTGGAACGCTCGAGAGCCGTCGCGGATCGGGTACGTATGTGTGTCCTCCTAAGCCGCTGAACATCTTCCAGGAAACGTATAACTTTTCCGATGCCGTGCGGACTGCCGGCCTGCATCCCTCTTCTCGTCTGGTTTCCACCGAGACCATCGAGGCGGATAAGACGCTTGCCGACAAGCTTGGGGTGGCTATAGGCGCTCCTTTGCTCCGCATGCAGCGCGTTCGACTTATTGAGGGCGAGCCGGCGTCAATCGAGACCGCTCACGTTAACCTGTCCCTGTGCCCATCGCTTCCCGAACACGATTTTGAGTGTGAGAGCCTTTACGATGTCTTGCTCAAAGAAGGTGGCGTGCGTGTTGAGCATGGACGTGAGCATATCTCCATCTCGCGTTTGAACGCCGAAGAGGCCGAGCTGCTCCAGCAAGAAGAGGGAACGCCGGTGTTCTATGAGAGCTCGATCGAATTTGATAAGGACATGCGTTTTGTGGAGCATTGCAAATCGGTGATTTTGCCCACAAAGTTCCGCTTTGCCGATAACGGCGAAGAGAACGGCATGAGGAGCGTGGCAGGTGAACAATGGCTGAAACAGTAGATGCCACCCCGGTTTATATGCGCATTCGACGCCGCATCGAGGAACGTATCGAGCGCAGTATATATCCCACGGGTTCCATGATTCCGTCCGAAAAAGACCTTGCCGAGGAATTTGGTACGACACGCTTGACCATCCGAAGCGCTGTCGATGAGCTGGTTCGGCGCGGGCAGATTCGCCGTGTTCGGGGAAAAGGTGCCTTTGTGGCGCAGAAAGTACCTGCTTTTTTTGAACGCACGGTCGGTTTCCGTGAATCGGTCCGTGCTTCGGGCGGCGAGCCGTCCGTCCGTATTCTCGCGCGTTCCAAGCGTTATGCGGGGCCATATTACGCCGACCTGTTTGGCATCGCCGAGGACGACCTGCTCTATTCCGTTCGACGCCTGAACTGCATAAACGGTAGCCCCGTATCGATTGAGACGGCGCTGATTCCCTGCCTGCTGTTCCCAACCATCGAAGATATTGACGTGTCGGTCTTCAGTTTGTACGAGACCTATGAGATGCTGGGCCGAAAGCCAGTCATGGCACAGGAAAAGCTCGATATCGAAGCGCTGGGCGCACGAGATGCCGGCCTCCTTGGACTGGAACAGGGCGATCTTGTTTTGTTTTTGGAATGCGTGAGCTATGACGCGAGCGGTCAGGCTATCGAGTATGTAAAGTCCTTCAATCGTGGCGATACGGGCGGCTACACCTATACGTACTAGCTGGTATTTTGTGAATAACGGCTGGGAAACTAACCAGTTTGATCGTTGGGTCAGCTGTATATACAACCTTACAGGGCTCAAAATCGACCGTTCGTCGATGGGGATAAATTAATCGACAAAGAGGTATCAAAAAGCCGTAACCTGTAACTGTGATTGATATCAAATACTAATGATTTGTTAGGAGCTGAGACGATGAAGATGCTCGATTACGTTCAGCTTGCCCATGTGCGTATGGGGGAGAACCTCGAGCGTTCGTCTGAGCTGGTAGCGCAGCTCGTTGATATTTTCCAGTCCGGTTCTTTTGACGCGCTGCGCATCGTTGCTTCGGGTTCGTCGCGCCATGCCGCCGATTGCGCCCGCGATTACCTGCAAGATGCCCTGCAAATGCAGGTGTCCGTTGTGACGCCCGAGGCCTTCGTTGATTTTGAACACACCTATCCGCAGCATGCGCTCAACATTGCCGTTTCGCAGAGTGGCTATTCGACCAATACGATTGCGGCGCTCGATTACATGCGCGCACACGATATGGCTGCAGTTGCGCTCACGGCAAACGTCGAGGCACCCATCAAGGAACACGCTGACATCGTTCTTGACTACGGTGTGGGCGTCGAGTCGGTGGACTTTGTGACTCTGGGCGTCGAGGTGCTCGTTGAGTACCTGGTGCTCTTTGGTATTTACGGCGGTCAGGCGCGCGGAACGATTGACGCCAAGGGCGTTGCCCAGCGTCTTGACGACCTGCGCGAGGCCATCCAGGCCAATGCCGTGATGTGCAAGACCGCCGAGGCATATGTCCAAGACCACATGCTCGAGCTTTCTGAGCACACGCCCGCCATGGTCGTCGGCAACGGCCCCAACTATGGCGTTGCCGAAGAAGCGGCCCTCAAGCTGAGCGAGACCATCAAGATTCCTGCCATGCATCACGAAGGCGAGGAGTTCGTCCACGGTCCCGAGATGCAGATCGTTCCGGGCTATCTGGTGTTTATCGTCGACGATCCGCAGGGGTCGGAGCGTCTTGCGAATATCGCTGATGCGCTATCGAACGTTACGACAAAAACGGTGCTGCTCACGGCCCATCCCAAGGGTAGGGCTCACGAGGTTGCGGTGCCTCAGGTGGCTCCGCTGCTCAGCGCAATTCCCAATCTTGTGTTCTTCCAGACGATTGCGGCCATGATAGCCGAGCGTCTGAAGTCATGGGACGTGCACCCGTATCTTGATGCCGTCTCCAAGCAAATGGAGGTCAAGGCAGAGGGCTACGAAGAGTCAGTCAATGCGCTTAAGGCCAAAGCGGCCGAGTGTTACGGAATGTAAGCGGGTTTTGATGCCCGTTGGCATGGGGGATGTGGAAACAACCCCAGAAAGGAGAGACAAATGAAGGAAACCGAGAAGATCGAGATCATGCATTTCGACCAGGAGGGCTATCTCGAGGACGGCAAGGCGCTCTACGAGACCGGCAAGAAGATGACCGCGCTCGCCGACAAGGTCGCCGACGAGGG
>URUI01000120.1 GCA_900551015.1 uncultured Collinsella sp.
GCGATGCGAGCGCGGCGGCTGCCGTTGAGCAGGTCGGGCTTCTCGCGCTCGGCCTTGGTCATGGAGTTGATGATGACCTCCATGCGATCGAGCGCGCCCTCGTCGACCTGGCCCTGGCCCAACGCCTTGTCGCCGCCGGGAAGGGCGCTGATGAGCTTGGAGACGCCGCCCATCTTGCGGATCTGGCGGTTCATGGTGACGAAGTCGTTGAGCGTGAGCTGGCTTTTCATGAGACGCTCGGTCTCGGCCTGCTCCTCTTCCTGCTGCTGGACCTTCACCGCCGACTCGATGAGGCTGAGCATGTCGCCCATGCCCAGGATGCGGCGGGCCATGCGGTCGGGATGGAACTCCTCGAGCGAATCAGGCTTCTCGCCGGCGCTGATGAACTTGATGGGCTTGCCCGTGACCTCGCGGATGGAAAGCGCGCCGCCGCCGCGGGCGTCGCCGTCCATCTTCGACATGATGACACCGTCGAAATCGACGCGCTCGGAGAAGGCAGCGGCCACGTTGACCACGTCCTGGCCGGTCATGGCGTCGACGACCATGAGGATCTGATCGGGCTTGACGGCCGACTTGATGGCCTGGGCCTCTTCCATCATCTGCTCGTCGACGTGCAATCGGCCCGCCGTGTCGACGATGACCACGTCGCGCAGGTTGTCGATAGCATCCTGCACGCCGCCCTTGACGATGGACACCGGGTCCTTGCCGTCGCCACGGAACACGCGCACGCCGATCTCGTTGCCGAGCGTTTCCAGCTGATCGGCTGCAGCGGGACGGTAGACGTCGCAGGCGGCCAGCAGCGGGCTATGGCCTTCCTGCTTCAGACGGTACGCCAGCTTGGCGGCCGCAGTGGTTTTACCGGAGCCCTGCAGGCCCACGAGCATGATGACGTTGGGGATACGGCTGCCCAGGACGAGCTTGCTGTCCGTGCGGCCCAAGAGCTCGGTGAGCTCGTCGAGCACGATCTTGACGACGTTTTGCGCCGGCGACAGCGACTCCATGACCTCGGCGGTCATGCAGCGCTCCTTGGTCTTAGCAACGAACTCCTTGACGACCTTAAAGTTAACGTCGGCCTCGAGCAGCGCCATGCGAATGTCGCGCATGGCCGAGGTGATATCGGCCTCGGTCAGCTTACCCTTGCCGCGAAGGCGGTCAAATGTGTCGTTGAGGCGATCGCTCAGGGAATCAAACACTGGTTACTCCTTAGTTGGACTCGCCCACCAGGGCGCGGCAGAAATCTTTGGCGTTAAACTCCTGCAGGTCATCGACCTGCTCGCCCACGCCGATGCGCAGGATCGGGAGCTTGAGCTTCTCGGCCACGGCCATGGCGATACCGCCCTTAGCCGTGCCGTCGAGCTTAGTCATGATAATACCGTCCAGGCCCAGCGCCTCGTTAAACTCGAGCGCCTGGTTCAGACCGTTTTGGCCCGTCGCGGCATCGATTACGAGGACGACCGAGACAGGCATGGGGCCGGCAGCCATATTGGCGGCGCGCTTACGCGTCACGTTGACCACTTTGGCAAGCTCGCGCATGAGCTCGGGGCTTGTGTGCAGACGGCCGGCGGTATCGATGAGCACCAGGTCGCTGCCGCGCTTATCGGCCTCGTCGAGCACGTCATAGCACACGCTCGCCGGATCGGAGCCGCGGTCACGCTTAATAACCGGTACGCCGGCACGCTGGCCCCACACATCGAGCTGCTCGATGGCGGCGGCGCGGAAGGTGTCGGCCGAACCGATCACCACGTTCTTGCCGCGGGCAGCCATGGCGCTCGCAATCTTGCCGACCGTTGTGGTCTTGCCGGCGCCGTTGATGCCCACAAACAGCACGCAGCTCGGCGTATCGGAAAACGGATCACGCTCAACAGGCACAAAATGGCCCTCGAGCTGCTCGGCCAGAGCGCGGCGAAGCTGCGGGGCGGTCTTAAGGTTCTTCTTGGCAGCAGCATCGCGCAGGTCATCGGAGACCTGAATAGCGACCTCGGCACCCATGTCACCCATGACGAGGGTGTCCTCAAGGTCCTCCCAAAAGTCCTCGTCGACCTCGCCACCAAAGTAGAAGACCTCGTTGAGGGCCTCGCGGCTGCGCTCAAGTCCGCGCGAGAGAGCGTCAAAGAATCCCATTATGCATTCACGACCTTTCCGGTTTCGCGATCGAGTTTTTGCGAGACGACGCGGCTGACGCCGTCGGCTTGCATCGAGACGCCATAGAGAACGTCAGCGTCCTCCATAGTACGGCGCTGATGCGAAATGACCAAGAGCTGTGTATCGGAACGCAGCACATCGAGGGCTCCGATGAGCTTGGACAGGTTGGCGTCATCAAGCGCCGCCTCGACCTCGTCAAGCACATAGAACGGCACCGTGCGCGTGCGGTACACGGCAAAGAGCAGGGCGAGCGCCGTCAGACTCTTCTCGCCACCCGACATGAGCATCATCTTAGTAATGCGCTTGCCGCGCGGCTGCGCCACAACCTCAATGCCCGTCTCGGCAGGATGCTCGGGATCGGTCATCTCAAGATGAGCCTGGCCACCCGGGAACAGCATGGCGAAGATCTCGCGGAAGTTCGCGTCGACCTTCTCAAACGTCACCAGAAACGCCTTGCGCATCTTGCGATCAATGGCCACTGTGATCTTGGTGAGCGCCTTGCGCGCGCTCTCCAGATCGGCCAGCTGGTCCTCGATGTAGTCGGCGCGGCGCTTGAGCTGCTCGTACTCCTCCATGGCAACCTGGTTCACGGGGCCCAGATTGTTGATATGACGCACGAGCTGGTTGAGCTCCCGCTCGGCGGCGTCGCGGTCGGTGGGAGCAGGAAGCATGAGCGCTTCCTCGAGCACCGTGGTGCCATCGGCGGTAATGGCCTTAATGGCGGCCTCTACCTGCACCTCAAGCTTGCCGCGTGCGACCTTGAACTCGTTTTGCGTGGCAGTGGCGGTATCGACCCGCTCCTTAGCGCGGGCAACCTCGGCCTTGGCATCCTCGATGGTCTTCTTGAGCGAAGCGGAGTCCGCCTCTTCCAGAGAGGCCTGGTCACGCAGGCGCGCTGCCCAATCCGATGCGCGTTCCAACAGGGCAGAATAGCGTTCGTGCATGGGGTCGACGCGCAGGCGCAGCAGCTCGAGCGAGCGCGAAGCCTGGCGTGTTCCGCGGATACGACGGTCGATGCCCTCAAGACGATGCTCAAGGTCGGGCACGCGGCCCTTCAGCGAACGCAGGCGCTCGCTCGTCTGGGCCAGGCGCACCTTGGCATCGGCGAGCTTACCGGCGGCCTCGGAATCGTCACGGCGAACGCGATCGAGCTCATCGTTGGCCTCGGCAATCTGGAGACCCAGGTCGCTTGCCTGTGCACGCGCCTCGTCACGCGAACGGGTGAGTTCGTCAACGCGCGGGCGCGCAGCGCGAACGGCCTCGGCGGCCTGCTC
>URUI01000121.1 GCA_900551015.1 uncultured Collinsella sp.
CCTCGTGCCGGGTTACGGGGCACAGGGCGGCGGTGCTGCCGGTGTTGCCGCAGCGCTCGATCTTGTTACCGGCGAGGTCGAGATCGTTTTGCGTGGGCTTGTGGACCAGGCTGCCGTGTGCGAGCTTGCTGCGGGCGGTGCGGTGCTCTACGCAGATGCCTCGGCTCTCGATGCTGCAATGGATGTGCTGGCTGCGGCCTTGTCCTCCATGCACGCGGCGGCTCCCAAGGAGATCGGCTTTACGTCCGGTGCGGTCGCGCACGCGGCTTGGCCGGGCGCCGGTAACGATGTCGCGATGGCACTTATTGCCGAGGGCTGTGCACGTGGCGTGTGCGCCGTCGACGGTGCCGAGGTGTTCGACCCGCATTCCGCCGCCGCGGCGATACGCGTGGTGCGCGAGGCTGGCCAGCGTATCGTGGCCCTGCTGGATGAGGCCGGTCTTAATGCGCCGACGCTTCCCGAGGTGAGCGAACAGTTGCAGCTCGATCGCGACACCATGACGCGTGCACTGCGCGAGCTTTCGCTCAACCACTCGATCGTTAAGGTCGAGCGCGACGTTGCCTTGTCCGCCGCTGCCGAGGCCCATGCGCGTGAGGTTGTTGCGACGGCTATCGAGGCTGCTGGCGGCGCCGCCACCACGAGTGTGCTGCGCGAAGCCCTGGGCGTGTCGCGCAAACGAACCATTAGCATCTTGGAGCACCTGGATGCCGTGCGCTTTACAGTACTCGACAAGGAGTCCGGCGGTCTGAGATCGCTGCGTTAGCGGTTTCCGCATCGCTCTTTTCGGTTGTGGTCTGTTGGGTTTGGTAAAATACCGCCACGTTTGGGAGCGGATGGGCTCCGGTGGGCCCCGCGGTCTTCAAAACCGTTGTGAGGCGTGCAAAACGTCTTGGATGTGTTCGATTCACATCCGTTCCCGCCAACGCATCTCGCCAAAACCACCACAAAGGTGCCTGTCCCCAATGTGGTGGTTCGGAACATGTGGACGAAACAGCTTCGAAACACGCGATTTGTGCGTCGGGTGCTCAAAAACGCTTCTACCTGCATCGTAATCAAAACGAAACATCTGCTCGTCGGCTTATGCGTAACTTTGCTGCAACAGTGCGATATTATCCATACTCGATAAAGTTCGCGGCGCATAGGGTGCCGCGACCAACATTTTCGTTTCCCATCATTGGAGGAAGCATGAGCTACACGCAGAAAGTTCTCGAAGAGCTCAAGGCCCGCTATCCCGAGCAGCCTGAGTTCATCCAGGCCGCGACCGAGATCCTCGGCACCATCCAGCCGGCGCTCGACGCCCACCCCGAGTACGAGGAGGCCGCCCTGCTGGAGCGCCTCGTCGAGCCCGAGCGCATCGTTATGTTCCGTGTTCCCTGGGTCGACGACCAGGGCAAGGTTCAGGTCAACCGCGGTTACCGCGTCGAGTTCAACTCTGCCATTGGACCCTACAAGGGCGGTCTGCGCTTTAACCCGACGGTCACCCTGGGTATGCTCAAGTTCCTGGGCCTGGAGCAGATCCTCAAGAACAGCCTGACCACCCTTCCCATGGGCGGCGGCAAGGGCGGCTCCGACTTTGACCCCAAGGGCAAGTCCAACAACGAGATCATGCACTTCTGCCAGTCCTTCATGACCGAGCTCTATCGCCACATCGGTCCCAACACCGACGTTCCCGCCGGCGACCTGGGCGTTGGCGGTCGCGAGGTTGCCTACCTGTTCGGTCAGTACAAGCGCCTGACCAACGAGTGGACTGGCGTCCTTACCGGCAAGGGCCTTTCCTTTGGCGGTTCGCTCGCCCGTACCGAGGCCACCGGCTACGGCCTGGTCTACTTTGTGGACGAGTACCTCAAGAGCCGCGGCGACTCCTTCGAGGGCAAGAACGTCGTCGTTCACGGCTCCGGCAACGTCGCTATCTACGCGGTCCAGAAGGTCGCCCAGCTCGGCGGCAAGGTGCTCGCCTGCTCCGACACCCATGGCTGGGTCGAGGATCCCGACGGCATCGACTACACCGTGCTCGAGCATGTCTACAACAAGAAGCGCTCTGGCCACGACAAGGGCGTCACGCTCGCCATGTACGTTGACGAGAAGCCCAACGCCGTGTGGCACGAGGGCGACGGCCGCGGCGTGTGGCAGCTGCCCTGCGACATCGCGCTGCCCTGCGCTCGCGAGAACACGCTGCTGCTCGAGGACGCCCAGGCGCTCGTCGCCAACGGCTGCAAGGTGGTCGGCGAGGGCGCGAACATGCCCACGACCATCGAGGCTACGACCTACTTCCAGGAGAACGGCGTCGCCTTTATGCCCGGCAAGGCTGCCAACGCCGGCGGCGTGCTCGTGTCCGGCCTGGAGATGAGCCAGAACGCCGAGCACCTGTCCTGGACCTTCGAGGAGGTCGACGGCAAGCTCGAGCAGCTCATGCGCGGCATGTTCCACAACGTGGACGACACCGCCAAGGAGTATGGCCAGGAGGGCAACTTTGTCATGGGCGCCAACATCGCCGGCTTCCTGAAGGTCGCCGACGCCATGCTCGCCCAGGGTGTCTGCTAAATCCAGCTCAACATAGCTCCACACAGCACCAGCTGATGCGCTTAAGGCTCCCGACAATTCCTGCCGGGAGCCTTTTTCTATGGTGGTGAGGGTCGTGCGCCCTCGTTTGGTACACTTAGAGGTACTGGACAAGTGAGGAGATGGGGGAGAACGTGCTCAAGTTCGGTACCTACGTCCGTGTTGGAAACGCGGCCGAAGCCTATGAGCTCTTGCAGAAAAACCGCAACAACAAGATTGTGGGCGGCGGCATCTGGATGCGTCTGGGTTCGCGTCGTGTGGCGACGGCGATTGACCTTTCGGCCTGTGGGCTCGATCAGATCGAGGAGACCGAGACCGAGTTTCGCATCGGTGCCATGTGCACCCTGCGCCAGCTCGAGCGTCATGTCGGGCTCAACGCGCTTGTCAACAATGTCTTTGAGTTTGCCGTCCACGACATCGTGGGCGTTCAGCTGCGCAACACCGCCACGGTGGGCGGCAGCATCTACGGTCGCTTTGGCTTCTCGGACGTGCTCTCGGCGTTCCTGGCGCTGGACTCCTATGTTGAGCTGACGGGCGCCGGCCGCGTACCGCTCGCGGAGTTTGTGCGGATGGGCTACATGCGCGACGTGATCGAGCGCGTCGTGGTCGTTAAGCACGACTGCCGCGCGAGCTATGAGGCCGTGCGCAAGGCCGCGACCGACTTCCCCTCGCTCAATGTCACCGCTGCCTGGTGGGACAACAGCTGGCATGTCACCGTGGGCGCCCGTCCGCTGCGCGCGACCCTGCTGCAGG
>URUI01000122.1 GCA_900551015.1 uncultured Collinsella sp.
CACCGACGCCCGCCCCGCCGCCTCCGATGCCGCCGGCAGACGCTGCCGCTCCGCCGCATCGAGCTCCGGTCATCTGCGCTATTTCGGGTTCGGGCGGTTGCGGCAAGTCGACGATCGTTGCCGCCATGGCACACACATCGTCGCTGTTGGGCTTGCGTGCCGCTGTGCTCGACCTGGACCTGATGTTTGGAAACCTTTACGACTTGTTAGGCGTCGATGCTCCGCGCGATATGGCGGCACTTATCGAGCCGTCGGCGGCGGGCACGCTCACCGAGCCGGATATCGTAGCCACATCGATGCGCGTGGCGCCGGGCGTTACGCTCTGGGGTCCCGTCGCGGCGCCCGAGCAAGCCGAGCTCATGGCGCGTCCGGTGGAGCTACTGCTTGATGTTCTGCGTCGCGAATCCGACGTGGTCTTTATCGATACCTCGGTCTTTTGGGGCGACGCCGTGGCGGCTGCGGTGGCGGCGAGCGACCGTTGCCTGGTCGTTGGCGATGCGGCGGTGTCGTCCGCGACATCGGCGTCGCGCGTCATCGAACTGGCAAGTCGAGTAGGTGTGCCGCGCACGCGCATGAGCGCCGTGTTCAACCGGTTCGGTGCGCGCGGGGCAGACGAGGACGTCGCCATGCGCTTTGAGATTGCCTGTGCGTTGAGCTCCAAGATTCGTATCGCCGATGGCGGGCAGGATCTCGCCGCGCTCATGGCGTTTGGGCGCGCTGACGAGGCGGTGGGGCAGACCAGCGCTTTTGCGACTAGCATGCGCGAGGCCACGCGCGAGATGCTCGTGGAACTGGGGTGCGCCGTCGGCCCTTGGAGCGATATGGTCGCCGACCGTGCAACGCGTACCGAACGCCCGCGTATCCGCCTTCCCTGGTCGCGCGAGGGTGATCAGCGATGAGCCTGCAAACGAGGATTAAGGCTGCCGGCGCTGCAGCGGCGGCAGCGCCTGTAGATGCGGGGCGTCGCCGCGCGGTGAAACGACGCACCAAGCGCGCCGTGATGGACCGCATGGGTTACGACGAAGTGGCGCGTATCAGCGCCTATATCGACCCGGCACTTGCCCGCTCGGAATTGCGTCCTGCGGTGGAGGCGGCGCTCAATGTTGAGGAGCCGACCGATCTCGCGACGCCCGAGCGCGAAACCATCATCGACGAGATTTTGGATGACGTGGTGGGCTTGGGGCCGTTGCAGCCGCTCATCGAGGACGACGCCGTTACCGAGATCATGATCAACGGCTGCCGCTCGGCTTTCTTTGAACGCGGCGGCGTTTTGTACCCCATCGAGCATGCGTTTGAGGATGATGAACAGATCCGTGTGCTTATCGACCGCATCATCTCGCCACTTGGCCGCCGTATCGACGAGCGCAGCCCCATCGTCAACGCCCGCCTCAAAACGGGCTATCGCGTCAACGCGGTGATTCCGCCTGTGGCGATTGACGGACCGATTCTCACCATCCGAAAGTTCTCGGACCGTATCTGCTCGCTGGACGAGCTTGTGGGGCTGGGGTCGCTGCCGCTTTGGTATGCGCAGCTGCTGTCGTGCGCGGTGTCGCTGCGACAGGACCTGGCGGTTGCGGGAGGCACGGGATCTGGTAAGACCACCCTGCTCAACGCGTTGTCATGTGAGATTTCCACCGGCGAGCGCATCGTGACGATCGAGGACTCTGCCGAGCTCAAGTTTGCGCATCATCCGCACGTGGTGCGCCTAGAGGCGCGCGAGGCTTCAATTGAGGGTGAAGGCGCGGTGACGATCCGCGACCTGGTAACTAATGCCCTGCGCATGCGCCCCGACCGCATCGTGGTGGGCGAGGTGCGCGGTGCCGAGTGCTGCGACATGTTGCAGGCCATGAACACGGGCCACGACGGGTCGCTCACCACACTTCATGCGGGTTCAGAACAGGAGACCGTGGTGCGTCTGACGTTGCTTGCACGTTATGGCATCGACCTGCCGAGTGAGCTCATCGAGGAGCAGATTGCCATGGCGCTCGACGGTATCGTGATGTCCGAGCGCCACGCCGATGGCAGGCGCTTCGTCTCCTCGTATTCGGGGGTGCGACGCGCCGCATCGGGCGGCGTAGAGCTCGAGCGCTATGTGACGTTCGATGCCGCCGAGCGCACCTGGACGCTTGACCGCGAGCCGCCGTTTATCGCAGAAGGCCTGCGGTCGGGGACGCTCACACAAGAGGAGGTGGACGAATGGAGATCGCTGTGCCCCTCGTCGTAGGGGGCTTGGCAGGGCTTTCTGTCGCGACGGCGTGCGGGGCGGAACCTCGTGTGCCGCAGGTACCGCCGGCGGAGCTGGCACGTCAGGCGCTCGAGACGGTGGCAGAGAAGCTGCCGCGTGAGCTGGTGGAAAACGATCTGCTGAAAAAGATCGCCCGTTCGTGGGCATCGCTGGCTCCGGCGCATCGCCTTGGCCTCGTGATCGAGGATGCTTCGGGATGTTTGGCGTTTCTGCTGCTATCGAGCGGTGTCTGCTGCGTTTTACTAACGATGGTGTCGTTATCGCCCCTCGGATTTGCCTTGGGACTTGTTGCTCCGTTTGCCGTTGGTGCCGCTCGGGATGGCTTTGAGAGCCGGCGCGAGCAACACGATGCAGAAGAGGCAATGCCCGAGGCGTTTACCGCACTTTCCATGTCGCTTGCCTCGGGACATTCGCTGGCCCAGGGCATGCGCTTTGTGGGCGCTCATGCGCAAGAGCCAGTGCATAACGAGTTTTTGCGGGTGGCGGCGGCGATCGATTGCGGCATCTCGGCGACCGACGCGCTCGATGACTTGCTCGTGCGTATCGACGCCCCCGGTCTTTCGCTTGTGACCTTGGCGCTTAAGGTGTCTCAGCGCACCGGCGCTCCGCTTGCCGACTTACTGTCCGAGGCGTCGAGCATGGTGGGGGAGCGCATTGAGCTCAAGCGCCGCCTGGATGTTAAGACGTCGCAGGCTCGCATGTCTGCGCATATGGTCGCGGCGATGCCGGCGGGCATGTGCGCGGTGTTGGCGCTGCTTTCGGCAGATTTTCGTCGCGGTCTTGCGACGCCTGCCGGCGCGGGCGCTGTGGTGCTGGGTCTTGCCCTCAACGCCGTTGCCCTGGTGGTTATCCGGCGCATTATGCGGGTGGAGCTATGAGCGCCCCGGTTGCAGTTGCGGCTTGCCTGTGCGCTTGCGAATGTTGGCATTGTCGTTCTGGCTGCTGAACCACTTGGGGGTCAGGCGG
>URUI01000123.1 GCA_900551015.1 uncultured Collinsella sp.
TCAAAAGCGCCGTGCTGCCCGCAGGGGCGGCCTGGGAGCCAGACACGGCGCGTGCCGCGGCGGCGATGTCGTCGCGATTGAAGGAACCGGACTGCCCGCCGTTGGTGAGCTCGTCGATGGCGACTTGATAGACGTCGCGCGAGTGTGCAGGGTCGCAGCTCACCGGCGAATCGTCGTCGAGCATACTGTCGATCATAGACCAAGCCTCGTCCTCGTCCATAGCATCTGCGGCTCGAGCGATGGTAGGGACACCATCATCGGCATGACGGCGCTGGAACGCACCAGTCAGGCCGGAAAGGAATGCCGAGGTAGACTGCTCCGACTGAGCCTGAGAAGCAGAAGTCGCAGCGTAAGGAGTCGCATCCTGCTGCTGAGCTGGAATCGAGGCGGTCTTGAACTCGCTTTGATGCTGATTGAGATTGGCGGCACCGCCCATGGCATCGGGCTGGAACAGACGCTCTTCACGCTGCGCACGATACTCGGAGATACCCAGCGAGGCGGCATAGATGCCCACGCCCGCCACCGCGCCCACGGCGAAGGGAACCGCACCCGCCACGACCGTCTCGTTCACCGACGAAAACGGCAGCGTCGCGGCATACATAACCACGGGAGCGGCAAGGCCGATCCCGCACGAAAGTCCGGCAAGGACTGCTCGTTGTGTTGCATCAGAAGAAGCCATGAGCTCTCCCCATCTTCCAGCACCCAAATCGCATCATTCAGTTGGCTGCGCGAGAGAAGATGAAGCGGGGCTATGCCCCAAAGCAACGGTATATGGTTCGTTTCATCTGCGTTTTCCGTCGCGAAGCTTAAAAGCTATTATGCGAAACCGCCCTGTCGATTGCAAGCGACGATGTCGGATTGAAACGGGAAACCTGCTGCTCGTCGGTCTTACGGTCAAAAATAAGCGCGGAGCGGCGCTATGGAAAAGGGCCGAGGCTCAAAGCCCCGACCCTTTATCGCATTGATGACTATCGCTGCGCGTGGATGACAACCTAGAACGTCTGCTCGTAGTCGCTGTGTTTTTTGGCCGAACGCACCAGGAACTCCTGGTTGGTGTTGGTGCCCTTAAGACCCTTGATAAACGATGCGGCCGCGCGCTCGGTGTTGTTCATGCCGGCAAGAATGCGACGCAGACCAAAGACAAACGGGCGCATCTGCTCGTCGACCAACAGGTCCTCGTTACGCGTACCGGAGGCAACGGGGTCGATAGCCGGGAAGATGCGGCGGTCGGCCAGGTCGCGGTCGAGCTTAAGCTCCATGTTGCCGGTGCCCTTGAACTCCTCGAAAATGACCTCGTCCATCTTGGAACCGGTGTCGATGAGGGCAGAGGCCAGGATGGTGAGCGAGCCGCCGTTCTCGATATTGCGGGCTGCACCCAGGAAGCGCTTGGGCGGATACAGTGCCGCCGAATCGACGCCGCCCGAAAGGATGCGGCCTGAGGCGGGCGCCGCCAAGTTGTAGGCGCGGGCGAGGCGCGTGATGGAGTCGAGCACCACCACGACGTCGCCACCCAGCTCTACGATGCGCTTGGCGCGCTCGATGACGAGCTCTGCCACGCGAGTGTGGTTGTCGGCAGGCATATCGAAGGTCGACGCCACAACCTCACCCTTGATGGAACGCTGCATATCGGTGACCTCTTCGGGGCGCTCGTCGACGAGCAGGCAGATGAGGTGCACCTCGGGGTTGTTAATCGAGATGGACTGGCAGATCTTCTTGAGGATCGTGGTCTTGCCGGCCTTGGGCGGGGACACAATCAGGCCGCGCTGGCCCTTGCCAATCGGCGACACGATGTCGATGGCGCGACCGGTGATGGAATCCTTGCCGTGCTCCATGCGCAGCGGCTCATTGGGATAGACCGGGGTAAGGTCGCCGAACTTGGGGCGGTTGCGAATCTGCTCGGGGTCCAGACCGTTGACGGTCGTGATTTTGGCGAGGCCGGCGCGCTTGTCGCCGCCGCGCGAAGGACGCAGCGAGCCCTCGATGACGTCGCCCGTGCGCAGGCGCGCGGAGCGGATGAGGTAGGCGGGCACGAAGGCGTCGTCGTTGGACTTCATGTAGCCATGGGCGTGGATGATGCCGGAGCTGTCCGGGCGAATCTGCAGAATGCCCTTGATGTCGCGGAAGCCCTCGGCCTTCGCGGCGGTGACGTAGATCTCCTCGACGAGCTCGGCTTTCTTCTTGCCGGTCGTCTCGATCTCGAACTCCTTGGCCTTCTCGCGAAGTTCGGCGACCTTCATGGCAGCGAGCTCCTCGCGCGAAAGCGTGGGCTCGGTGGGAGCGGCATTACGCTCCTTGTTGCGTTGCTTGCGATCGCGCTGGCGGTTGCGACGGTCGTTGTTGCGCTCGTCCTTGCGCTCGTTGCGCTCCTCGTTGCGCTTGTGCTGGCGACGGTTGGGGCGAGCGCCGTCTTCGCCCTCGGCGGGGGCGGCACCATCGGTTGCGGTGGTGTCAACATTGGCCGCAGCGGCGTCATTGGCCTCGGCGCCGGAATCGACCTGCGCTTCGACATCAGCATGCTGCTCGGCGGCCTTGGCCTTAACGGACTTCTTGCGACCGCGCTTGGGCTTCTCGGATGCAGGCTGTTCGACGTCCTGGGGCTCGACGGCATCAGTCGATGCATCGGCGGTCGTCTCGGCGGAATCCTCGGACGCACCCTTCTTGGCAGCCTTAGCCTTGGACGTGCGCTTAGCAGCAGTGCGACGGCTGCGACCGGGACGGACGTCGGCGGGCTCGGCATCGGCAGAAACGGCCTCGGAAGTCGTAGCATCCTGGACGGGTTCATCGGCAGCAGTTGAGGACTTGGCGGTCGCCGCAGCATCCCGAGCGGCGGCGGCTGCGGCTGCGGCCTTCTCGGCCTCGACAAAGGCCTTGGGCTTGCGACCGCGACGGTGCGGGCGCAAAGCCGGATCGACAACGGGAACTTCGCTGGCCTCGACAGGCGCAGCGGGCTCAACAGGCGATGTGCCCTCCCCTGCCGCGGAACGGACCGAAGCCTCAGTGAGCTCGGGGGTTACCTGTTCAGCAACCTGCTCGGCCTTAGCAGCCGTGCGACGGCGTGTGCGCAGTACCGGCTTCTCGGTCGGCTGGTCGTGCAAATGTGGACAGCGGTATCGGCGCAATCGCAGCGTACATCCACAGGCTGAAC
>URUI01000124.1 GCA_900551015.1 uncultured Collinsella sp.
CCGCACATGTGCGGATGAATGTGGGAAGTGTTCGGATGAAGTTGCCAATCAAGGGAGATGGAGAAATGCGATTGCGCGTAAGAAAATTGTGTGCGTCGCGCGTCGCGAGTATTACAATGGAGACCCGTAAGATGTGTATGGATAACTTCTACGGGAAGCGCAGGTAACTCAATATGACCAAGCATGTGTTCGTGACCGGCGGCGTGGTTTCGTCTCTGGGCAAGGGTATTACCGCGGCCTCGCTGGGCCGTCTGCTCAAGTCGCGCGGCTACAAGGTAACGATGCAAAAGGCCGACCCGTATCTGAACGTCGACCCCGGCACCATGAGCCCGTTCCAGCATGGCGAGGTCTTTGTGACCGAGGACGGCTACGAGTCCGATCTGGACCTGGGCCACTACGAGCGCTTTATTGACGAGAACCTGACCCGCGATTCCAACTTTACGACTGGTGCCATCTATAAGAGCCTGATAGCCCGTGAACGTCGCGGTGATTTTTTGGGCGGCACCGTGCAGGTGATTCCGCACGTCACGAACGCCATTAAGGATAAGTTCCGTCGTATTGAGGAGCAGACCGGTTCCGACGTGGTCATCACTGAGTTGGGCGGCACCATCGGCGACATCGAGTCGCAGCCGTTTGTCGAGGCCATTCGCCAGTATCGCAAGGAGGCCGGCCCCGAGAACGTCTGCTACATCCACGTGTCGCTCGTTCCCTATATCGCCGCCGCCCACGAGGTCAAGACCAAGCCGACGCAGCACTCCGTCAAGGAGCTCCGCAGCTTTGGTATCCAGCCCGATATTATCGTTCTGCGCTCCGACCACCATATCGACGATGCCATCCGCGGCAAGATCGCAAGCTTCTGCGACGTCGACACCGACTGTGTCTTTACCAACGAGGACTGCGCGAGCATCTACGATGTCCCGCAGCTGCTCGCCGAGCAGGACTTTGACCTGCGCATTTGCGAGCGTCTGGGTCTGGACCCGCGTGAGCGCGACATGAGTGAGTGGAACGAGTTCCTGCGCAAGCAGAACCATGCCAACCAGCACGCCGACAAGGTGAAGATCGCCGTCGTGGGCAAGTATACGCAGCTGCCCGATGCCTACCTGTCGGTTATCGAGGCCCTGCACCACGCGGGCGTGTTCTTCGATCGCCACGTTGACGTGCAGCTGGTCGATGGCGAGAGCCTCGACGAGCAGAACGTCTCCGAGATCCTGGGTGACGCCTCGGGCATCTTGGTCCCTGGCGGCTTTGGCAAGCGTGCCCTGGAGGGCAAGATCCTCGCGGCCGAGTTCGCCCGCGAGCACAAGATTCCGTATCTGGGCATTTGCCTGGGTATGCAGGTGGCCGTGTGCGAATTTGCCCGCAACGTGGTCGGCCTTGCCGGTGCCAGCTCTTCCGAGTTCGATCCGGATGGCCCGTATAGCGTAATCGACCTGATGAGCTCGCAGGAGGACGTGACCGAGAAGGGCGGCACCATGCGTCTGGGTGCCTATCCATGCAAGCTTGCTGCCGATTCCCTCGCGCGTGAGGCCTATGGGGAGGAGCTTGTCTACGAGCGTCACCGTCACCGTTTTGAGTTCAACAACGCCTTCCGTGACCAGCTCGAGGACGCCGGTCTGGTTATCTCGGGCCTTTCGCCCGACGAGCGTCTGGTCGAGATGGTCGAGCTGCCGCGCGACGTACATCCGTGGTATGTGGCCACCCAGGCTCACCCCGAGTTCAAGAGCCGTCCGACCAACCCGCAGCCGCTTTTCCGCGAGTTCGTGCGCGCCTCGATTGGCCAGCATGAGGGCGTCGATCGCGTGCAGGTGACGCCTATGAACCTCGCTACGGACTAAGGGTGCCGGCGAACCAAGAATATGCCGAAGCTACTCCCTCGTCGCTCGCTGTGGCGGCGGGGGAGTATCTCGATTACCTTGCGGTCGAGCGGGGCTTGGCGCGCAATACGATTGCTGCCTACCGTCGTGACCTGACGACGTACTGCGCTTATCTGGAGCGGGCTGACATTGCGTCTTTTGAAGATGTGAGCCGTCAGGTCGTGGAGGGCTTTGTTGCCGATCGCCGCGACGGAGGCTATTCCGACGCCTCGGTGGAGCGCGCGCTTGCTGCCGTGAAGGGTCTGCATGCCTTTTTGGTGCGCGATGGGGCCGTGGCCCAAAACCCGACGGCGGCGTTGCGCCTGCCCAAAAAGGCTGATCGCCTGCCGGAATACCTTTCGGTGGAGGATGTCTCGGCATTGCTCGATCAAGACTTTCCCGAGGGCGAGATGGGACTGCGCGATCATGCCATCTTGGAAGTGCTTTACGGTTGCGGCTTGCGCGTGAGTGAGCTGGTCGGGCTCGATGTGGGCGATATCCATATTGATGACGGGTTTGTCCTGGTGCGCGGTAAGGGCTCCAAGGAGCGTCTGGCCCCGTTGGTGGGAAGCGCGGCGCGTGCCCTGACACACTATATAGGTGACGGGCGCACTCTCCTGGCCGCCCATGCTCACGGGACGGAGACCTTGGCGGTCTTTTTAAATAAGAACGGACGTCGCCTGTCGCGCCAAGCCGTGCATGCGATATGCGAGCGGTATGGGCGCCAGGTGGGGCTGGTGGGGCTCCATCCCCATACCTTGCGCCACTCCTTTGCCACCCACATGCTCGCGGGCGGTGCCGACCTGCGTGTGCTGCAGGAGATTTTGGGCCATGCCGATATTTCGACCACGCAGGTCTACACGCATGTCGACCGCACGCAACTGACCGAGGTTTATCTGGCGGCGCATCCACTGGCACATCGCTAGCACCTCGCTGACCTGCATATTTATAAATATTAAAGGGGACGGGCCCCAGATTGCCGAGACGCACTTTTGCGCGCATGGGCAATCTGGGGCCCGCCTCATTTTTCGCCAGACACCGACGCGGTGGTGGGCCATGCGTACCGTGGATGGGGGGAGTTTGGGGGCGATGTGAACGGCGTGTAAAGGGACGTAAAAATCGCCTCAAGGTCAACTTGAAGGTTGAGGTTCGCGGGCGTGGTTCTACAGGTGGCATCCCGCCTTTGCTGCAAACACAACATATTGTGTTTTCGAACATATGCTCGGGGGTGTTTTACAACATATTGGGGGTGGAGTGGTGGGGCGGGGTGG
>URUI01000125.1 GCA_900551015.1 uncultured Collinsella sp.
TACAGTCACCATCACCACAGAGGCGAAGATGAGCGTCATCAGGGTCACTCGGTCACGCCGGCGGCCTTGGCATCGCGCGCGAGTACGGTACGCGTATAGCTGATGGGCGCCCACAGGCTCTCGGGCCAGCACCAGCAGGTGACGTCGGAGACGCCATCGACCTCGGGCACCGGAACGCCCCAGTCGATGTTGCCGGTGATGCGGAAGGGCACGAGTGCCTTGCCGCTGCGGAAGCGCACGCCACCGTTGGCGAGCACCGCGTGGGCGTCGTCGCGCTCCTTCCAGCTGGGGAAGGTGACGGTAAAGCTGCTCTTGTTGCCCTCGGGCTCCAGCACGGTGTGCTCGGGGAGCTGGTCCTCGACGGCATCGAAGGCCTCGCGGAACTTGTTCTGGATGTAGAGCTGAGCCGGCAGCAGCCACTCCTCCATGGTCTTGGAGACCACGGAGCGAACCTGCGGGTTCTGGGCGAGCTTGGCGGTGTAGGTCTTCATAAAGTCGAGGTAGGCCGGCAGGTCAAAGTAGAGATTGTCGACCGGGCGCAGCTCGGGCACCTCGCCGGTGAGCTGGCTCTTGGGCGCGATGAGCTCCTCGGGCTCAAACTGGTGGCCCAGATCGCACTCGTCGGCATAAGCCTTCTCGGACTTGCAGCCCTGGATGGGGCAGCGGCCGATGACCTGGCGGCCGTTGAGGAACGTGCCGGCCTTGGCATCGTAGAACTGCAGCGTGGAGCGCTTGGAGATGGTGCCCTGCTCGTGCAGGCGCTCGATAATCTCGGCAGTCACCTCGTTGTGGATCTGGGCCGCCGGCTCAAGGCCCGAGCCGCCGTAGATGTCGCAGCTGATGTTGTAGTTGTTGAGGGTCGCGGCCTGGCGGGAGTGATTGGACTCGACATACTCGCCGATGGACTTGTCGTAGCCCTCGTTCTCCTTGAGCTTGCGGTAGCTCTCCATGATGGGCGAACCGTAGCAGTCGGTGCCCGAGGTGAAGATGACGTTTTCGCGGCCCAGGCGGTCGCGCAGGAAGCGGGCGAAGAAGTCGGCCGGGACAAAGACGCCGCCGACGTGGCCAAAGTGCAGACCCTTGTTGCCGTAGGGCTCGCCGGCGGTAACGATGGCGCGGCGCGGCCAGCTGGGACGGTCGTTCATGGAGTATTTGGATGCCATGGGACTCCTTCGCATATAGGTAAGAGCGCGGCCGGGCACGGGGTTCGGCGGCGCGGTGGTCAATTCGTGCATATCGTTCGACATTATCGCACATGCGGGCGGGTGCGTGGCAGGGGCGCTATCCTAAGATGCTATGAATGAGATTTCCAACATACATGCGTTTGAGGACGAGGATTTTCTACACGCTTGCTTCGTGTGGGGGATGGCCGTGATCGCGGTGTTTGCCGTGTGCCTGGTGCCGGTGTTTATGCTGTTGGGCGGGCCTGCGGACTTGGACGCGGCTGAGGCGGGCGGCTGGATGGCTGTCGTGGGCTGGATAGTCGGCTTGGCTGCGGTCTCAATGGCATCGTTTGCCGTGCACGAGCTGGTGCATGCGGTGTTTTTTAAGCTGCTGGCGCCTGCGGGCGCGCAGGTGACCTTTGGGGCGAATCGCGAGACGGCGATGATCTATGCCTGCGCCGAGGGCGTTGTGTATTCGCGCCGGCGGTACATGGCGGTTTGCCTGGCGCCGACGGTTGTTGTGACGACAGCATTTGCCCTGGGGTTTGCGTTCTCGGACTATCCGCTGCTGTGCTACCTGGCGGCTGGTCTGCACTTGTCGGGCTGTGTGGGTGATTGGTATTACGTGCGGACCATTCTGCGCGACCGCCGTATCGTCGCCTGCGAGGATACGTCCTTTGGCGTGCGCTTTTTCGCAAAGTAGTCTTTTTGGGACGGGGCTATTTTAGCTGCCATGATGTCGGGGTGAGTTTTCTGGGACGGGGATGTCGATGAAGTCGTTGTTGCTGCATGCGTGCTGTGCACCATGCTCGCTTGAGCCGGTTCGCCTGCTGCGCGAGGAGGGGTTTGAGCCCACGATTTGCTGGACCAATCCCAATATTCAACCGCGCGATGAATGGCGGCGGCGTCTGGACGAGCTGCGCCGGTGGTGTGCCGATGGCGACATCGAGCTCATCGAGGCGGGGGAGGACCGCGAGCGCTGGGAGGCCGGCGTGGCCCCGCTGGGTGCCGATCGGCCCCGTCGCTGTCGCTCGTGCTATGCCTTGCGCTTGGCCGAGGCATGCCGCGTTGCCCAGGAGCGCAGGTTTGAATATGTGGGTACGACGCTCGCCGTCTCGCCGTATCAGCTGTTCGACACCTGCAATGACGTGCTTGAGCGTTTGGCGGCCGCCCATGGGCTCACCCCGGTGATTCGCGATTTTCGCCCGTATTATCCCGAGGCTACGCGCCGTTCGCGCGAACTGGGCATGTATCGACAGAACTACTGCGGCTGCCGCTTTTCTGCTGTCGAGGCGGCCATGGACCGCGCCCGCATCCGCGACGAGCGCAAAGCCGCCAAAAAGTAGTTCTTTTGGGCTGGCAGCCTGCTAGGATGTAGAGCGGACTTTGACTATATAAGGAGAATCCGACGTGTCTATGCGTACTGATGATTTTGACTATAACTTGCCCGAAGAGCTTATCGCCCAGGCTCCTGCCGAGCCGCGTGACTCCTGCCGTCTGCTGGTGGTGAATCGCAAGGGCTCCCAGGCGGGAACGCCGCTGGAGCACGGCGGTACCGTTGAGCACCGCATCTTCCGCGACATCATCGACTATATCGAGCCGGGCGACGTGCTCGTCATCAACCAGACGCGTGTCATGCCGGCCCGCCTGATCGGTCGCAAGGCAGGCTCGGGCGGTGTGGTCGAGACACTGCTGCTCAAGCGCTGCGAGGATGTTGATCCGCTGGGTCACGTTTGGGAGTGCCTGGTCAAGCCGGGCAAGCGCCTGAAGCCCGGTGCTCAGATTGAGTATCGCGCCGGTGTCTCATCCAGTGCTTCCTTTACTTCCTTATATGCACACAGGTTGATCAGATTATT
>URUI01000126.1 GCA_900551015.1 uncultured Collinsella sp.
TGGAGCAGGGCCGCATCATCGAGCGCGGCAGCCACGACGAGCTGATCGCCAAGAAGGGCAAGTATTACCAGCTCTACACCGGTAATCTGGCTGAAAATTAAAGAAAAATCGTAAAAAACGGAGCCGCTGTACAAAATGATGTGCAGCGGCTCCGTTTATTTTCAATTTGTTCAAACCGTCCCGCCGTGCGCGTGCGCACCGGCTGGGGTTCGACCCGCATCCTCGACATGCTCGTAGGAGAGCAGCTGCCGAGAATTTGCTAACGACAAAGGCTCAGGGCTCATTAAAGATATTCAGATTCCAAACATGCCCGGCACGCATGCCCAGTATCATGGGGTGCGTTTTACAACTTAAGCGGCAGGAGCACCCATGGCAGCAGCTTTTTCCCATGTGATTTTTGATTTGGACGGCACCATCCTCAACACGCTTGAGGACCTGGCAGCCGCCGGTAATCATACCTGCGAGATGCACGGTTGGCCCACGTTTGCCGTTGACGAATACCGCTATAAGGTGGGAAACGGCATGCTCAAGCTGGTTGAGCGCTTTATGCCTGCCGAGTATGCGGGCGACGGCCGCACCTTTGAGCAGGCGCTCGCAGAGTTTAGGGCTTACTACGGCGAGCACAAGGAGGACCACACCTCACCCTACGCCGGCACGATTGAGATGCTCGACCGTCTGCGCGCCGCGGGCGTACAGCTTGCCGTGCTCACCAACAAGGACCACGTCTCAGCAGCTCCGCTTATCGAGAAATACTTTGGGTCCGAGCGCTTTGCGCTGGTACAGGGCCGTGTGGGCGCATTTCCGCCCAAGCCCGAGGCACCCGTCACGTTGCATGTGATGAAAGAGCTGGGCGCCGATCCGGCAACCACGCTCTATGTGGGCGATTCGAATGTCGATGTTCTGACCGGCCACAACGCCGGCCTTAAGAGCGCGGGCGTCAGCTGGGGCTTCCGCGGCCGCGCAGAGCTGGAAGCCGCCGGCGCCGACTACGTTGTTGATACGCAGGACGAACTCGCCGAGCTAATCTTGGGCGAGTAGCGAGCGACACCGCTTAACGCAGCTGCGACAATTCTTCCGCGCGGAAAGCGCATCCCGTTTTGGAGCTCCGGAATGGGACGCGCTTTCCGTTTGAGGCGCGTCGGGGAAACGGCATCCCGTTGTGGAGCAATATTCCGGGTCGCACTTTCCGCAACCCACCCCATCCGGAAACCGTGACCCACTATTCGGCCAAAAACCGGGTCGCATTTTCCCGGGCGTTTGCGATGCAACGCTGGCGCAAGGAGTGTCCCCAACTGCCGGCAGAAAAGGAACGTCCCCAACTGCCACCTTCCAGCAACGAGAACGCCGCAGGTAGAGGACGGGCAGCGAGCGGGCACCAGAGCGAACAAATTGGCATGAAAAGAGGACGGCATAGACCTTCTGGTCATGCCGTCCTCTTTGAATGACAAGTTGTCGCTCTGGCGCCCGCGCAGCGTCGAGCAGTTACGGCGTTTGGTAAAACGCCGTAACTCCCCTAGCTCATCATCGCATTCATCATCTCGTTGGTTGCGGAATCGTCGGCAGACCACTCGCCGTCGTCATTGCAGGAATACTTGAAGGTGACCTTGGTGTCCTTGGTCTTAGCAGCCTTGGTCACATCGACCATAACCTGACCGGCCATCTTGTACAGCTCGTCATCGGAAGGCATCGAATCGAGCGCGGCGACCTTCTCCTGGTACTGGGTGGCAAAATCCTCAACGATCTGGTTCATGGACTTGCATGTGATAGAAACCTCGGCGGTCGCGACACCCTTGTCCTCGTCGACCGTCACGTCGCCGATCTTGTAGTCAAAGCCCTCGAGATAGCTCTTGGCGTACTCCTTGGGATCGATGCCCAGCTGCTCGAACTCGTCGCCCGAGGCCTCTTCCAGGCCGGCGAGGAAGTCGTCGCCACCGTTCTTGACCTCGTCAAACTGCGTCGTAAGATCCTCGGTAATGAGTTCCTCAACCGAAGGACCTCCGCAGCCGGAAAGCACAACCACGCACGCGACCAGAACAGCCATCAGGGGCGCAAGCAGCAGCTTCTTCTTCATGACATTCCTCCCAACTAGCGGCACCGCGCTTCCCAACACGGTGCACGTCGTAACAATAAGGCCATACTAGCCGCTAACGAACGCCCCCGGCAAAGCAAAAGCGCAGTCGGCTCGATTTAACGTCCGAACGGTTTACCGGTCCGCCCAACGCGCAATAAAACGTTCCGCCGCATTGCAATAAAAAAGGGCGGCCGGATAACCCGACCACCCTTGCACATCCTTATGTTGTCGCAGTTTACTTGCGGACGACCTTAACGATGGCGTCGCCGGCAGCGACGGCAGAATCGGCCTCGACGGCGAGCTCGACATCGGCAAACTCGGCGGTGTTGGACACGGCCACGACGACGCAGTCCTTGTAGCCGGCAGCAGCGATCTTGGCACGGTCGATCTTGAGCATGGGCTGGCCAGCCTTCACGACGTCGTCGGCCTTGACGAAGCCCTCGAAGCCGTCGCCGTTCATGTTGACGGTATCGACGCCAACGTGCACCAGAACCTCGATGCCGCTATCGGACTGCAGACCCACGGCGTGACCCATGGTGACGGTCACCTTGCCGTCGCAGGGAGCGTAGACCAGGTCGTCCTCGGGCCACACGGCGCAGCCCTTGCCCAGAACCTCGCCACCAAAGACGGGATCGGGCACGTCGGCCATCTTGATGACCTTGCCCTTGACGGGCGAGCACAGCACGTCGGCGCCGGCAGAAGCAGAGATGGAGGACGGAGCAGCGGCAGTCGCGGGCTCAGCCTTCTTCTTGAACATGTCAAACAGACCCATACGTTTTCTCCTCTTGATTAAGCGCAACGTTGTGCGCATGCCTATGGTGATTATAGTGCCAAATGGTTCAAATGCTAAGGTGGGGACTCGAATCGCGAGCCCATCCCAACGCTTCCTTGATTATCGACTTTATCCGAACACCTCCCACATTCATCCGTACATGTACG
>URUI01000127.1 GCA_900551015.1 uncultured Collinsella sp.
CCTCGAGGGCACCGCTGCCCGCCGCCACGCTTGCCGCGCGCGTGCCTACATCGCGCTCGTTATGGTGGCGCTCGCCGCCACTTTGGGCGCCGCGACCTACGCCTGGTTTACCAACAACATGAAGGTCAACACCAACTCGGTGAGCGTGCACAGCGACACGTCCAAGCTGGTGCTGGAGCTGGGTGACGCCGACCGCGGCAGCTGGTCGCAGCAGGGTGACGTTTCCCTAACTTCCAACGCGACCGGCGCCGTGACGCTCTACCCGGTCTCGACCTTTGACCTCAACGGCTTTGCTGCCTGTGCGCAAAACAACTCTGCCGGCGATGCCACAGTGTTTGAGCAGGCAAAAGACAACGGCTCCGCCTTCTACCACGGTTGGATCGATCTGCGCCCTACCATTACCGGAACGGGCGCCAGCAAAGTAAGGGGCAAGGTCAACCTGTATCTGGCCGAATCGCTGGTCCCGCAGGGCACCGACGCCGAGCTGCTGCGCGCAGCCCGCGTGGGCATTAAAGTCTCGAGCGGCAACCAGGTGCTTGCAACCAACATCTTTGAGCTCGACAGTTCCGATAGCGGCCATCGCGACGAGCACCCCGCGACCGCGCCTACGGGCCTGGCGGGCTACACCGAGAGCATGCTCCTGGGTTGGCAAAACGGCCAGCTCGCTTGCGGTGCCAACGTGACGCAGGACCCGGCCGCCTATACGCTGGACACGAGCGAGACGGCCACGCGCCCGCAGAACACGCTCGCCACGCTTGGGCTTGGCCAGACCTATCGTTTGGATATCTATTACTACATCGAGGGCACCGACCCCGATAGCGCCGACTATCTCTATCAGGATCCGGGCACCTTGCACCTGGCGCTCTTTGCGACCTTGGACGGTGAGTAGCAATGGCACACGCCACGCCCGACAACCGCCGCCCGACCACCGGCGCTCCGGTTGCCGCGCCCACCGATATCGACCTGCGCCGCAAGCTCACTACCACCGTGGTGCTGGTGCTGTTTGCGCTGGTGGCGATAGCCATGGCAACGTTCGCCTGGTTCTCCATCGCCGATAGCGCCAAGACCCGCATGCTCATGATCGACGCCAACGCCGACGGTTCGCTGCGCTTTGACCTGGACGAGCATGCCACGTTCGACGAATACGTCCACAGCCTGGGCTTCGACCAGATCTCGGCGCGCATTGCCAGCGAAAAGGGCGTGGACATCGACGCGTCCAAGCTCAAGCCCGTCACCACGAGCGACTACCAGACCTTTACCTTCGAAGACGGTTCCACCGCCGATCCCGCCACCGGTGCCTACCTGGAGTTCACGCTGCACTTTATGAGCGGCACGGACCTGCGCGTTCGCCTGACCGGGCAGGACGGCGACGGCGGCGCGTCCGGCACGCGGTTTAGCTCCGACACGCAGAGTATGGCCAGCGCCATGCGCATGAGCTTTACCGCCGACGGTCACACCTGGGTCTACAACCCCAACGGAGGCGGGGGCTCGTCTGGTTCGGCCACCGTCTTTGGGCTCGACTCGGATACGGCGAACGCGGCCAGCGACATGTTCGACCTAATAAAAGATACGGACAAGCCGGTAACCGTTCGCATATGGCTCGAGGGAACGGACCCAAATTGCACTAATATGCTAAAGGGAGCTAACTATTCGGTTTCGATGCGCTTTGAGGGCATCGAAGAACAGTAGATATGCACGGCGGCCACCGGGCCGCGCACGACCTAGACAGACACGGTAGTAAGGGACATCATGCAATCTGTTAAAAAAGTCGCATCCATCGCGCTGAGCGTCGTCATGTGGATCATCATCCTGGTGGCGGCCCTGTATGCGTTTACCACGCTCGCCACGCGCGAGGACGGCAGCGTCTCTGACATCGCCGGCTTCACCCCGCTCGCCGTGCAGTCCGACTCCATGGCGCCCACGTTTAACAAGGGCGACCTCATCTTCATCAAAAAGTGCGACACCTCCAAGCTTGAGGTGGGCGACATCGTGACGTTCCATACCATCATCGACAACGAGTACGCGCTCAACACGCACCGCATCGCCGCCATCGACGAGGTCAACGGCATGCGCAGCTTTACCACCAAGGGCGATAACAACGACGTGGCCGATACGCACATCATCAGCGACGGCGACATCGTGGGCAAATACCTGTTCGCGTTGCCGCAGATGGGCAAGGTCATGGACTTCCTGTCCAGCTCCATGGGCTTCCTCATTGTGATCGTGCTGCCCATGCTGCTGTTCTTTATCTACCAGGTGTATCACCTCATCGTGGTGGGCATGAACCTTAAGCGCGCTATGGCCGAGGAGGACCGCCTGGCCGCCGCGGCTGCCATCGTGGACGCCGAGGGCAAGGGTGACACTACTGTCACGGCCGATAACGCCGCCGAGCAGCTTGCCCAGGCCGAGGCCAAGCTCGAGGAAGCCCGTCGTCTGAAGGCCGAGGCCGAGGCGGCGATGAACGCGACCAAGCAGGAGGGTACCGACGGTGAGTGAGTTTCTGGGATTTGCCTGGGAGCTGCTGGCAAAGGTTGTCTACAACGTCGTTGCCGTTGTGAGCTCCATCCTTAACCTGCTGGTGTTTGGCTGGGTTGAGTACTTCAACATCTTTATGACCTACTTCACCACGTTTGACCTGGTGGGCAAGATCGGCGCGATCATTCTGTTTGCCATGCTCATCGCGGTCCCCGTGCTGATCGTGGCCATTCTGGTCCACCGCCACCGCATCAACCGCCGTCTGCATCGCGACGATACGTCCAACAAGGCGCTCTATCGCGAGATCGGTCGCCTGAACAAGCAGGTGCTCGACCTCATGGACGAGAAGAACAAACTGCTGGCGCTCAAGGTCAATGCCATGGGCGGCACCAAGCAGATTCCGTACGTGGCTACGTCTTTCCACTCCGTCTTTTCAAATGGATTAATCGCTTTTGTAAATGGAAC
>URUI01000128.1 GCA_900551015.1 uncultured Collinsella sp.
CTGCGGCTGCCGGCTCCGATGCTCAGCACGATGAAGCCGCTGCGAAGGCCGCGCTCAAGGCCGCCGAGATGGAGGCAAAGCTCGCCGCCATGGATCCCGAGAAAGCGGCCAAGGTCCGCGCGGCGCTTGCCGCCAAGGCCGCCCGCGACAAGCAGAAAAAGGAGGCGTAAGGCCCATGGCACATCGCTCCGTTATTCCGTTTGGCCCGCAGCACCCGGTGCTGCCCGAGCCGCTTCATCTGGACCTGGTGATTGAGGACGACCGCGTCATCGAGGCAATTCCGCAGATCGGCTTTGTGCACCGCGGGCTCGAGAAGCTCACCGAAAAGCGCGACATGCATCAGTTTGGCTACATCGCCGAGCGCATCTGCGGCATTTGCGCCGTGGGCCACAGCTGCGGCTATGCCAGCGCCTGCGAACGCATGCTTGACATCGAGGTGCCCGGCCGCGTGCAGTATATTCGCACCATTCTGCACGAGCTTTCGCGCGTTCACTCGCATTTGCTGTGGCTGGGCCTGCTTGCCGACGCCTTTGGCTTTGAGGCGCTGTTCTATCGTTCGTGGACCCTGCGCGAGCAGATTCTCAAGATCTTTGAGAGCACTTGCGGCGGGCGCGTGATTCTGTCGATTAACGAGATCGGCGGCCTTAAGCATGATATCGAGGACTCCGAGCTGGCAGGCATTGTCCAGACACTCGATGCCATGCGTCCTGACTACGAGGCTCTGGTGCATACGTTTTTGGACGATGACAGCTGCGGCGAGCGCCTGCATGGCGTGGGCGTGATTAGCAAGAAAGACGCGCTGGAGCTTTCGATGGTCGGTCCGTTTGGGCGCGCCTCGGGCGTGGACTACGACGTGCGCATGTTTGGCGACGGTGCCTATGCGGACCTGGCTGCGTTTGAGCCGGTTGTCGCTACCGATGGCGACTGCTATGCCCGCTGCCAAGTGCGTTGCGCCGAGGTCACGCAGGCCATGGACATCATCAAGGAGCTTGTGGGCAAGATTCCGCACGACGGGATCGGCGGGCGCACCAAGCTTACGCCGGCCGACGGCGCACGCGGCGAGGTTGTGATTGAGCAACCGCGCGGCGAGGCGTATTACTATGTGCGCGGCAACGGCACCAAGAATCTGGACCGTTTTCGCGTGCGCACGCCGACGTCGCAAAATCTGGCGGGTCTGACGCATGCGCTGCAGGGCGTGCTCATTGCCAACGTGCCCATGATTATCCTGACCATCGACCCCTGCATTAGCTGCACGGAAAGGTAGGCGCGGCATGAGTTTGCTGACATTTGCCAAGACGGCCTTGGGTTCTATGGTCAAGCAGCCGGTAACGGTGTGCTATCCGCAGGAGAAGCTCGCGGCACCCGAGCGCCTGCGTGGGCACATCGTTAACGACATGGACGTGTGCATTTGCTGCGGCATGTGCGCGCGCCGCTGCCCGGCGGGCGCACTCGCGGTCGATCGCAAAGGCGGAACGTGGTCGATTGACCCGTACGCCTGCGTGGTGTGCGGCGAGTGTATCGAGAGTTGCCCCAAGCACTGCCTGAGCATGGACACCGCCCGTACTCCGGTTGCGGCGGACAAGACTCCCACGGTAGAAACCAAGCCGGAATAGAGCTGGAATAGGGGCCGGTGGGGCAAAAATGCCCCACCGGCCCCGCGCGTGAACGCGTGTGCGGGCCGCCACGCGACCCGTCCAGCCCGAAAATGACCCGTCTGCCACGAAATGGGCCCATCTACTACGTTTAAGCCGCTACCCTCAACCATGGCGAAAAACGCAAAAGCAAAACTGCAGGTAGAACGTCTGCGATTTTGCATGAAAAGCGGGTATGGTCGGGGGCATCGAGTCAAACGTAGTAGATGGACCGATTTCGTGGCGGGCGCTGTCAGCCGATCTCCGCGGGCGGAAGAAAACGGATCATTTTTGTCCCGCGAGGCCTGGGATGGTATCCGTGCGGGACTATCCGAACAAAACTATGTCGGTTTACTACGACGAATTCGACATTCCCGACCATGACTGCATTTTTCTAAATAATGCAAGCGTTCTACCTGCGGTTTTGTAAGCGCGCAATTTGCCGTGGTCGAAGGCGGGCGATTCATCGTAGTAATCCGGCATAGTTTTGAAATGGCATTAAATCGGTTACAGCCATTTTGCTGTGCCGGGGCGGTTGACCGTTGGGTAATTACCCTCGCAGGTAGGCGATGGCGATCTGCGTGCGGTTGCGCAGGCCCATCTTTGCAAGGATCGAGCTGATGTGGTTGCGCACCGTGCCTTCGCCCATATAGGCGGTGGCGGCGATTTCCTTGTTATCGAGACCGCGGGCGATGAGCTCGGCGACTTCGAACTCGCGGTCGGTCAGACCGGCAAAGGCCGCGGGCCGGTGGGGCGCGCCCGTCTTGTTGCCCATCCCGTCAAAGTCAACATCTTCGATCGCCTTACCCTCGAGCACGCGTTTGCCGCTCATGACCTGCGCCAACGCCGGAGGAATGGCGGCGACATCGGTCTTGATCAGGTAACCGCGGGCGCCCAGCTTGAGCGCCGATACAATGTACTCGTCATCCGAGAATGTCGTCAGAAACACCACGCGTGCCGCGGGGTCGTGCTCAAGGATTTCGCGCGCCGCCGAAAGCCCGTCGCGCCCCGGCATCTGAATGTCGAGCAGCGCGATATCGGGCGCGTGCTCGGCGTAGAGTGCCACCGCGTCGTTGCCGTCGGCTCCGGTGCCCACCACTTCGATCTGCGGCTGGGCGCCCAGGATAATCTTGAGCGAATCGACTACCAAGCGGTCGTCGTCGACAACTATGAGCCTCATCGGGCGTCATCTCCTTGCTGTTTGGGGACGGTGGCAAACACGCGCCAGCCGGGTGCGCGTTGGTATTACCAAAAAGGAAAATGCCGAGTACCACGAGCTGCTTAAAAC
>URUI01000129.1 GCA_900551015.1 uncultured Collinsella sp.
TTGCGCGGCTCCCATGCCGCGAATCTGCCAATAGTCCTCGGGCACAAACGCCATGCGCTCGCGCTCGCGCTCGACCACCAGGGCAAGCGTCGGCGTCTGCACGCGGCCGGCGGAACGCACGTTGCCAAAGCCGCCAAACTTGGCGAGCGTCAGGTAGCGCGTGAGCACCGCACCCCAAATGAGGTCGATGTGCTGACGGCTCTCGCCGGCGTCGGCCAGGTTCTGGTCGAGCGAGACAAGGTTATCGAAGGCCTGCGTGATCTCGGCCTTGGTAAACGAAGAATACTGGGCGCGGGCGACCGGCAAGTCGGGCGCCACCTCGCGCACCTTGTTGAGGGCGTCCGAACCGATCAGCTCGCCCTCGCGATCGAAGTCCGTGGCGATGATGACGCTGTCGGACTTTTTGGCGAGGTTCTTAAGCGAGCGGATGAGCTCTTTCTCGGCCGGAAGCTTAATGACGGGCGCCCAGGTGAGATAGGGCAGGCTCTCGAGCTTCCAGCCCTTGATGGAAATGCCATCGGCAAGGAACGGCTTGCGCTTGGTGTCGTACGGCGGGCGGGCCAGGCCATCGGGCATATCGGCCGGCAGCATTTCGCCGTCCTCCGTGACCGAATACCAGCCCAACTTTTTATCGAACAGCACACTGTCGCAAAAATCGGGTGCCAGGATGTGACCGGCAAGGCCGATCGTCACGCACTCCTCGCCCTTCCACTCAAAACGGTAGATGGCGGTGTTGTACACCTTGTCCTTTTTGGGCTTGCCCGTGGACAGACGCTCGGCGATCTGACGCGCGGCGTCGTTTTTCTCAGCGATGATGAGCTTCAAAAGAGGCTCCTATCTCGTGTGTCTGCGGCTGCGCCCGCCCTCTTGGCGGCCGACTTACGCCCTTGCTTGCTCAATCTGCCCGATGAGCCAATCGCACCAGGCATCCATGCCCTCGCCCTTGCGCGCGCTCACGGCAAACCGCGGCGCCTGCGGATTGAGGTCATCGAGTGTCTTAGTATACCTATCCATGTCAAAATCGAAAGCCGGGGCCACGTCGACCTTATTGAGCAGCTGCGCGCCGGCGTGCTGGAAGATGCCCGGGTACTTGATGGGCTTGTCGTCGCCCTCGGGCACCGAGAGGATCATGATGGACAGGTTCTCGCCCAGGTCAAAGTCGACCGGGCAGACCAGGTTACCCACATTTTCGATAAAGATGACGTCGATGTTCTCCAGACCGACGGCCTGGTCGAAGGCGTCGACGGCCTCCATGATCATGTTGCCCTCGAGGTGGCACAGGCCGCCCGTGTTGATCTGGATGGCGGGCATGCCGGCTTCCTTCATGATGATGGCGTCGACGTCCGAGGCGATATCGCCCTCGATAACGGCACAGCGCAGGCTGGCTTTGTCACGCAGGCGCTCGTTGGTGCCCAGAATCGTGGTGGTCTTACCCGAGCCAGGGCTCGACAGCACATTGATCACGTAGGTGTTCGTCTGCTCAAACCGCTGACGCAGCTGATCTGCCAGGCGCTCGTTGCGCGACAGAATCGGCGACGCGATATCAATCGTTTTCTCGGCCATACTTAGCGCTCCTTACTTTGGCCCTTTTATACCCCATCGCTAGATGGCGAGCGTGCTAATCGTCGGGGGTCTCGATCTCGATACTTGCGATGTCGAGTTCGCGGCCATGCAGCAGACGCACGTTGGCACCGCCACATTGGGGACAACGGCAATGGAAACGGTCGTGCTCAAAGACCTCACCGCAGTCCAGACACTCGCTTTGTGGATGGACTTCCTCCACGGCAAGCTCGCAGCCGCGCGTGAGCGGGTCCTCGTCGCGAAACGTCTCCCACGCAAAGTCAAGCGCCTCGCGCACGACCTCGGTCATATCCCCGATACGCAGCGTTACCAAAACGGCGCGCGAGGCCCCCGCCCCACGCGCCGTGCGAATCACTGTATCGAGTATGCCGTTGACAATGCCAACCTCGTGCATACCGATTTACTCCTCGTCGTCCTCGTCGTCCGAGAACAGGTCCAGACGGCTCGCGAACAGGCCCTCCTTGCCCTCGCGCGCGGTAATGACCACGCGAGCGATGGCGAGCGAAATCTCGTAGAGCGAGAGCAGGGCGCCATACATGAGACCCAGCGTAACGGGCGAGCCGTCGGGCGTAATCACAGCCGAGCCCACAAGCAGGCCTACGTACACGTAGCGCCAGGCGCTGCGGAAGGCCGCATAGGACACGATGTGAAAGACGGACAGATAGAAGATGATGAGCGGCAGCTCAAACGCCACACCAAAGCCGATCATAAAGAGCAGCTCCATGTTGACGTAGTTCTCCAGGTCGGGCAGCGCCGTAGCGACGGCCGAGGTCTCGCCGATGAGCCACTCAAAGCCCGCCGGGATGATGATGAAATAGCAGAAGATGGCACCCAGGAAGAACAGCACCGTCGAGGCGAGCACCGTGGGCACGACCCACTTGCGCTCGTTGGGGCGCAGCGCCGGCAGGAAAAATGCCAGGATCTGCCAGATGATCATGGGCGTGCACATGACCACGGCCATCTTGATGGCCAGCGAGAAGCGCAGGCCAAAGCCGCCGAGTGTGGTGGTGATGTAGAACTTACCGTCCGGCACAAACGAGCGGATGGGGTCTTCCAGGATATCGAGCACCACGGGCGTGGCAAAGTACAGCACGATGGCGGCGGCAAACACCGACACGACCACGATGGTCAGGCGGCGACGGAGCTCTCCCAAGTGATCGAAGAGCGGCATACGAGCAGGTCCGATAGGCATTACTCATCGCCTCCCTTCGGGGCGTCGGCGGCAGCAGTCTCGGCAGCGTCCTCGGCCTCGAGCTCGCGAGCGAGCTGGTCGACGACGGCCTTGCGCTTGCGGGGACGACGGGCGTAGAGGTCAGCCGTC
>URUI01000130.1 GCA_900551015.1 uncultured Collinsella sp.
CGGGCTGCAAAGCAGTGAGAAACTCGGATTTCAGCTGGCTGTCCAGCTGGTCGCGAATCCTCGGCAAACAGGCCAAAGCGAATGAACGTGTTGCCCACGTCGACCGTCAATATATATGCGCACCCATTAAGCATCGTCGGCGCTCCTTTCGTCTGCCCAGCAGTATATCGCCTACCTAAACCAGTCATCCCAAAATGACTAACTTGCGGCTATACTGGTGCGCGGTCGCGCGCGAGCTCACGCGGCGGCCCTTGGTAACCCGACTTCCCGCGCCGTATCCGTATCGGCGCTCCCGGGGGAAGCGGATATACGCAAAGGAGTTTTATATGAGCAATCCCTCGAACCGCGCTTCGATGCGCGGGCAACTCACGCTGCGCGGCGTCGTCATCGGCGTCCTCGGCTGCGTGATCATCACGGCAAGCTCGGCCTACACCGCCCTCAAGATGGGTGCACTCCCCTGGCCGATCGTCTTCGCTGCCGTCATCTCGCTGTTCTTCCTTAAGCTCATGGGCAACGCCAGCCTCAACGAGGCAAACGTCACCCACACCATCATGTCCGCAGGCGCCATGGTCGCCGGCGGTCTGGCATTTACCATTCCGGGCGCCTGGATGCTGGGCTATGCCGACCAGATCAGCTGGCTCGACATGTTTATCGTGGCACTCGCCGGCACTATCCTGGGTCTGCTGGCCACGGCGCTCATCCACCGTCACTTTATCGTGGACGCCGCGCTGGAGTTCCCCACCGGCAACGCCGCAGCTCAGACCCTGCGCGCCACCGAGGCCGGCGGCAAGACCGGCAAGCAGCTCTTTGGCTCCATGGCCATCGCAGGCATCTACAGCGTGCTTCGCGACGCTCTGGGCGTGGTGCCCAGCATGCTGTGCACGCTCAATATCCCCGGCGTGACCTTTGCCATCTATAACTCGCCCATGCTGCTCTCTATCGGCTTTTTGGTTGGCTTCGCCCCGGTTGCCTTCTGGTTTGCCGGCGCGCTGCTAGGTAACTTTGGCATCATCGTGGGCGGCACCGCTGCCGGTCTATTCGACGTTGTGATTGCGCAGGGCATCGTCAAATCGCTCGGCATGGGCCTCATGATGGGCTTTGGCGTCGCCGTCGTCCTCAAGGACATCCTGCCGCAGGTCGCCGGCATCGCCCGCGGCCTCGCCGCCGACAGCTCCAGCGACACCGACGAGCAGTCGCTCATCTCGGGCTCGCTTAAGCTCGACGCCGGCATCATCGGCCTGGGTACTGCCGCCATCGCCGTGATCGTCGCCATCGCGCTCGACCTTGGCCCCGTCCCGGCCGTCATCGTCACGCTGTTCACCTTTGTCACCACCATCATGAGCGCGCAGAGCTGCGGCCAGACGGGCATCGACCCCATGGAGATCTTCGGCCTCATCGTCATGCTCATCGTGGCTGCCTTCGCACAGATCGCCCAGGTCAAGCTGTTCTTTATCGCCGGCATCGTGGCCGTGGCATGCGGCCTTGCGGGCGACGTCATGAACGACTTTAAGGCCGGCGCCGTGCTGGGCACCAATCCGCGTGCGCAGTGGATCGGCCAGGCCATCGGCGGCATCGTGGGCGCCCTGGTCGCCGCTGCCGTCATGGTCGCGCTCGTCACCGCCTATGGTCCGGATGCTTTCGGCCCCGACAAGAGCTTTGTGGCCGCGCAGGCAAGCGTCGTCGCCACCATGGTCTCGGGCATCCCGAGCGTGCCGTGGTTCGCAGGCGGCTTTATCGCCGGCATCGTCATGTACTGGCTCGGCATTCCGGCCATGATGATCGGCCTAGGCGTGTACCTGCCGTTCTACATGTCGCTCACGGCCTTCTTGGGCTCCTGCGTCAAGCTCGCCTACGACAAGTGGGCCGCACGCCGCGACGCCGCTGCCGGTCTTTCGGACGAGGAGAAGGCCTCCAAGGATGCCGCCTTCCAGGAGCAGGGCCTGGTCGTCGCCAGCGGCCTGCTCGGCGGCGAGTCCATCGTCGGCGTTATCCTGGCGTTTGTCTCTGTTGGTCTGAGCCTGCTGGGGTAGGCCGAACAACAACGCACCAGCGCAGAGCGCGGGGTCGGAATCAAACCGGCCCCGCGCTTTTTTGTCTATTTGACTCTTATGATCCTCACGGCGTTTTAGCCATGTCGATTGGCCTGACTTCCAGGTCAACAAACCTTGTCTGACACCTCGCCTAACGCGGTGTAGAGTAAAGACGACAGACGCAAAAAGCGGCTCAGAAGCTAAACGAGGTAAGCATGGAACTCGACAAACAACAGATCAAGCGGCTGCGCGAGCGTCATCATCGTCGTCACGGTATACGCCCTGCACACAGCGAGGCCATGGAGAATGCCACCCGTTTCCTTAAGCAGGCGTTCAACATACGCGAGGGACGCGCGCCCTATCACGTGATTCGCAAGCGCTTTGTAAACGGGGCGCGCCTGACTGGCTCGCACTTATGCATCCTGATCATTGCCATGTTGATCGCGAGCATCGGCCTCGATATCGACTCGGACATTGCCATCGTGGGCGCCATGCTCATCTGTCCGCTCATGGGCTCGGTCCTTGCCATGGCATACGGCATCGCCACGCTCGACCGCGAGATTGCCGTCGAGGCAATTGCCGGCCTCGCGCTGCAGATGGTCTTTTGTCTAATCACGTCCACGCTGTACTTTAAGCTCTCGCCCCTTGGCACCACCACGGCCGCCATCATCGACAACTCGACACCGACTGTGTGGGACCTTGCCGTCGCGCTCGCGGGCGGCTTTGCGGGCGGACTGGGCAACTCGCGCGACCAGGAACCCGCCACGCTCATCGCCGGCGT
>URUI01000131.1 GCA_900551015.1 uncultured Collinsella sp.
CCTTCGGCACCCGATCAAACGGGATTCTCCAGAGTGTCCTCCACTTTCAGTTTTCGAAAATTCTGAAAGCTTCTATGGAATTCGAGTGTTACCTTACCATAGTTTCGCCGTACTGTCAATAAAAAGTTTTCCTATCGCGGACATTTTTCTTTATATCAAAAACTCTCTGCCAAAAACAGCAGAGAGTTTTCGTTTATTTCGCTGCCATGGCGATCTGCTCGGGCGTGATGGGAAGCTCGCGAAACCGCTTGCCGGTGGCGTTGTACACCGCGTCGGCGATCGCCGGGAGCGGCGTGTTGATGACGACCTCGCCGATCGACTTGGCGCCAAACGGACCCGTCGGCTCGTAGCTCGGCTCAAAGGCCACGCGAATGCTGCCGATATCCAGGCGCGTGGGCAGCTTGTAGCTCATGAAGTTACCGGTGCGCAGGCGGCCGCGGTCATCGTGCTCGACAATCTCGTAGAGCGCGTGACCGATACCCTGGGCAATGCCGCCCTCGGCCTGGACGCGCGCGAGCGCCTCGTTGATCACGGTGCCGCAGTCCACAGCCGCCGCGTAGTCCACCACGGTCACCTTGCCGGTGGCCTTGTCGACCTCGACCTCGGCAATGCCGGCCATAAACGGCGGGGGTGAAACGGGCAGGCAGGCAGAGGCGTGCGAGGTCAGCGCGTCGCCGCCCGCGATGTTCTTGACGCACAGGTTGGCAAAGTCGCGCAGCGTGAGGTAGCGGCCGCACTCACGGGCGGCGCGCTCGTCGGACAGGCGCACGTACTGGCCGTCGAAGACCACGTCGGCGGCGTCAACGTCCCACATCTGGGCGGCCTTGGCACAAATCTTCTCGCGCAGCTCGGCCGCGGCGTTCTTGGCGGCAAGGCCCGTCACGTAGGTGCCGGAGCTCGCGTACGAGCCGGCGTCGAACGGTGACACGTCGGTGTCTACGCCGCGCACCACGATCAACGAGCTCTCCACGCCCAGCTCCTCGGCGGCAATCTGCGCCAGGATCGTGTCGACGCCCATGCCGTTATCGGTGGCGCCGGTGCCGATGGTAATGAAGCCGTCCTCTTCCAGGCGCATGTCGATGCCGGCGATATCCACGTTGGAAATGCCCGAGCCCTGCATGGTGAGCGCGCAGCCCAGAGCGCGCACGCGGTCGCCCAGGTCCACGGCCAGCGGCTTGTCGCGCCAGCCGATCATATCCATCGCGCGCAGCAGGCAGCGGTCGAGCGCGCAGGCGTTGAGCTTCTCGTTGTAGTACTGCGGCATAATCTCGCCCTCGTGCACCATGTTCTTAAGGCGCAGGTCGGCGGGGTCCATGTGCAGCATGTCGGCGAGCTCGTTGACGGCGCTCTCCACGGCAAACTGGCCCTGGGTGGCACCGTAGCCGCGATACGCGCCGCCGCGGTTGGTGTTGGTGTAGACGGCGTCCCACCTAAAGCGACTCGCCTTCACGTGGTTGTAGATGGGCAGGCTCTTGTGGCCCGACAGACCGATCGTCGTGGTGGCGTGCTCGCCGTACGCACCGGCGTTTGACAGCGTGTGCAGATCGATGGCCGTGATGGTGCCGTCGTTCATGGCGCCCAGCTTGACGGTCATCTGCATCTGGTGGCGCGAGTTGCCCGCGGTGATGGTCTCCTCGCGGGTATAGCAGCAGTAACTCGGACGGCCGGTCTGCTGGGTGACGAACGCCACGAAGATCTCGCAGCAGCCCGTCTGCTTGGAACCAAAGCCGCCACCGATGCGCGGCTTAATGACCTGCACCTGCGACTGCGGAATGTCGAGCGACTGCGCGACCATGCGGCGCACGTGGAAGGGCACCTGCGTGGAAGTGGTCACGGAGATGCGCCCAAACGCGTCGGTCGTCGCGAAGGCGCGGAAGGTCTCCATGGGCGCAGTCTGCGTGGCCTGACTGGTGTAGGTGCGCTCAAAGACGATGTCGCTCTGGGCGAAAGCCTCGTCAAGATCGCCAAAGTCGCTCGTGCCGCTGCATACCAAGTTGCGCGGGACGTCGCCGCCCTGCGGGAACATAAAGGTCACGTCGCCCTCGGGGTGGACCACGATGTCGTTATCGAGTGCCTGGGTAAAGTCGAGCAGGGGCTCGAGCACCTCGTAATCGACCTTGATGAGCTTGAGCGCCTTGTCGGCGGCCTCCTCGGTCTCGGCGACGACGATCGCCACCTCTTCGTTTTGGTAGCGCACGAGGTTCTCGAGGATCAGGCGGTCGTAGGGCGAAGGCTGTGGGTAGCTCTGACCGGCAATGGTAAAGCGGCGCTTGGGCACGTCCTCGTAGGTGTAGACGCCCACGACACCGGGCACCTTCAGGGCGCGCGAGGTGTCGATGGAGCGGATCTTGGCGCGGGCATAGGGGCTGCGCTTGAGTTTGACGATGAGCGCGCCGGCGGGCACCATATCGCCGGTGTAGACCGGACGGCCCTCGAGCAGGGCCTTCGAGTCCTTCTTGGGCTGCTTGTGGGTAATCTGCTTGTAGGTAACGCCGTCAGAGCTGGTGTTATTGACCGGCAGCTCGGGCATCTCGAAGCCCACCTGTACGCAGGATTCGTTGAGGAAGCGGACGATGGCGCGCAGCTGGCTCTCGTAGCCGCTGCAGCGGCAAAGGTTGCCGGCGAGCTGGCGCGACAGCTCCTCGCGCGTGGCGACGAGGCTCGGGTCCTCCTTGGCAGCGCGGGCAAGCGCCAGC
>URUI01000132.1 GCA_900551015.1 uncultured Collinsella sp.
TCCTGCGGCTCCAGGCAACGGTAGTCTCGCGCTGGTTGGAGATGCCGATGCCGGCGACGTCGGCCGGATCGACCCCGGTCTCCTCCACCACGGCGCGCGCCACGGCCAGCACGTTGGCGGCGATCTCGGCTGGATCATGGCTCACCCAGCCGGCCTCGTTGACAATCTGGCGATGCGAGCGGTCGGCACGATGAATCAAATGGCCGCCCTCGTCCACCAGCAGCGCCTTGGTGCCCTGCGTGGACTGATCGATCCCGATGATGTATTTACTCATGTACTCTCCTGTCTCCCCCGCCGATTCAAAAACTAAAACCCGACGGACAAGGAGCGAGCGGCCACCAAGTGCCGCAGATTGCCGTGAAAGAGGAGCGCCGCGTACTTTGCGTACGCAAGCGACGGTTTGAACGGCAAGGTGCGGTGCTTGGCGGCCGCGCAGCGTCTGTGTCTACTAGTTGCCGAGGAACTCGGCGACGGTCTTGGCAATGCCTTCGCCGGTGAGGCCGTAGTGCGCAAAGACCTCGGGGCTCGTGCCGGTGATGACCGGCGCGTCGGGCAGGCTCAGGCACTTGACCGGACGCGGGCAATGCTCGCCCACCACCTGCGCGACCATAGAGCCCAGGCCGCCGAAGGGGCTGTGCTCCTCGACCGTCACGACGGCGCGCGTGGCACCGGCAGCCTCGATCACGGCCTCGGCGTCGAGCGGCTTGACGCAGTACATGTCGAGCACCGTTGCCGAAATGCCCTGCTCGGCCAGCAGGTCGGCGGCATCCACGGCGTGGCGGACCATCTCACCGGTGGCGACGAGCGTCACATCGTTGCCGCGGCGAACCCAGGTGGCACGGTCCATCTGGAACGGACACTCGTCCTCGGTATACACGTCCTCGACCGGGTTGCGCCCCACGCGGATGTAGGCCGGCTTGTTATCGTTGACCAGGGCGCGCACGAGTTCGGCGGTCTGGAAGCGGTCGCTCGGCAGATACACGCGCATGTTGGGAATCGCGCTCATGGCGGCGATATCCTGCGCAGAGTGGTGGCTCATACCTAAGGCGCCGTAGGACACGCCGCCCGAGATGCCGATGAGCTTAACATTGGTGTTGGAGTACGAGACGTCGACCTTGCACTGCTCATACGAGCGCGTGGTCACAAAGGACGCCGGCGAGGCGGCCCAGGCCTTCTTGCCGCACGAAGCCATGCCGGCGGCGATGCTCACCAGGTCCTGCTCGGCAATGCCGACCTCGACGGACTGCTGGGGATACCGATCGAAGAACGGCGTGAGCGACGCGGAGCCGCGGGAGTCGGAGCACAGGACGACGATGTCCTTATCGGTCTTCGCGGCCTCGAGCAGCGTGTCGCAGATAACCTTGCGATTGGCGATCTTGTTAGCCATTGATGGCCTCCTTATGGGCAGCGAAATCGGCGATGATCTGGGCATATTCCTCATCGTTGGGCAGGTGATGATGCCAGGAGGCCTTGTCCTCCATAACGGGCGAGCCATAGCCCTTCACCGTGTTGAGGATGATGACCGTGGGCTTACCCTTGGTCTCGGCGGCCAGCGTCAGCGCGGCGTCGATGGCCTGGACGTCGTTGCCCGGAATGGAGAGCACGTTCCAGCCGAAGGCGGCCCAGCGCTCCTCCTGCGAGTCCTGCTTCATGACGTCCTCGGTGCTGCCGCTGATCTGCAGGCGGTTGCGGTCCACGAGCGCGCACAGATTATCGAGCTGGTAGTTGCCGCCGCTCATGGCGCCCTCCCAGACCGAGCCCTCGGCAAGCTCGCCGTCACCCATGATGGTGTAGACGCGGTAGTCGCGGCCGTCCATCTTGCCGGCAAGCGCCATGCCCACGGCCACGGGCAGGCCATGGCCCAGCGAACCGGAGTTCATCTCGATGCCCTTGAGCTTGTTGTTGGGGTGACCGATGTAGGGGCTGCCGAACTTGGAGAAGCGGGCCTTGACGTCGTCGAGGTCCAGATAGCCCTCGTGGCAGAGCACCGCGTAGTAGGCCTCCATGGCGTGGCCCTTAGAGAGCACGAAGCGGTCGCGACCGGGATCGTCGACGGTCTCGGGCGAAATGTTGAGGTGGTTGGCGTAGAGGGTCATGAGGGCGTCGATCACCGACATGTCGCCGCCGATGTGGCCGCCGGCGCCAGCCATGATGATATCGACGCAATCGCGGCGAAGGTCCCAACGCAGGGACTCAAGCTCTTCGATAGTTGCCATTTCTACTCTCCTCGCAGGTAGGCTTTGACGTCTTCTTCAATCGGGTCGTACAGGTCGGGGGCAATGCCGATGTACTTGCACGCCTCGTAGAGCACCGGCACCACGTTGGCGTGAATGGCGACGCAGTGGTGGATGTAGGGGCCCTCGACGATCTTGGCCTCGAGGCGCTTGAGATTGTCGACCTCGACCCACAGGTAGGTGCCCATGCCGGCCGGGCCGTCGATGCCGCGGGCGTTGCCCAGCAGCAGCGAGTACTCGCCGTTGTCGCCGTCAAAGCGGGCAAGGGTGAGGTCGCCGTGCTTGGCCTCGGCCGTCAGC
>URUI01000133.1 GCA_900551015.1 uncultured Collinsella sp.
GTGGTCCGCAGCCCCATGGTGGGCACGTTCTACACGTCCCCCGCTCCCGGCGAGCCGCCGTTCGTGCAGGTGGGTGACGAAGTGGCCGCCAATCAGACGCTCTGCATCGTGGAGGCCATGAAGCTCATGAACGAGATCACCGCCGAGGAGATGGGCACCGTCCGCGAGGTGTGCGTCAAGGACGCCGACCCCGTCGAGTTCGGCACCGTGCTGTTCTACATCGAGCCCCATTCCGTCCAGCCCGTTTCGGAGCAGTAACATGTTCAAGAAAGTACTCATCGCAAACCGCGGCGAGGTGGCCCTGCGCGTCATGCGCGCCTGCAAGGAGCTGGGCGTGAAGACCGTGGCGGTGTACTCTACCGAGGACGAGAACACCTATCCCGTGCCGGCCGGCGTGCGCGAGGCGATCGACGCTGCCTTGGCTGCCACACCGCTCAACCGCTATCCCGACCCCATGTCCAACGATCTGCGCGACGAGCTTGCCGCTTGGCATGGCGTGGCACGCGAGAACATCTGCGTGGGCAACGGCGGCGACGAGCTGCTCTATAACTACCTGCTGGCATTTGGCGGCGCGGGACGGACCCTGCTCAACTGCCCGCCGTGCTTTAGCGAGTATGCCTTCTTTGCGTCGCTCTGCCAGACCGAGGTGCGCGACGTGTGGCGCGATCCGGCGACCTTTGAGCTCGACCAGGCTGCCGTGCTTGCGGCGGCGCCCGAGTGCAACCTGGCGATTGTGACCTCGCCCAACAATCCCACGGGCGACGTGGCGCCGCTCGACTTTATCGCGGCTCTGTGCGATGCGTGTCCCGGCATGGTGATGGTCGACGAAGCCTACGTGGAGTTTGCTGACGATTCGTTTGGCGCGGCCACCACGGCGCAAGGGCTTATCGCCGAGCATTCCAACCTGGTGATTCTGCATACGCTGTCCAAGGCGTTTGGCGCTGCCGGCACGCGTCTGGGCTATGTGATCGCGGCGCCCGAGGTCATCGATGTGTTTGCGGCGATTCGCCAAATCTACTCGGTTAACGTGCTGAGCCAGGCCGCCGCGCTTGCCTGCGTGCGTGCCCGCGATGCGTACGCGCCCGTAGTGGCACAGGTTGCATCCGAGCGCGAGCGTGAGCTGTGCGCCCTACGCGCAATGGCTGCCGAGGGTCTGACCGTGGAGGCGTGGCCGAGCGCGGCGAACTTTGTGCTCGTGCGCACGCCGCACGCCACGCGCGTGCGCGAGCGTCTGCGCGACGAGTATTCGATTTTGGTGCGCGACTTTAGCTACGCGCCGGGGCTCGCGGACTGCCTACGCATTACCGTGGGTACCCCGCAGGAAAACGACGAGGTGCTGGCTGCGTTTGCCGCGCTGGTGAAGGAGGAGATGTAGATGGACCGCTATGCCGAGGTGACCCGCAAGACGGGCGAGACCGACATTGTCGTAAAGCTCGACCTGGACGGAAGCGGCGTGTGCGATATTTCGACCGGCGTGCCGTTTTTCGACCACATGCTCAACGCTTTTGGCCGCCATGGTCTGTTCGATCTGACGGTGCACGCGGTGGGCGACGTGGAGGTCGATGCGCACCACACCGTCGAGGACACGGGCATTGTGCTGGGCGAGGCGTTTTGCCAGGCGCTGGGCGACAAGGCGGGCATTACGCGCTTTGCCGACGCGGCGATTGCCATGGACGAGACGCTTGTGATGGCTGCTGTTGACATCTCGGGTCGTGGGCAGGCCTACTGCGAGCTGCCCGTGCCGACCGAGCGTGTGGGCACCTTCGATACCGAGCTGGCCGTCGAGTTCTTCTACGCCTTCGCGCGCGACGCCAAGCTCACGCTGCACGTGCGCGAGCTGGCGGGCGGTAACTCACATCACATTATCGAGGCGGCCTTTAAGGCTGTGGGTCGCACGATGCGTCACGCCTGTGAGCTGGATCTCCGCGTGCAGGGCATCCCCAGCACCAAGGGCTCACTGTAGCCTGCCAAAAAGGGACAGGTTTATTTTGGCAGGTTTTATCTGCGGAAATGCCGTCTTATGTGGTGGGTGAACGTTTAACCGACCAAAATAAACCTGTCCCTTTTTGGCAGGTTTTGAATGGAAAAAGGGAGGGTCGCGTGGGCGAACCGGAGATCGTGGTGGTCGACTACCACAAGGGTAACTTGTCGAGCGTCGTGCGCGGGCTTGAGCGCGCCGGTGCCGCCGCCTGCACGTCGGACGATCCGGATCAGATCCGCAACGCCGACGGCCTGGTCATCCCGGGCGTTGGCGCGTTCTACGACGCGATTGCCTTTATGCGCGAGAGCGGCGAGGCGGACGCGGTGCTCGACGCCGTTGCCGCCGGAACTCCGCTGCTCGGCATC
>URUI01000134.1 GCA_900551015.1 uncultured Collinsella sp.
CGGCACCACGCCGAGCTCCACCAGGCGAAGCAGGGCGTCGCGCGCGTGCAGGTAGGACGTGCGGCGCGCCGTGTCGTGACGCGTGAGCAGCACGAGCGAGGTGAGCAGGTCGCGCGCATGGAACTCCTCGTCGTAGGCCGACGAGATGATGCACTGACCGGCCGAGGCGCAGGCCTGCAGGCTCGGCAGGTCGCCGACCGGCTTACGGTCGAAGCCCAGCACGGGATAGCCGCAGGCAATGGCGCCCGAGCTCACCACGATCAGGCGCCAGCCAAGCTCGCGCAGCGCTGCGGCCTGGTCGGCAAGCCCGCCGATAAAGGCGCGGTTGACCTTGCCGTCGGCGCCCACCACCGTGGACGAACCGATCTTTACCACCATCGTTTTATAAGAAGTCGTCATACGTCAAACCAATCAACTGTTCAGCGAACGGCCGAGCCGGCGGCCAGGGAAGCGTGACTCGCCCCTACCGCCCAAGGAATTAGTGAGCCCAGGGAAAGGCAGAGGCCGCGGCCATGTTCTTGCGCACGAGCTCGTCGCGCACCTGAGCCAGGCCCTGCTCCATACCCACCACATAGGTCTGCGGGTACAGGAAGCGCTTGAAAGCTGCGTCCAGATGGTCGAGCGCCCAAGCACAGCGCTCGCGCGCGTCCTGGATGCTCTCACGCGGAGCCACCGCACTGCCATCGCGCACGATCGGCACCAGCAGCTCGCGATACTCAAGTTCGGACACGTCGGTCACCAGGGCGGCATCGTTCACGGCCACAAGGGTATTGCCGCGCGCGGCGCCCTCCCCTGCCAGATGGTCCTCGTCATAAATCATGTCGCAAACCGGGCCGCCAAAGCCGTCGTAATAGCGTCGTACGCGCTGAACACCGGGAATTGTGCGCTTGTAGGGCTGCTCGGAGAGCTTCACCACCGGCGTCCACGGGTCCGTCTCACTCGCACGGCGGGCGGCGAGCTTGTACACGCCGCCCAGCGCCGGCTGGTCGTAGCAGGTCGCGAGCTTGGTACCCACGCCAAAGCTATCGATGGGCGCGCCCTGGTCGATCAGCGACTGAATCGTGTACTCATCCAGATCGTTGGAAACCGAGATCCCCACATAGGGCAGGCCCTCGGCATCAAAACGGCCACGAACATACTTAGAGAGCTTGGCGAGGTCGCCCGAGTCGATGCGAATAGCCGACAGACGCTCGCCCACCGCCTCCATCTCCTTGGCAACCGTAATGGCATGCTCGCAACCCTCACGTACGTCGTAGGTGTCGATGAGCAGCGTGCAGTTCTTGGGGCTCGACTTGGCAAAGGCACGGAAGGCCTCGAGCTCGGAGTCGAAGCTCATCACCCAGCTGTGCGCATGCGTGCCAAAGACGGGAATACCGTAGCGGCGGCCGGCGAGCACATTGGACGTAGAGGAGCAGCCGGCAACGTAGCTCGCGCGCGCGACGGCCAAGCCGCCATCGGGACCCTGGGCGCGACGCAGGCCAAACTCCGCCACGGGACGGCCGTCCGCCGCCAGCACCACGCGCGCCGTCTTGGTGGCGACAAGCGTCTGGAAGCCGACAATGTTGAGCAGCGCCGTCTCGAGCAGCTGGCATTCAAGCGCGGGGCCGGTGACGCGCACCATGGGTTCGCGCGGAAAGACGAGCTCGCCCTCGGGCACGGCGTCGATGTTTACATGCGCACGAAAATCGCGCAGGTAGTCGAGGAATCCAGGCTTGAACATCGCGCCGCCGGCCGGGGCCTGGAGCGAGGCGAGGTAGTCGATATCCTCGAGCGTAAAGTGCAGATTCTCGACCAGCTCGGGCAGCTCGGCGGTGCCGCACATGACGGCATAGGCGCTGCCAAAGGGATGGTCGCGGTAAAACGCGGTAAAACAACCCTGCTCATTGGCCTTGCCGCTCTCCCACAGCCCCTGGGCCATAGTGAGTTCGTACAGATCGGTGAGCATTGCAATGTCGGTGGGATGAGAGATGTCGGTCAAAGCCATGGGGCGACCTTTCGGATGCGTTGTGCAGAGGTTGAGGGTTGGCGAGTCGGAGGTGCGGGCATGGAGCCCGGCGCGAACAGGTTAGTGCAGGCCCATGCTGCCCGTGATTGTGTAGACCATAAAGACGATAAACGCGATGAGGGCGAGCACGATGATGATTTTTTGAGCCGGAGCCATGCCGGGAATCTCATTCTCGCCCGTAGGCTCCTTGGAGGTGACCATGCGCTGGGCAAAGGTCATCTCGTCGCGGCTCGGTTTGGGCTCGATGGGCTTGGGGCGAGCGGCTTTTTTGGGCTGAGGTTTGGGTGCGGCGGGCTTGGGCGCGGCGGCGGGGTAGCCCAGAATGCAGTGGCCT
>URUI01000135.1 GCA_900551015.1 uncultured Collinsella sp.
CATGACATCGTCCTCGATGATGACGGGCGTGGCGCTGGCGGGCTCCACAACGCCTGCCAGCACGGTGCCGGCGCCGATATGGCAGTTCTTGCCCACGGTGGCGCGGCCGCCCAGCACGGCGCCCATGTCAATCATGGAGCCTTCGCCGATAACGGAGCCGATGTTGATGATGGCACCCATCATGATGACGGCACGGTCGCCGATCTCGACGCGGTCGCGGATGATCGCGCCCGGCTCGATGCGGGCGTTGATGCCCTTAAGGTCGAGCATGGGCACGGCGGAGTTGCGGCAGTCGTTCTCCACATCGTAGTAATCGATGGAATCGGCGTTGGCGTCCAGGATGGCCTTAAGCTCATCCCAGTCGCCAAAGACGGTCTTGCCACGACGACCGCCGTAGACATGTGCGTCGCCCCAGGCAACCTTCATGCCCTGCTTCTCGCGCACGTACAGCTTGACGGGCGTCTTTTTGGGCGCGGTGGCGATGTAGTTGATAATCTCCTGTGCGTCCATCTCGGCTGCGTTGCTCATATGCTGTCTCTCCTTTGAGGGGGTATGGTTGATAACTAGTTAGGCGAACATGACCTGGTCGAAGGTGTAGAAGCCGGGTTCGCGGGTGATGAGCTTCTGCGCGGCTGCCAAGGCACCGTTGACGAAGATCTGACGGCTCGTGGCGCGGTGGGTGAGCGTGACCTCCTCGTCCTGGCCAAAGAAACTCACCTCGTGCACGCCGGCGACGGTGCCGCCGCGCAGCGAGTGCATGCCGATCTCCTTGGGGTCACGCGCGCCGCACATGCCCTCGCGGCCATAGACGGGGTGGTAGCCTGCCTCGGGCTCGGCCTCGACTACGGCGTCGAGCAGCAGCTTTGCGGTGCCGCTGGGGGCGTCGACCTTTTGGTTGTGGTGAGTCTCGACAATCTCGCAGTCAAAGCCGGGCAGCTCACGCGTGGCCTGGGCCACTAGATGACGCAGGGCTGCGATGCCGATGGAGTAATTGCCCGAGTGCATAACGCGGATGTTCTGGCCCAGCTCACGCAGACGGTCCATCTGCTCGGGGGTGTAGCCTGTGGTGCCCGAGACCAACGCCGCGCCCGTGCGCTCGACATAGGCGACGACGGCATCGAAGGTCACGACGTTCGAGAAGTCGATAATCACATCGGCGGCCGGTGCGTTCTCGAGCTCGCTCAAATCGAAGCCAATCTGGGCGACGATGTCGAAAACGGGCTGACCGGCGGCGTCGACAATGCCCTCGGCGGTAGTGCGGATGAGCGAGCCCATGCGGCCCGTTCCCATAATGACGGCCTTAATCAAGCAGACCAGCTCCCTTCAGAGCATCGGTAAGTGCGGATCGCGTGTCGTCTGCCATGGGGCACAGCGGCATACGGTAGTTTGCCTCGATCATGCCCATCTGGGCGAGCGCTTCCTTAACGGGGATGGGGTTGACCTCGCTAAAGAGGGCGTTGATGAGCGGCTGGCCGGCAATCTGGATATCGCGGGCGCGCGCTACGTCGCCGTCCAAATAGGCGCGGCACATGTCATGCACGAGCTGCGGCTGCACGTCTGCCCACACGCTGATGGTGCCCGAGGCGCCCAGGCTCATGAGCGGCACGGTGAGCGCGTCCTCGCCCGAGTACATGCGGAAGTCGTCTGACAGCAGGTGGGCGATCTTGGCCGCGTAGGCGACGTTGCCCGAGGCCTCCTTAATACCCATGATGTTGGGGTGCGCGGCCAGGCGCTCTACGTTGCGCTCGCTGATACCGCAGCCGCAGCGGCCGGGGATGTTGTACAGGATGCAGGGGATGTCAACGGCATCGGCGACGGTCTTAAAGTGCTGATAGATACCCTCTTCGTTGGACTTGTTGTAGTAGGGGGTAATGAGCAGCAGGCCGTCGGCTCCCAAGCCCTGGTAAGTAAGCGACTTGGTGAGCATGGTCTGCGTGGAGTTGGAGCCCGAGCCGGCGATGACGGGGACGCGTCCTGCAACATGCTTGACCACGGCGGCGACGACGGAGTTGTCCTCGTCATCGGTCATCGTGGCGCTCTCGCCGGTGGTGCCCAGGGTGAGAATGGCGTCGGTGCCATTTTGCAAGTGGAAATCGATAAGGCGCTCGAGCGCGTCAAAGTCGACACTGCCGTCCTTTTTAAACGGCGTAACCAGGGCGACGATTGAGCCCTCGAGATTGCGCGCTCAACTGAAGGTCACCACATCATCACGCGGGGCCGCGGCAGGCTCCACGTTG
>URUI01000136.1 GCA_900551015.1 uncultured Collinsella sp.
CCTACGACAGCATCACCCTGCCTTCCGAAGCGGCCACGACCTCCCCGAATCCCAGCCAAGGGCTCGCTCAAGGCCGATACGCTCGACGTGCTCGAAGCCGCGGGCCTGGACGTCTCTGAGTTGCGCGATCCGGGCCGTCACCTAATCGTGCGCGGCCGCGACACGCGTGCCGGTGAGGGCGCGGTCGGAGATATCGAGTTTGTCATCGTGCGCCCCAGCGATGCGCCCGCCTTTGTGGGCTGCGGCGGTGCCGATTGCGGCATCTGCGGTTGGGACTCGCTTATCGAGGCCGACCTCAACCTGCTGCAGCTGGTCGATCTGGGCTACGGCCTGTGCACTTTCATTGAGGCGGAGCCCGCGTGGCGCGCCGGCCAGGCCGAGCGCAACTATGCCCGCCGCGGGTCGCTTCGCGTGGCCACCAAGTATCCGCGCATCGCGAGCGCCTGGTATGCCGAGCGCGGTGTGAACGCCGATATCGTCTCGCTGCACGGTAACATTGAGCTGGGTCCCATCGTCGGCATGACCGATCGCATCGTGGATATTACCGCCACGGGCGCCACGCTGCGCGATAACGACCTCGTTATTACTGGTCGCATTATGGACTGCACGGCCCGCTTCTTTGTCAATCCGGGTGCCGCACGTCTGGATCCGCGCGTACGCAATCTGGCAGATCGCTTGGCGGCAGCCGTGAAGGACAAGCATTTTGAGCCCGTTGCGGGCTCGGCACAATAGCGCGAGCACGCACGGGCGCCCCAACGTCCGGGCGGCGGGCCGACTGGCGCCGCCGCCCGGTCTCTCGTTTTTCGAACACAACCTCGACCGATAGGGGATACCGAAATGAAGACCATCAAGCTTGCTCCCGGTGAGCGCCTCGTTACCAACCAGCTCAACCGTAAGGGCGTGCTGCCGCAAAACATCGTCGACGTCGCTCGCGATATCGTGGCCAACGTGCGTGCCAACGGCGATGCCGCGGTGCGCGATTACTGCCAGCGTTTTGACGGTGTTGAGCTGCAGAGCTTTCGTCTGCCGCAAGAGCAGATTGACGCCGCGCTCGAGGGCCTCGACCCTGCCTTTGTCGCCGCGCTCGAGAAGGCCGCGCGCCAGATTCGCGAGTTTCACCAGCGCGAGGTCGAGCAGAGCTGGTTTACCACGCGCCCGGACGGCACGATGCTCGGCGTCAAAGTGACCCCGCTCGCCGCGGCCGGCATCTACGTGCCGGGCGGTCGCGCGCAGTATCCCTCCACCGTGCTCATGAACGCCATTCCCGCCAAGGTGGCCGGCGTCAAGCGCGTGGTCATGGTGACACCGCCGCAAAAGGACGGCCTGATCAGCCCTTATACGCTCGCCGCGGCCAAGCTCGGCGGCGTAGACGAGATTTATATGGTGGGCGGCGCCCAGGCCGTGGCCGCGCTGGCGTACGGTACCGAGACCATTCCGTGCGTCGACAAGATCACCGGCCCGGGCAACGCCTTTGTCGCCGCGGCCAAGCAGATTGTCTCGGGCGACGTCGGCATCGACATGGTCGCCGGCCCCTCCGAAGTCTGTGTGCTGGCCGATGCCACGGCTAAGCCCATGGTGGTCGCGGCCGACCTGATGGCCCAGGCCGAGCACGATCCGCTGGCCGCCTGCTATCTGGTGACCTGCGACGAGCAGTTTGCGCGCGAGGTCGAGGCGGGTATCGACATTCTGGTGGCGCAGTCGCCGCGTGCCGAGATCACACGCGCCTCGCTCGACAACGAAGGCGCCATCGTGGTGGCCGCCGACATGGCGGCTGCCGTCGAGGCAGTGAACACCGTGGCGCCCGAGCACCTGGAGCTGCACTGCAAGGATGCGATGGGCCTGCTCGGTGGCATTCGCAACGCCGGCGCCATCTTTGTGGGCGCCTGGAGCTCCGAGCCGCTCGGTGATTACGTTGCCGGTCCCAACCACACGCTGCCGACCGGCGGTACGGCCATGTTTTCCAACCCGCTTTCGGTCGAAGAGTTCGTTAAGCGCTCGAGCGTTATCTGCTATACGCCCGAGGGCCTGCTTTCCGACGCTCCCGCTACGCAGCGCCTGGCCGAGGCCGAGTGCACGCACTGCTCAGGCTGCTGTTGTTCGGGCGCTTCCTCGATTCGCTTCTGATTT
>URUI01000137.1 GCA_900551015.1 uncultured Collinsella sp.
CCACCGACGCAGCCGCCCGGGCACGCCATGACCTCAACGAAGTCATAGCTCACACGGCCGTCGCGAATCGCGTCGAGCAGACGGGCGGCGTTGCCCAGCCCGTGCGCCACGGCGACGCGCACCTTGGTGCCATCGATATCGGCCACGGCTTCCTTCCAGCCGTCCAGGCCGCGCACGTCGGTAAAGAAGTCGGCGTCGGGGTTCTTGCCCGTCACCAGGTAATAGGCCGAGCGCACGGCGGCCTCCATCACGCCTCCCGTGGCGCCAAAGATCACGCCCGCGCCCGTGCCGAAGCCCAGCGGCGTATCGAGCGGCTCCTCGGTAAGCGTGTCGACGCTCACGTGGCTCGCGCGAATCATGCGTACCATCTCGCGCACCGTCAGCGCAACGTCCACATCGGGCGCGCCGCCCTCGCCCACCATGCTCGGCAGCGCACACTCGGCCTTCTTGGCCGTGCACGGCATCACGGACACCACGAACAGGCGCTCGGGCTCCACGCCCAACACCTTGGCGTAGTACGTCTTGGCAATGGCGCCGAACATCTGCTGCGGCGACTTGGACGTGGACAGGCTGTCGACAAACTCCGGATAGCGCGCCTTCACAAAGCGTACCCAGCCCGGGCAGCAACTCGTGAGCATGGGCCAGCCGCGGCTGTCGCCCTCGCCCTTGGAGGCAGCGCCCAGGCGCTCGAGCAGCTCGGAGCCCTCCTCCATAATGGTGAGGTCGGCCGAGAAGTCGGTGTCGAACACGTACTCAAAGCCCACGCGGCGCAGCGCGCAAGCCAGGCGTTCGACGGTAGCCTCCTCGCGCGGAATGCCGAGCTCCTCGCCCCAGGCGCTACGCACGGCCGGCGCAATCTGCACCAGTACGATCTTGTCAGGATCGGCGAGAGCATCGAACACGGTCTCGGTATCGTCACGCTCGCGCAGGGCGCCCGTCGGGCAATGCGTGATGCACTGACCGCACGCGACGCAATCGGTCTTGCCGATCGGCGCACACCCGCGGGTGCCCACGGCGGTATGCGTGGCGCGGTTGGTCAGGTCCCAAATCCCTAAGCCCTGCACGCTCTCGCACACCTTGATGCAGCGCATGCATTTGATGCACTTGTCGTTATCGCGGATGATGGGGAAATCGAAGTCCCAGCCCTCGCGCGCCAGGCGCTGCTCGTACGGCAGATAGAAAATGCCAAGGTCGTTGGCGATGGTCTGCAGGTTGCAGTTGCCGCTGCGCACACAGCTCGTACAGCGCGAGTCGTGCTGGGACAGCAGCAGCTGCACGTTGGTGCGACGGGCCTCGCGGGCCTTGGGACTGTTGGTATGGACCACCATGCCGTCGAGCACGTAGTTGTTGCAGGCGGCAACCAGCTGGTCGCAGCCCTCGACCTCGACCACGCACACGCGGCAACCGCCGATCTCGTTCAGATCGCGCAGGTAGCACAGGGTGGGAATCTGGATGCCGACGGACTTGGCCGCATCCAGGATCGTGGTGTGCTCGGGCACCACGACCTCGCAATTATCGATAGTGAGCTTGACCATGTTATGCGCTCCGTTTTCGGTGCTGTCGCTGACGGTGGTGTTGTTGGGCTCTACCATTCCAGGTTCCTCCCTCCGCGGAACGCGCCAAAGCCAAAGTGATCGCAACGCAGGCAGCGGCTCGCCTCCTGGCGCGCCTCCTGCTCGGTGAGACCCTGCTCGACCAGATTCCAATCGTGAATACGCTCGCCGGCCTCGCGCTCGCCCAGCTCGCAGCGGCCGCACTCGTGCTTGCCCTTAAACTGGACGGTCGGCAGCTCCACGTCGAGCTTGATCTTGTGGTCGAAGCCCAGGTAGCGGTCGATATTTGCCGAAGCCACGCGGCCGGCGTTGATGGCGCGGATAACGGTGGCGGGGCCGGTCTGGCAGTCGCCGCCGCTAAAGAGGCCGTCGAAGTTGGGCACGGCACCGTCCGAGTCGGTGACCACGCAGCCCCACTTGCAGGCAATGCCCATCTCCTCAAACGGCTTGGAATCGATGTCCTGGCCAATGGCCACAAACACGCGCTCGCAGGGAATGACGCGCTCGGGCGTGGCGGCGGCACGCGGGGCCGGACGCCCACGACGGGGC